>JAPUUO010000004.1:37451-39317 GCA_026967815.1 Candidatus Bathyarchaeota archaeon | reverse complement strand
GAGGGCACAGGGATGTGACTAGAAAAACCTCCGTAGATTCCAAGGCTATTTCCAGGCATCTTCTGGGCTAAACACCGATTTTCCCTCCTGGCATTACAGATGGCACAGTTATGGCATGGCATGACCGCCGGCACGATAACTTCTTTACCGATCCACTGTTCGTCACCAGTCACGACCACGCCGCTGATCTCATGTCCCAAAGTGAGCGGAGGCTTACTCACCGTGGGAACACCGAGATAGAAGTAACTGATGTCAGTGTGGCAAACGCCACAGCCGGCAATCTCTACTAGAACTTCGCCGGGCTCAAGGTCTGGAATAGGAATCTCGGTCTCTTCCAGTCTGCCTTCAGTGATTTTTCCTGTTTCCTTGTCCTTGCTCCAAGGCTGAATCATCTGCCAAGTTTGTATCTTATCTGGCACTTCCAAATTTTCATCACCTTAAGTAGGCATCTATATGGCGGGCATATATGTCTTCTCAGCCGAAGTTACTCCTCATTAACTTACCTTCACTCGCATGCCCTCATGGATTCCTCAACGAGTCTCCATCGCGAGCAAGTTTTAAATAGATACAGAATTAATCACAGAGACGTGATAAACATGTCTGGAAACAAATACGACTGGTATCCAGCTGAAGACCCGAAAGACTGGCGAACCATCAAATATGATCCTAACTGGCACGATCACACCGCATGTATCACCATTAACAACGCTAAGGAAATGAATTCATACGTCCTCGGGACGCTCAAAGAATTGTACACTAGCTACGAAAAGGCCATGGGAGACGACGCTGTCCAATTCATAGTGATGACGGGTGAAGGCGACAAAGCCTTCTGCACTGGCGGAAACGTACACGAATACGCCGAGGTGTACAACAAAAAGCCCTGGAAGTTTTGGGAGTGGGGAGAATTCTACGGTAGAGTCTTTGACATGATAATGCACTGTGGAAAACCGGTTATCGCCCGAGTAAACGGTGCAGTAGCTGGAGGCGGCTGGGAATTCGTCGCCTGTTGTGACCTTGCAATTGCAGCGGACCATGCAAGATTTATCTCCCCCGGTCCAAGGGTCGGCATGACCTCCATAGGCGGACTGTCTCAATGGCTTCCGCTACACATGAGCATAAAGAAATCGGCAGAGATGGTTCTCTTAAGTTCACAGATAAACGCGGAAGAAGCCCTCAAGTTAGGCGTGGTGAACGATGTTGTACCTAAAGAACAACTCGATGACAAGGTAAAAGAGTACATCGACAAGATGAACAAACTATCTCCATCCAGCCTCTGGTATTATAAGGTTCACCACAACTGGTGGAAAGAACTGATATGGCGCCCAACATGGGAACATGGAAAAGCATGGTTTGCACTCAACATCGGCTCAATGGAACCCACCGAAGGTCTATGGGCTTTCAAACAGAAGAGAAAGCCCAACATGGAGAAGATACGCGCCTTCATCGCCAAAGGAGGGGACCCGAGAGTTCCCTACGGACCATACATGACTAAATGCGACAAGTGCAGTGCCGAATACCTCCCAGAAAAATCCAAGTACTGCTTAAAATGCGGTGCCAAACTAGAATAATCGTGACTAAATGCACCCTATCTGAATCCTCCAGATGGCTGTCGTACGACTCTGATAAGCCGTTGGAAGACAACGTTCCACTTAGTTTGCTAGAAATCGAACTGACAATTGTTTGAGGTGTTTCACATTCGGTAGTTATTGCGCCGTTGCCAATTAAGTGCATCCATAATCTATACTGACAGTTCATAACTCTTTTTTATCGCTTGCGTTAGAACGTTAAGGAAGTGATGAAAATGCATAAGAAACTCCTAATCGTGTTGCTACCGATTCTCTCTTTAGTGATCATTCCTTTCGTCGC
>JAPUUO010000004.1:0-37351 GCA_026967815.1 Candidatus Bathyarchaeota archaeon | reverse complement strand
AACTCCTAATCGTGTTGCTACCGATTCTCTCTTTAGTGATCATTCCTTTCGTCGCGAATGCTACAACCATCACGTCATGCACTCTTGACGAGGAAACATACCATCAAGGTCAAACAGGCTACATGGTCGTCAGAGTCTACAACGACAAAGAAGACGAGATCAGAGTTACCGAACTAACTGCGACCATAAACTACTACTACACTGACGGAAATGTCTACTTGCAGAAATTTTTCACAAGTACTGATCTGCCGATTCAAATTCAAGAGGGACAAACAAGCACATTTTACATACCATTCAGCTTGCCAACCAACATCGCATCAGGCTACACAAACGTAGAAGTGAAAGCCCAAACTGAACTGTGGGACAGCCAGCCGGAAACATGGAGGGGCTCAGATCATCCGACTTTCCAACAAGAGCTTTTTATAGAGTCGCCATACAAAGAGCAACTGGAGGATCAACAAACAGCCAATCAACAATTGGAGAATCTACTGCATGAGTCGCAAGTAGCTAACGACTACAAGACAACCATGCTGTATGTCTTTGGAGCCACAACAATACTCTTTGCCGCAGTGATGGGATTTCTCTTCATACTCCTCAGAAAATCGAGAGTTATCGCGCAACCTTCAGCCTGATCACTCAAGAGCACATTCAAAGCGTGCACAACGCTGGAGAAAGTGACAGTTCGGCGAGTATCTTTAGCTTTGCAAAGGATTCTTGCTACGCTGCTATTGAACGCGGAGCGACACTAGGAACAACGCTTTTCTGACCACGAGGTCTTTCCCAATTTTGATGGCGGCTCGGAGCACATATTCCCTCACTTTTTAAGTCATATATTGATGTGGGTCCGCACATCTTTTCGCTACTTCGAAGAGAAAAACTTTAGAAGGATCCACTCAATTTCTAGTTTTCATGCCGTGCTAAAAGCATCCATGATTCGATTAAGCAGAGAACGAGTTAGGATAACATGAATCAGACAGGAACTAACATCGCTGACGACTTGAGACAAATAGTTGGACCTGAGAACGTTCTTACTGACATCGAAGATCTCTATGTCTACTCTTATGAGCATGTTTTCAGAAAACAGCAATATCCTAAACTTGATGTCGTTTTGCGGATCAGATCAAAAGAACAAGCACAAGAAGTATTTGAACTAGCCAAGAAAAAGGGCTTCACCGTTATTCGTAGAAGTGTTGGAAAAACTGAAGGTTTCAGGTTTACTCGTTCGCCTATAGTTTTGGTTGACGATACCGCTCCTCCAAAGCTAGAAATGCCAAGCACGACAAAAGAAAAGGAGCATATAGAAAAAAACGCGAAGGAGATATTTAGAGCTGGACATGGCACGTTTAGGAACTTTGCTTTAGCCCTCAAAACATTGTTTATGAAGATGCCAGCCAGCAAATGTTTAGAGCGCGCTACTTGCAGCGGCTACTGCACTGTGGCATCGGCGTTCAACAACGTTGAGACGTGGTCATCCAAAGGAAGAGCATTGTTAATACGCGGGTTTACCGGCAGAGAGCTTCAGCCTTCCAGAAAGCTGACGGATGTTCTTTACACATGTAGCCTCTGCGGACTTTGTTTCGCTGAATGTTTTGAAGACACGCAGGTGAGAAAGGCTATAATGGACACTAGGCGACACGTAGCTGAGAAGGGTTTAGCTCCCGACTTGTTCACTGTGGCTGCAAAAAACATATTGATGACGGGTGACGTGGCAGGAACACCCACTGCTAAACGTTTCGGTTGGATGAGAAACCTTTCAGTAATGCCTTTGGAGAAGGCTGATGTTCTCTACTGGGTGGGCTGCGTGGTAGCTAGTCGCACGCCACACACGGCTATGGCGGTTGCTAACGTTTTGGGTAGAGCTGATGTTGATTTCTCCTTGCTAGCTGAGAAGGAGGGTTGTTGTGGTTATGTTTTGTTGGCTTCTGGGCTGTGGAAGGAGGCGAAGGAGGTGGCATTGCGCGTGGTTGAGCGGATGAAAAAGACTAGAGCGAAGGTTCTTGTCACTTCATGTGCGGGTTGTTACTACACGTTTTCGAAGTTGTATCCGGAAGTCTTGAATGTTGAATTGCCATGTGAAGTTAGACACACTTCTCAGTTTGCTTACGGTTTGATAAAAGATGATCTGCTTGAACTGGGAGAGTTAAATCTTAAACTAGCTTATCATGATCCGTGTTCGCTTGGACGGCATAGCGGCGTTTTCGATGAACCTCGTGATCTTTTGAAGGCAGTACCTGGCTTAAGGCTTGTTGAGATGCCGTTGACCAGGAGACGTGCTCGGTGTTGTGGTGCTGGAGGTGGTGTCTGGGCCTTTAACTATCAGGTAAGCGTTGACGCGGCCTTCGTTAGACTTGCTCAGGACGTTGTGCCTTTGGGGGTGGACACACTCGCAACGGCGTGTCCGACATGTCAAGTTAACCTTCGACATGCTTCCGTTAAGAAGTCGCTGGGCATAAAGACTTATGATGTCATGGAAATAGTAGCAGAATCCGCGTGTGTCTGAGCGCACGAAATGCTTTCCAAAATCAATTGAGCGATGATATTCTTAGTCAAACTCGGAGAATATTTCCTTCGAGTTCAATTCAGAAATAATCCTGAACTAATCTAGCGCCCGCGAACTCAAGCCCGAAGAACTAACTAAAAGAGAAACATGTAACAGAAAGAAAAGTGAAAGGATGTACCTGAAGCGTTCTCTGGCAAACAGCTTCACTAACAAGTTATAAGACCATTTCAGGCGAACAGTTAGGATCCATCGAATCAAGAGAAGAGAAAAACAAGAAGTAGAAACTCTGATTAACGAAGAAGCTCTGCTCGTAGGAAAATCCCTTACAAACGAAAGGGAGAGTTGGATTCCTAGAATCGCAATTCCTTGAAGGTGCTGTTATTAAGATTTCTCTACCATCTTTAGACGTTTCGGACATATCGGGCAAGCCTTTTCTAGAAGGGACGCTCGGTGTACATCTGCAACTTTGCGAACTGGACACTCTATGCTGTTATCGAAGTAACACGGTCTCGTCGCTTTTGACATTTCATACAACCTCGAGTTTCCTATCGCCTGAAAGCTTGCTTAAAACTTTTCGTATCGCGCACGCAATCCGAACGCAGGGGCAATTCAGTTTTCCAAACGATCAAACTCTATAAATAGGTATTTGCGATTCTTGAAATACAATGAACCAAGACAAGAAAAGAGAAATGAAAAATATCTTTCCTGTTTTTCTGATGGGTGGCCTATTTGTCGTAATTGACGCTTTGACCTTGTTGGTTATAAGACCGTTTGAAGTGGCAGATATACGTTTGTACGCAAACCCCAATGACCCGATGAACATAGTATCTCTTTTTGTGACGTTATTAGTATTTACAGCTGCCATATTGTTGATTGCGAAATTCTGGAAGAGGCAGCTGATACAGGGCATCATTCTTGGAGCAACGGGGTATCTTGTTTTCTTTGTGTCTTATCCATTGTTGACTTTTGTAGTTTCAGCAGTGTGGTCACTATTCCTTTCCATAATGGTCGCCGCTATTCTAGTTGCCATGCTTGTCGTATATCCTGAATGGTATGTAATCGACGTATGCAGCATTCTAATAGGGGTGGGGGTAATTGCGATGTTTGGCATTTCGCTGAGCATCTTTCTAGTGATTGTTTTGCTTATCGGGTTAGCTGCATACGATACAATATCAGTGTACAGAACCAAACATATGATTACCCTTGCAGACACCATTTTAGACCTTAAATTGCCCACAGTATTGGTCATACCAAAATTCAGAGCGTATTCTCTAATTAGAGACACAAAGAGTTTGAAAGAGAAACTCAAAGATGGCGAGGAGCGGGAGGCATTTGTTATGGGTTTGGGAGATTTTGTTTTTCCTGGAATTTTGGTTGCCTCAACTTTTTACAGTATCACTAGTAACGGTCTTCTCATAGCGTTATCAGTAATGCTAGGTACACTTTTTGGTTTCGTAGCACTTATGAGACGTGTGAACAAAGGAAACCCACAAGCAGGACTGCCGTATCTTTGTAGTGGCGCCATATTAGGTTACGTGGTATCTAGCTACATATTATTCGGAGAATTGGTTGGCCTGACCTTTCCTACTTGAAGTTTGCTAAATGTGTGCGTGCGCAGAAACTTTATGGAAATCTACAGCTATCTAGGATTCAGAAAGGTCGTTTGAAACCCGCTTCTTTCGGCAGACTATGCCCAATCAGAGCGCACAAATAATTGACCAAGCAATGTCCACAAATGAGTCTTTAAGGAATCAAAAGCTTCTGCATTAGCTCTGAGAACTTCTCGGCTGCTTTTCGCATCTTCATCATGTTCGCCCTCGATGACTTAACATATTGCAGGGCTCTTGGGTCACAGAACCTCACGCACACAGGGTCTCCATCGCATAGGTCGCACTTCGAGATCTTCCCAGTTACGATGTCTATTCCAGCTCCAGCAAATGGACAATATAGCACGCAGAGTCGGCAGCCTACGCAGAGATCATAGTCAATAACCACTGCTCCAGTTTTCTCATCCCGCTTTATCGCTCGCACTGGACAGACCTCCTCACAAATCGGAGTCTCACAGTGCAAGCAAACAACCGGAATATACAAACCAGATGTTTCCCACTTCGCAATGTGAACTCTCGCTCTCGCCGGATTACAGACTTTCTCATGATGCAACGAACATACGGTTTCACAGATTCTGCATCCCGTGCATTTTTCCGGGTCTATGAACAATATTTTTTGCAATGTGTTCATCCTCCACACTAGATCATGTGGGTTGGCTCTTTGTTGAGCCCTAGTTCTGCAAGCGTCTTCTTCGTGGGCACGCCGTTTTTGTTCCAGCCGTGGAGTGCATAGTATTCATCCAGCATGGCTTCAAACTTTTCTCTATCTATCGTTTTGCCTTTTGCGATTGGAAAGCCTACTGGAGTTGGCTCCTTAAAGTACCGTTCGGGCAAGCTGTCATCTTTTCTTGTGAAGCCTTCACGTAGATTGAACATTCTCTCCAGCGTGTAGATTCTTTCGCCTATCTGCATGAGTTGCGTCTTTGAAAATTTCATGCCTGTTGCATATTGAATCAGCT
The DNA here is from genome assembly GCA_026967815.1 of Candidatus Bathyarchaeota archaeon. Classification (GTDB taxonomy): domain Archaea; phylum Thermoproteota; class Bathyarchaeia; order Bathyarchaeales; family Bathyarchaeaceae. The sequence continues at coordinate 32,285 of JAPUUO010000004.1, read as the reverse complement.
TTGAGAATTCGTTCCATTTTGGAGCGTGCACTGCGCAGAAAACGGTTTGAAATTTGCAGGTGCCTATGGAATCCGTAACCGCGTAGAGGAGTTCTTGCCACCAGACCATTCTACTCTTGCCATCATAAGAAGTATAGTCGGATGAAACTGGTCCCTCGTACAATTCCTGCAGAACCTCTTCGGGTAATCCGTACATGTCAACTGCAGGACGACTGCGCAAATGGTCACTTCCACGAGTCGAAGTGGCAATGCCTAACGCAAAGCTTGGAGTAGGCCGCTCATCTGAGTGAAGATTGCTCATGCCCTTAACCTGAATAGCGTAATACCCAGAATTGTTCCCAATCTTGGCTATAGCATCACGGAAACCGTTGGCCAAAACGTTGCCGAAGCCTTCTCGCGTGGCGATTTGACGTATCAACTCAAATACGGCTTCTTCGTTGCCCCAATCCAGCTTCAGGCCTCCGGTCATCTTATCGTTGATTATCCCTTTCTCGTAAAGCTCCATTGCCCATGCGATGAGTCCCCCTGTTTCAAGCGTGTCTATGCCATACTTGTTGACCAGATGATTCGCCACCAAAACTGTTTCCATCTTTTTGCAGTTGACCATTGTTCCAAAGGCCCCTAACGAAGTATATTCTGGACCTTCTGCGAAAATGGGCGCATATGGTCCTTCCTCTAAAACGTAGCGGTGACGACAGTGAACAATACACCCGTAGCATCCAGAAGTGCCTATCGAGTAGCGGTCAATGTTCTCAGGTTCCAAGTCCTGACCATCTTCCAGGCGATTCAGCTGAAAATTTTTTGTCCGTATCAGTCCCGTGGTGTTCGTGTTGCTGAAGATTATCATCGTGCCCCATCTGGACTGCGTCTTTGCCCAACGAGTGCCGATTATCATGTCGTTCATCTCCTTGCAGTAATCGAGGAGCCTCTCTGGCTTGGCGAATTCCAGATCCATTGTTCCTCTTGCTGCGACAGCCTTGAGGTTCTTAGAGCCCATCACGCAGCCCATGCCAGTTCTTCCAGCGGAGTTCTTCAGTCCCGTTCGCACATTAGCGAATCTCACCATGTTTTCGCCAGCTGCCCCGATGACCAAGCTTTTTACATCTTCATCTCCAAGATCATGCCTTATCGCTGTCTGAGCTTCCATTGTGTCCTTCCCCCAAAGATGAGTGGCATCTTTAACTTCAATTTCTCCATCTTGCACCCAAATGTAAGCGGGTTTCTTGGACTTTCCAGTGATTACCAGATGGTCAAAGCCTGCGAAGCGCAGCTCTGGTCCAAAGAAGCCACCAACATTTGAGTCGCCAACAGCGCCCGTTAATGGAGATTTAGCGGCTATGTCGCATCTGCTGGCGCCTAGACACGGAATTCCTCCGACTAGTCCAACGCCAATAAACAACACGTTTTCAGGGCTCAACGGATCTATTTTCGGCTTCACATGATTATAGAGAAGATACATGTCGATGCCTCTGCCGCCTAGGTAAAGTTGGCGCATCGTTTTGGGAATGTCTTTTTGAACAACTTTTTTAGTTGACAAGTCAACATAAGCTATTTTTCTGTTCCAAACCATCTGATTTCCCTCGTTTGGTAAGCTTTTCACGCTCGTCCTCGGATCTTGGCTTGAGCAGGTGTAGTCCAAGAGATACGATATCTTGTTTTGCAGTTTGGGCAAGTTGCTTCTTCGGCGTTTGGCTCAACTTTGAAACGCTTCAAACAGTTCAGACATCTAACCTCGCTCATTCAGCTTTCACTATCCTCCGCTAACTGGGACAGTTATCATAACAACATCGTTGTCTTGGAGTTGGACATCTGGGTTTCTGATGCTTTTTCCGTTCACTATGACTAGTGTGTCAAGGGTAACCTGGCCTGTTTTTGGGTTTATTATGCTGTCAAACTCTTTCCCGTATTTTTTTGCTAGGACATCGAGCATATCTCGTAGTGTAGAGTTTGCATTTGCTTCTTGCAGAATTTCTCTTTGCCCCGCTATCTCTTTGAACATTGCGTGGAGCAGGACTTTTACATGAACTGTCACTGCATGACACACTCGTTGGGATTCTTGAGGTATTAAAGTATGACATAGGTTTTAATTTTTCGCTCAAAAATATTTTCAAGGACATTTTTATATAACTTATATATTTCCTATACATGAGAACAAGATGAGGGATACCGTTTGGAAATTAGAAAGCTCCAGAAAATCAGGGGAGGAAGCTTCACCCTGACGCTTCCCAAACAGTGGGTTGAGAAAAGAAAACTCACAAGCGGCGAACAGATCGCTGTCTCAGAGGAAGAAGATGGTTCGCTACGGCTTCACCCATTAGTGGAGTCTACGGAAAAACCTCTTAAAGTGATGCTTTCGCTTGAAGACTACTCTAATCTGACTGCTCTTGAATATTGCGTCGAAACTTATTACATCCAAGGAAGCAGCCAAATTAACATTTGTAGCCAAAAGATAATTCCAGTTGAACAAAAACGAAGGCTTAAACAGCTTCGCATGGAGTTACCTGGTGTTGAAGTGGCAGAAGAGGCGGCTGATAAACTGGGTTTTCAGGTTTTGATAGATCCAACAACTTTCTCCTTGGAATCGCTTATAGAGAAGACCTCTTCATTTTCGATGCATCTGCAAGAAGACGCTGTGAAGTCTGTTCTGGACTGGAACTTCACACTTGCCAAGGAGGTTTTGGAACGAAGCAGAGAGGCTCAGCGGCATTATCGCATGACAATTCGACAAGTAGCACTCTCCAGCATGAACAGAATCATAGCCGAAAAAGTTGGCGTGAAAAACTGCCGAGAATGCACAACTTTCGCTTTAATTGCCCGAGACCTAAGCAGACTGGTTTACCATTCTTCCTCCATTGCGAGGCACATCTTATCTCTAGAAGGAAAGGGGAAAGTGGACTCAGAGATTCTAACGGTGATAAGAGATATGTCGGAAGTTGCGTATGAGATGCAAAGAGAATCAGTTCAGGCTTTTCTACAAAAAAATGTTCAACTCGCAATCACTGTATTCGGAAAAATGAGATTCATGAGAGAGAAAGAGAAAGCCTTGTTGAAGAAAATTCTGGAGAAAACAAAAGACGTGGACATCGCGGTCGCTTTGAGTATGATAGCCCGTGACCTGCGCAGAATCGCTGGATACGCTGTAGCAGTCGCTGATGACGCTATGAACAGAGTGTTGACACCCGCATAATGTAGTATGGAAACCTTCAAGTTGTTCGCGCATGCGTTGGATCGGTCTGCTACTGAGTGTTGCTTTTACATTTCCTAACAGAACGTGCATACCTGAAGATTGCTGCTCGCTGCACATAAGATTCCACACTGATGCCTCGTTTTTCTGTAACCTCATCCAAAGCTTCTTCCGGCGTATAGCATCTGCTAACCAGATAGGCAGCCAACATTGTACCAGTTCTTCCTATACCCGCACCACAACAAACGACCACAGGATTATTCTGTTCAAGCATTCTATCAACAAAATTCACAAATTCACGCATATCTCCAACATTCGGCGCAGAAAAATCCCTAACCGGCATAAAAGCGTACTCAAATCCAATCTTCTTCACTTGCTCATCATCAAGAGGGCACTCCATATTAAGGCAAACAATTGCCCGTAGACCTTCATTCCACAACCAGTTAAGCTGCGGTTCGCTCTCGGGTCTCGCACTCCCAGCCAGTTTGCCCTCAATCAACCATGAAAACCTCGCTGGCTCAGCAAAGCGACGAGAAATCACCAAACAAACGCACCATTTTTGTCTTTCTTGCTACCTTCTGAAGATCATATATTCTGAATTAAAGCGTAACGTCTTTTGATGGAATCACGTTAAGAACGCTGGCGCAGATTTTTTCAGCACACGGAATGTGCTTTTCCAACTCGGGAAGCACAATGTGCATTGTCTCATGGAAAATGGTCAGGATAAATTCCTTTAAGCAATAATCAAAATTCTTTTCCCAATCACAGCAGCCCACATATAGATAAACAATGCCCTCTGGATGTTCATCACTAACTGAATACATTCCTTCAATTGGGGGAGGAATGTAGTCTTCTGGCAGATTTCTCCGCTGTTCTTTTGACAGTCTTATAAAGCATATAATTTCCATGATTAGTCTCATAACGCCGAGGTTGAGATAAAAGTTAGCTCTCTAATAGCCAAATCAAGCAAAGATCGAGTGCTCAAGAAAGAGAGTGAATGGTTTCAAGTAAAGTGCAGTGAAAGTTGATGGAAACGATAATAGTTTTATATGCTGGCTTGGTAGCATATACGAAGGCGAAAACCAATGGGCAAGCGAATCCGTGTTCAGAGACGTGGCAGGGGTTCACCACCGTTTAGGGCTTCAACTCACAAAAGAATAGCTCCAGTGCAATATCCATCGATTTCGAAGAAGGAACTTGAAGGAGTTTCTAATGGGCAAATCCAATATATCTTTCACGAGTCTGGAAGAGGTGCTCCTCTGGCCTTGGTTAAACTTGAAACAGGAGAAACCTGCTACATAGTTGCCCCAGAAGGAGCCTATGAAGGTCAGCCAATTCAAATAGGAAGCAAGGCCCTAATAGATATTGGCAATGTGCTACCTCTCAGCCATGTTCCAGACGGCACAATGGTATGCAACATTGAACGTACGCCCGGTGATGGCGGCAAAATCTCGCGCTCTTCTGGTTCTTACGCGCTTGTGGTTGGACACACTCCTCAGGGAGTGATGGTTAAACTTCCCTCTGGCAGAACTCGTTATATTAACACTCTTTGTAGAGCTACAATTGGAGTGATTTCAGGTGCTGGTCGGGTGGACAAGCCGTTCTTGAAGGCGGGAGCCAAATTTCACCTGATGAAGGCTAAAGGACATGCATACCCTCGCACAAGAGGCGTTGCCATGATAGCGGCTGCACATCCTTACGGTAGCAGCAAGAGAGGTGCCCGCAAGGTTACTACGGTTTCCCGTCACGCCCCACCTGGCAAGAAGGTAGGTTTGATAGCTGCGAGAAAAACTGGGCGCAAACGGAAAAGGAGAACATAAACTAGCAAGAATCCAGTCTCACCTAATCTTTAATGCACGCTTCAGCTCCGCTACGCCTTGAAGCGGGCTTGATTTCAAGAATTGGAAAGTCACTTCTTGTTGAGCAAACAATTTTAACAGCTAAAACTTGATACTGATTTATTTTGCGTCTATATGCTAACTGTAGTAGTGATGGGTAAATGACTTATAGAATGGCTGCCAAATTTTATGATTTGTTTGGGTCCAAAAACGACTTAGGATTCTACAAAGAACTTGCTGTTCGAAGCAGAGGTAAAGCATTGGAGTTGGGTGTAGGAACGGCGAGAGTGGCTATTCCACTTGCTAGAGCCGGAGTTACGGTTGTAGGTCTTGATAACTCTGTTCATATGCTCAGAGAAGCCAGAGAAAAGCTAGCTAAAGAATCTGAAGACGTTAGAAGACGTGTGATTTTTAGAAAAGGAGATATGAAAGACTTTGAGCTGAAGCAGCTATTCCCGTTCATTTACGTTCCCTCCTCCACATTTGACCATAACATCACAGTTAAAGATCAAAAGCGAACCTTACAATGCGTTTATAGACATTTAGAGAAAGCCGGCGTGTTTGCCTTTGACCTTGAACAAGTGTCGCCAAGCAAGCCCGAAGCTTCGTGGTGGATTGACAGGAAGGAAACTGTAGGCGGAAAAACGGTTGTACGAAGCATATTCACAAGAAGAGACAGGACAAAGAACAAGTGCAGTCTCAACTTGTTCTTCGAAGTCTATAAAAACGGCAAACTGCTGGAAAGATACCATGAGTTTGGAGACGTTGCAATAATAACTAAAGACGAAATAGTCAAGATGCTTGAAGAAACAGGCTTTAAGGTGATCAGCATCTATAGCAGTTTTGACAAATCAAGATATCGAAAAACGAGTTCCAAAATAGTGTTAGTCACGGAAAGAGAGTGAAAATGTGATGCACCCAGCATTTTCTTTGTGGAGAGTCTCGTGTGATTTTTGACCGCGGCAAGTTTATATGCATGAAAAATGAACAACAGTAACTCTACGTGTAAAAGAAATGAACCTATTGTCAAGCTAAAATTTGGACAATGAATGTGAGGTATGTAAATGAGTAAGAAAGTGACGGTAGAAGAACTTGTAGCCAAGGCGAAAAAACCAGCTAAGATTGCTGCAGCATACCACCAGTTCTATGAGGGAAAGATGCAGGTTCTGCCCAAATGCGCTATTCGAGGCCCATCTGATTTCGCCATATGGTACACACCAGGTGTCGCTAGACCATGTAAAGATATTAAGGAAAACCCTGAACTTGTGTTCAAACTCACAAATAGATGGAACTACGTAGCCGTGGTAAGCGATGGCACAAGAGTGCTTGGACTAGGCAATATAGGACCTGAAGCGGGCTTGCCGGTCATGGAGGGCAAATCTCTCCTCTTCAAATATCTTGGTGGAGTCGACGCTTTTCCACTCTGCTTAGCAACAAAGAGTGCAGACGACATTGTAACTGCTTGCAAATGGATAGAACCAACATTTGGAGGAATCAACCTCGAAGACATCGAAAAACCAAAATGCTTCCATGTATTGGACAAAGCAAGAGAACAACTCAACATCCCAGTTTGGCATGATGACCAACAAGGCACAGCCACCGTAATCCTAGCAGGATTAGTAAACGCCTTAAAAGTAGTGGGCAAAAAAATGGATGAAGCATTAATATCCATTGTAGGCGTTGGTTCAGCAAACACACGAACAGCCATAGTTCTCATGAGAGCAGGAGTCAAACCAGGCAACATCGTAATGGCAGACAGCAAAGGAATTCTCCACTCAAACAGAAAAGACATAGAAGCACAAAAAGGGGAAAACCCATGGAAGTGGGATTTCTGTCTAAAAACAAACGCCGAAGGCAGAACAGGAGGCATGCCTGAAGCATTTAGAGGAGCAGATGTCTGCATCGCAGCTTCTAAGCCCGGCCCAGGCACAATCAAGAAAGAATGGGTATCCGCTATGGCAACAAACTCCGTAGTGTTCGCATGTGCAAACCCCATTCCTGAAATATGGCCTTGGGAAGCAAAGGAAGCAGGAGCCAGAGTTATGGCGACGGGCAGATCTGACTTTGAAAATCAGATAAACAATTCTCTGGGTTTCCCAGCAATATTCAGGGGAGTCCTGGATGTGAAAGCGAAGATAATCACCGACGATATGTGCATTGCAGCTGCAAGAGAACTGTCTAGGTTTGCAGAGGAAAGAGGAATTCATGAAGGTGACATAGTTCCCAGAATGGATGAGTGGGAAGTTTTCCCACATGAAGCTGTTGCATGCGCGTTGGAATCAATTAAAGAAGGAGTCGCTAGAGTAAAACCAAGTAGACAAGAACTCTGGGATAAAGCCGTAGCCATCATCAAAAACGCCAGAGAGTCCACTGCACTTCTAATGAAACACGGGCTTATCCCATCTCCGCCACCTGAAGAAAAAGTTCTAGGCAAACCTTAGCCTCTCACCTTCTACCTTTTGTGAAAACGTGTCAAAGGCTTGCCATTGTCATTTGCCTGAGGCAAATCAAACCCTTTCTGAAGAGTTCCATAAATATTGGAAGTAGTCTCTGGCGAATTTGACCAGTCCTAAATGATTCGACCATATGACAAGGGTGGGCTTCTCCTCACCCAGAAACAGCAGGGCTTCCTTGCTATCAATAATAACACCGCCGCCGAACATTTGATCCCTAACCCTAACATCGGCAACATTTGCGGTCTTCTTCAAGTTCCAATCTTTTGCTTCCTTTGAAATCATAAGCAGCACATTCACGCCAATATTCTGCAAGCGTGTTAACATGGACACCAAAGTGTTTTCCAGAGTTTTTGGCAACGAAGGTGCTGCGATCATTACTTCCTTTTTGGCCTTGCCCAAGGTTTCTTTAGTCTTGGCTAATATGCTAAATTCGCCTCTCAGAATCCATATGTCAGGTTTTTCCCGTATCCCCCTCTTCTCGTAAAGCGGCTGCAGCTCACTCAGTATAGCTTGTTCCCAAGATTTTGTCATTTCTTCAAGGCGCAGCTTAGCTGCATTTAGTGCTTCAGATGGCGATTTAGGATAATATTTGCTTGGTCGTCCGCGTTCAGCTTTTGTCCAGCCTTTCTTTTCCAGAGAAGCGAGAACTTCATAGATTTTGGAGTAGGGGACCTCTGCATACTCACTTACTTGACTAGCGGTTAAGACTCCTTTGTCAAGTAGAGCTAGATAAGCCCGCGTTTCGTATTGAGTGAGCCCAAGTTCACGCAGGACCCTTTTCGCTTCTCCACTTAAAGGCAGAGACGCTGAAGAGTTTACCAACCCTTTTCACCTTTGGAAACGTTTGGAAATCTTCTTATATGTATAGCGCAAACCCTTGTTAAACGTTTACAACCAGCAGTGGTGTCAAGTTGGAAATCTTGAAGAGACGAGAAAAAGCGTATGTAAAAGACGCTGAACCCCGCTTCATTAAGCATACACGCAGTTTGTGCCCTGAATGCCTTGAAAAAGTGGATGCGGTTTTGAAAGAGAAAGACGGCAAAGTGATCATTGAAAAGGATTGCCCAAAACATGGGCACTTCGAAGACGTTTACTGGTCCGACTATAAAATGTTCAAAAGATTTGAAACATATGGGCAGGTTGGCAAAGGCATAAAGAACCCTAGGACAAAAGCAGTCAAGGGATGCCCCCAAGATTGCGGTCTTTGTCCAAATCATAAGTCGCACACAGTTCTCGCCATAATCGATGTCACAAACGCCTGCAATCTTCAGTGTTCCATATGCTTTGCCTACGCTGGCAAAATAGGCTATCTATACAAGCCTGACTTGGAAACAATCGAAGGCATAATAGACAATCTAAGAAACAATCTACCTGTTCCACCTCCAGCCCTACAGCTGTCTGGCGGAGAACCCACCATACGTCCAGATCTAATTGAAATTGTTAAGATTGCAAAAAAGAAGGGTTTCAGACACGTAGAAGTCAACACTAATGGCGTGCGGTTAGCCGATGAAAAAGACGGGGTAGACTACATTCGGGAACTTCGAAAGGCTGGTGTAGACACATATTATCTTTCTTTCGATGGAGTCACACCAGAGCCTTACATCGGAAGAGCACCAAGCCATCTCGACGCCGAAGGAAAAATGAAGTATGCAAGGTGGCTCTTTGCAACAAAGCTCAAATTCATTGAAAATTGTCGAAAGGCTGGTCACAAAAGCGTTGTCTTGGTTCCTGTCATAGTTAGAGGAATGAACAACCATCAACTGGGCGGTATCATAAATTTTGCAGTCAAAAACATTGACGTTGTACGTTGTGTAAACTTCCAGCCAGTTTCCTTTGCCGGACGAACAGAAGAATGGGAAGTAAAGCAGGGCAGAATCACTATCCCAGAAGCTCTTCACAACATTGAAGACCAAACAAATGGCGTGATAAAAACAAGCGATTTCTATCCTATTCCGTCTACGTATCCAATTTCAGACTTCCTAAGCGCCTACAAGTCGAAGTATCATGTAGAGTTCACTTGTCACCCGCACTGTGGAGCCGCTACATATCTTTACGTCGAAAACAGCAGTATAATCCCGATAACTAAACTTGGCGAAGTGGACGAGTTCTTTAACGATTTAAGTTTGGCTGCAGGAGATTTGAGGAAAGGTCAACGTCTCAAGGCAAGGCTAAGAGTTGGAGCATCAGCTCTGCGTAACATAAAACCTAAAATTTTGAGGGAGGTTCTGCCTGCTATTATGAGTGGAAATTATGAATCATTGAGACCCTTCCACTACAAGACTTTAATGATTGGCCTAATGCATTTCATGGATGCCTACAACTTTGACCTAGAAAGAGTGGAAAGATGCACTATACACTATGGCTTTCCAGGGGGCAAAATCGTTCCTTTCTGCACCATGAACACTCTTCATCGTCAATTGTTGGAGAAAAAGTATGCAACTCCTCTTCCAAGACAAAAGGGGAGAAAACGGAAAAGCGGGACTGCAAATCAAGTAAAAGAAAACCTTTAAACATCCAGATTGATTTCTATCTGAACTGCCGGTGAAACTACTATGGGTAGTAAAAAGAAGATGTCTCTCAAGCAGACTGAAAGAAAGCAAGCCAGAAAAAGCGAAAAGAAAGAACCAAAACCAAGCGATTCACCATCCAAACGCGAAAAGAAAACTGCTGGCATCATCCTGCCCAACCCCAGAAGCGAGAAGATCACCAACGAAATAAAAAAGATGAAAACTCTCACGCCATTTGCTGTAGCTTCTCGTTTCAACATACGACTAAGCGTAGCAAAAGACCTCCTAAAGCAAATGGAACAGAAGGGCATCATCCAGTTTGTATCTCGAAGCAGAAACCTCAAGATATACACACCGGTTGACTGAGAAAACCAGCTCTTTGAGGCTACGCATCTGGCGTTTCCCAAACGAGTTTATACAGAAGAAGAAGTGCAGAGAGCCAAAGAGATCATAGAAAAAGGTTACAAACATCAACTCACTATGAAGGGAAGCCCAGCTTTCAAGAAAAAATTGAACGAAGCTTTGCGACTAATTAGGCTGGTTGGCTACTATGATTTCCTCAGAACCTACATCAGGCAAATAGAAGAAATCAACGGCTTCAGCCAACTCCACGAAGCAGACGTAGCTATTTGGGCAACTATACACATGCTAGAAGACCCAGTTGACGCTGCAAGCTATATCGTGCAAAAGGCTCAGCAGATGAAAGACTATGTTGAAGGCAAACTCTACTATGGATTAGGCGAAATGACTTCAATAGAAAAACGCATAGAATTCCTCGAAAAACTCAAAACAAAAAGCAAAAACAGCGAAATAAAGAAAAAATGCGAAGAACTGCTCAAGAAATGGGCAGACAGCGCATTCACGTTTCCTTAAATCCTTTCCACCTTGATTCTAGTTCCGCTTTCTACACGTTCAAACAGTTCTAAGCCTTTGGTGATTTCACCAACAATGTTCACTGGACTGTAAGGTTGTGTTTCGCCATGAAAAATGCAGAGGGCGCTTCCCATGGGCCAATAGGCGATCTGGCCCTTCTTAACCTTAGCTTTGGCTTTCTCATTTCCCATTTTAACTGGAATTTCAAAATATACCTCTTCCTTCCACAGTGCGGCTCTTCCTTCGATTGGAAGCTGTGTTGTTATGGCTTCAACTGTTCTTGGGGCCAAGTGTCGAATGAGTTGCCCCTCAGCCTCTCCCACACTCCTAACAACAAATTTTATGGGCAATCGGGAAACTGTTTCCTCAGGCATTCTATTTCACGTTCAATGAACTTCGACGCTTATCTCACATAGTAGCAATTTCCTTTAAAGCTAATCGGTCGATGTTCTTGAAGAAACTTAAGTAGAAGAAGTATCGACCAAAACATGCAATAATGTTTCTCTAGAAGCGCATAATAGGCTGTTAAGTATGACACCAACACCCAAGGATATTGTTCCTTCGAGCCCAAATACTAAAGTCTCACAACATTTTTAAGCACTCCGACTCGATATTGCTGTTAAGTTGCTAAAATGGTGTAAAACGTGACCGAAAAGGTTACGGAATTAATCCTCCGGTTCTCTACTCCATCCGAAAACCGTGAAAAGCTCTTCACAAAAGGAATGGAAAGAGCAGCGGTTTTCTGTTTAGCCGAGATGCAAAGACGGAAGGGCAGTGGTTTTGTTTTAAAACGAGCCCCAAGAGAGTTCGCGTTTATCGTGGAAGTTTGCTACCCCTTTTGGATTGCCCCATGGGGAAACATAAGTCTCGTTTTTGACGGCCTGAACGTTGCTTCTTTCACTCTGTCTTATCACGATGTCCCAAACGTAGAAGCTTTTATCAGCAGTGTGAACCGAAGTTCTGCCACAAGAGAAGCCTACACAGCGTTTCTTTCGGACAACCTCAACTACTTTCAAGCATCTGAAAGGCAAAAAGAAAAGATAATAGACGGTCTCCTCACAGATTCAGATTTTTTCCAAGACTTCAAATTGTATCTCTCCGAAGCTAAGCAAATTGAGTACCCGCTTTCCGACACTGTACTACTTGCACCTACACTGGATAAAGCCTCGATTTTCGCAAAAAACCTAGAACTTGAAAATCTAAGAACTGAATTTACAAAGGAAACCAAAATCCTTTCCAAAGGCATGAAACTCTTAAACACAACAACCAAAAGATACATCGATACAATTCGCAACGAAATAGAAGAAGTCAAAGCAGAGTTTAACAAGAAACTTGAAAAACGGAAACCAGCTGTTAAGGAGAGAGTCGAAAAAATTCATGAACAACACAACAAGCAAGTAACAAGGATTTCAAAAAGATTTGAAAAAGAGATATACCGCCTACAGCAAGAGAAAGTCAGACTTGAAAAGACTAAATCATTGCGGCTCAGCAAAATCGAACGCTGCAAGACTGAAATAGAAACTTGCGTAGTTAAGAAAGACAGCGCCGGAGAACGAAGATGGAAAGAAAGACTTGAGCAACACAAGAAAGAACTCCCAAAAATCGAAAAAGAACTCAAGGATGCAGAAGAAAAAACAAGGGAGCCCGAAAATGCAAAGAAGCGAGAAATTTCGAAGTTGAAGGCTGAATGCGAAAGCCGTGTTGACGAAGCCATGTGGGCACTAAGGGAAATTGAAGCTTCGCGAGATGCCAAAATCCAAATCCACAAACAAGAAGCTGAAAAACTCGAAGAACAAACCGCAAGCATTATTAGTCAAATGGACAAGCTGACGAAACTAACGGAGGTAACCTTAAACCAGCTCAGCAAGCTGGGCATCAAACAAAAACGCGATAAATACACTTTAGTTGACATGCCATTTTATGTAGTCGGCTATCGTGTGAATTCAAAGAAGCACTATGCTGTTTTTCCACCTTCTGTGGCAAACAGCATGAGCTTTTCAGTGAAGGTTAAAACCTTGGGCCGCGCTAAGATTAAACAACTGCTTGTTCAGCGCTCTGCAGCTATAACTTCTCTCATCAACAAATTTCCAACTATAATGGAACAAAACGTTGTTTTTGAAAGAGAAATAAACGAGGCGGGAGTGAAGGCGAATATATTACAAACCGAAAACTTACGCGAATCTGTAAGAAATGGACTTGAAAGGCTCAAAGAAGAAGGCTGGCTCTCAGAAGAGGAACATAAGACATTCAACCAAACAATTGTTCAATAGCTCGAAATCAACAAAATATTGACCACTAGAAAGCAAACTTGCCGTGAGAAGAACATGCGTGAATATACATTAAGATTTACAGTGGCTTTAGGTGGTTTTCTAATATTTATGGGAATTATAATGTTAGGTGTAGTTGCCATGGTCTTTTTTGGCTTTGTAGATGTCAGCACACTTGAAAATCAAGAATATCGCATGCTGTCCTTGTGGGTTTTGTTTGTGGTAGGAGCGCTTGACCTGGTTTCGGGAATTATACTTAGGCGTAAGTGACTCAGATGAAAGCTAAAAGAACACTTGTTGTGGCTGTTGGTTTGACGCAGAGTGCAATTGGCATGTCAGCACTCATTCTCGCTTGTATACTCTATTTCAACTTCCTTCACATTCAAAGCTTGCTGGGTGTGTCCCCCGAACTTCTTCCCATATCTCTACTGATCTTAAGCATTTCCGGCTTTTTCTCGATTACAGGTGGGTTTTTCCTCCTCCACGAACATTAAGGAGCTTATTGGGGCTGATGCTCAGTTGAAGAAGGGAGAGAAACATGGACTTTTCGGTGCAATAATGATCGGGTTAGGAAGTGCTATTGGATTTGAAATCTTCGGGCAGTTAGGCTATGCATATTCTTTGGCTCAGGGGGGCATGGTCTTTGCGCTTTTTCTCGGTGGGTTGATATGCTTGTTAACAATGTTTAGCTATAGTGAACTTTGTGCAGCTCTCCCAGTGAGAGGAGGGGAATATTCATATGCTAAAGCTGCGTTCGGAGGCTTCACTGCTTTCATGGCTGGTGGTCTAAGGTGGCTCAGCAGTATATTCGGGGCAGCCTTTGCAGCCATAGTTTTCACTCAACAACTATCGTACTTATTGATGATTCTCTTTCCTTTGGATCAAAATCAAATGTTAGTTTACACAAATCTAATCGCAGCCATCTTGATATTCATCCTTGGTGCGCTGAGCGTTCGAGGAGTAAAAGAGATCACTACTCTACTAGTAGTCGCATTCTTAGCCATCTTCATTCTCTTCATTGTAAGTGGATTCGGTCAGGGCCAAGTTGTTCCAGAAGTCTTGCCCAGATTTGAAGGTATATCTGGGGTCTTTGCGGCCACTGCGTATACGTTCATCATGTTTGTTGGGGTAAGAGCAACCGTGGTAGCAGCCCCGGAAACAGAAAATCCTGAGAAGAACATTCCTAAGGCCATATTCTTGTCGATGATTTTGTTGATAGCTCTTTATTGTACCGTTGCCTATGTAACGACTAGCGTTGTCGGACAGGAAGACTTCGTTGAGTCTACTTTGCTTAATTTTGCAGCTGAAAAAACTTTGGGTTTGTTGGGAGGCGTCTTAGTCGCGATCGGCGGCATGGTTGCGAGCATTTCTTCCGTAAGCACAGCTATAACGGTTCAATCATCTATTGTTTGTGGGATGAGTAGAGACGGATACTTCCCCAAGGTTTTGATGAAACTTCATGGACGTTTTGGGACCCCACATGTGGCGGTTATCGTAAACTCGCTTTTCATTCTGTTGTTCCTTATCCTTGGAGCTGGAGCTGTCGGGTTGGGCTATGCAGCGAGTTTTGCGTCCATTCTAGTATTTGCTTTGGTTAATCTCTCAGTCATAAAGCTTAGAGAGAGTAAACCGCGTTTAGAAAGACCCCTGAAGGCTCCTTTCTATCCCATTACTCCAATAATTGGGATCAGCATGTCTCTTATGCTTCTGGCAGTTCCCGTGCTTCTAGAAGGAGATGTGAACGCAGAGAGCGCAATTTTATGGAGTCTTAGCTTGATGGGGTTGGTTCTAGCAACTTATCATCTCAGGATGGTGGGTTTTCATCGACTGCGCGTTGCTTTGGGTGGAATCAGCCTAGGCATGGGTTTCTTCGCGGCGTTGTTTGCTTGTCTCATGGAAAAAGGTTTCAAACCGCTTATACTGCCTCAGGTTCCTCCATACATGTTGGTTTTCGTGAGCATAGTTTCGATTTTGGCTGGGGTCTTAAACATTCTCATCGGCATGCGCAAGCTATTTTAACCATTCCATTTCAACATTTAGTTTGTGAGCAGAATGCCGAAACAGAAGAAAAAGGAAATGGTAGTTGAAGCTCCTGCCTTCGGAAATCGAGAGCTGGAGCTTCTAAAAGACACAACGGGTGTTGAAACGCTGGATGTTTTTAAGGCAGCTGAGAAAATAGGCAGAGCTTTATCTCTCTTAATGATTCCCGCTGGTGCTTTGTTTTCCCTTCTGTCTTTGTACGGGATTTTGGTCTCTATGGAGTTTTCGTTTACTGACCCGCTAGCTATTGGCGCTCTTGGTTTTCTCGGAGCTATAAACATCTTTTGCGGTTTGATACTGTTAGCGAGAAAATAGAGCTGTTACAAAAGTGTAGAAATAGAATTTTATGAAAATCTTTACTTTGGAAAACTCTGTCTTAGTAAATTTTCGTGTTGGTGTCCGATTTCTTGAGTTCATATTCGGCTTCACGCGTTGGTTTATACATGAATTGCAGTACGATGGTATCAGGGAATTACTGCATACGCGCTCTAAACAACGACTTCATACACGTAAAATGTCGTGTAGGAAAGTAAGTACAGAGCAATGAACAGCGCTCCAGCTTTCCTATCGACCCTTTCTCTTAGCGCAAGCGTCAATATGACTACGACGGAAGCAAGTATCGCATACAAGCCTGTGACCATAGCAAGCTCACCAGATACCCTAATTGGAAAGAGTAGCGGTCCAATTCCGCATGAAAGCGTAGCATCGACAATACAGCTTCCTACGGCGTCTCCAATCGCGAGCTCGTACTGTTTCTTGCGGAGGGCTGTCAAGTCGACCACGAACTCCGGGAGAGAAGTTCCGATTGCGACGATGAAGAAGCTAATGAGATACTCAGGCACATGAAACGCTTCTGACAGTGTGATCACCGACTGGATCACAACATAAGCTCCGATCGCGACGCCAATAAATCCTAGACTGGCTACCAAGATGTGATACGACGGCCTTCGATTTGCACGTGGCACTGCATATTCCTTTTTTTTGCTGTTCTTTGCTGTGGCTTTTCTCGTTATTAACATGAAAATTGGCCAACTAGCCACCAAAAAGAGTGCGCTCACCCTCGAAATGTACCCGGTACTAACTATTGACACCACAAGCATGAGTGCCAAGACCTCGCAGGCTCCGATGACCACTATCTCTCTTCTCTTCACGTTGAACATTCCGCCTAAGAAGGGAAGAAGCCCCAACACCAAAGTTATTTGAGTCAAGACAGATCCGAGGGAGTCCCCTATAGTTATGTCTCCGTGACCCAACGCGGATGACATAATGTCGTTGACAATCTCTGGCAGATCTGTGCCGATGGACATTAGTACGAGACCGATCATAAGCGGTGAGATTCTCAATGCTGAAGCTATGCTTATTGAGTGAAGCACCGCCTTATCACTTGAGTAAATCAACAGCGCTATTCCTGCGATAAGAGCTACGACTGCAATTATTGCCTCAACGACCAACTAGGACACCCGCTACAGATGCGACGCATTTACCTAATCTTAAATTAGTTAAACGAGTTTAACGTTTTAATTATTTATATCGGTTTAATACTTATAGCTGAGTCATAGTAATAAATATTCATAATTCTAATTGTCATAGAGTACATAATGGAGGGGTGTAGGTACGACTCTGCCCAGAAAAGCCGTCTACATCGTAGATAATCCTGAGAGCATCAAATTGCTCGCCGACTACACGCGGACCGAAATCATGCGTTTACTAAGTAAATATCCAATGACAGAAACTCAGCTCTCCGAACAGCTGGGTCTGACGAAGGCCGCCGTCGGCTATCAACTGCACCTACTCAAGGATACTGGGCTCATAAACATAGACAAGGTTGAGGCTGAAGAACACGGCATCCTACAAAAATTCTACGCTCCCATAGCAGCTTTACTCATCATCGATCCTGCTCATATACCCAAGGATGTTCAAAGGTACTTCATACGGACACAGATAGAACATCTAAGAGGGATGTTCAGCGTCTTCCAATTATACCATCACGTTTCCGAGGTTTCATCAAGAACCCTCGAAAAATTGGCATTGGCAATGTTGAAACAGCTCAAAATCATCGGACAAAAACACATCAAAGACCCAGCACGAGGAGATGCTGAATCCTTAAGGGTAAAAATCTATGCTGAAGCCCTTGCAAATCTCACCAAAGAGGAGGAATGGCACAGTGTATTTCAAGAACGAGTATGAATTCAAGCATGTGGGTTGGCTTATCTCAGAATTCTTTTCACAGCGTGCTGCGATAATAACACTCAAAAGAAAGACTGAAACAGCTTAATCCTATGCTCTCGGACTTCTCACATTCTGCTCTTATCCATATTTGCTCCACCATCAAAAAGAACAGTGACAAGTGCAAGAGCTACAAAATAAGGCGTTATTGATATCAATATTTCCCATTCAAAAATCTGAAAGACAGGCCCAGCAAGAGGTCTAACGCAAGCAGGAAAACGAGGTCATAGACCACTGTTTTCCGAGAAATTCTTCACCCAAAAGGCTAAAATGACTATGAAGCTTGCGACGAGAAATGCAAGAATTAAAGGATCCAACTCAAAAAATACTGTACGTTGATTCATTTCCGGGGAAACTGCTGCTCCAAAATATCCTCCAAAGATGGTTTGCTAAGTTCCTTAAGTTCATAGTTAGCTCTTGCAGCAGGCTTATTCAACTGCAAAACTTGTCTTAAATCGATTGGAGTTCCGATAAGAACAACGTCGCATGGTGTCTTGTTGATTGTTTCTTCAAGCTCTTTCATTTGCTCTGTACCGTACCCCACTGCTGGGAGAACAGCGCCTAAATGAGTGTATTTCTCAAAGGTTTTCACGATGGAGCCAACTGCGTACGGGCGGGGGTTCACTATCTCTGTTGCGCCTAGCCTTTTTGCCGCGATGGTTCCAGCTCCGTAGGGCATGTTGCCATGAGTTATGGTTGGTCCGTCTTCAACTACGAGGACCTTTTTGCCCTTGATCAGTTCAGGCTTGTCAACGGTTATAGGTGATGCTGCTTCTATTACGATCGCTTTCGGATTCAATCTCTTCACGTTTTTTTTAACGGTTGCGATGTTCGTACGGTCAGCGGTGTCCACCTTGTTTATGACAATTACATCTGCCATACGCACGTTGGTTTCTCCAGGGTGATAAGCAACTTCATGCCCCGGACGGTGAGGGTCGGCGACAACAATGTGGAGATCTGGCTTGTAAAACGGCAGGTCGTTGTTACCTCCATCCCAGACGATTATGTCCGCTTCCTTCTCTGCTTCTCGCAGAATTATTTCGTAATCAACTCCTGCGTAAACAATTATTCCATTGTTGATGTGGGGTTCGTATTCTTCGCGTTCTTCAATGGTGCATTCATGTTTGTCTAGGTCTTCATGTGAAGCGAAACGCTGACACACTTGCTTGGTTAAGTCGCCGTAGGGCATTGGATGCCTAACAACAACAACTCTGAAGCTCTTTTTCCTCAATATTTCTGTTACTCTTCTTGAAGTCTGGCTCTTCCCAGAACCCGTCCTGACAGCACATATAGAGATCACTGGCATTTTAGCCTCTAGCATTGTTGCGAAGGGACCCATAAGTCGAAAGTCAGCACCATTGGCTAAGACTGTAGAGGCTTGGTGCATCACATATTCATGTGGCACATCGCTGTAAGCAAAGACTACTTCATTTATGCTGTATTTCTTGATTAGTTCGGGTAAATCTTTCTCGGGATAGATAGGTATCCCGTTTGGATAGTCGGAACCCGCCAGTTCCGTAGGGTAAGCACGTTTTTCGATGCCAGGTATCTGCGTCGCTGTGAAAGCTACGACTTCATATTCCGGATTGTTTCGGTAGTAGACATTGAAGTTGTGGAAGTCGCGTCCAGCGGCCCCCATAATAATAACTCGGGTCTTTTTCGCCAATGCCAGCAGTCCTCCTCAACTAAGTTGGAAACCATATTTCCTCTCTCATAATATAAGCCTTAACCGTTATCCGACAACTTCAATAACAGAATCAGCAATATAATCTATTTCTTGCAACGTGACGCCCGGATGAATCGGCAACGAAATCACTTGCTCTGAAGCCTTTTCTGCTCTTGGAAGATTATGGGTTGCGAATTGGCGATAAAAAGGCATAAGATGAATTGGTGTGCCGTAGTAAACGGTTGCGCCTATGCCGCGTTTCCGCAATTCTTCTATAGTTCCGTCTCTCTCTGCTCGATTACCATCCTCAAGCCTGGTCGTGTAGAGATACCAGCTATGTCTGTAACCTTCTGGTTCCTTTGGCAATGCCAAACGTTTTACAAGACTTAATCTTTCAGTTAAGCGCTCAGCATTCCTACGTCTCTTTTCTAAAAAGGCTGGAAGCTTTTCCATCTGAGTTAGGCCGATTGCTGCTTCCATTTCTGGCATGCGATAGTTATGTCCAAGCATGAACGACACATACTCGCCTTTTTCTCCATGCGATCTCGTACAGCGAAGCACATCAGCAGATTCATCATTGTTAGTCGTAATCATACCTCCTTCACCCGTAGTCATGTTTTTGCTGGCGTAGAAACTCCAGCAGGTCATATCTGCAAAATAGCCTGGTGGTTTCCTTTTGTAGACAGCTCCATGAGCTTGAGCTGCATCTTCGATAACAGCCAAATTGTGCTCTCTAGCGATCTTGCTTAAGGCTTGCATATCTGCGGAAAGTCCATACAAATCTACAGGTATCAAAGCCTTGGTCTTGGAGTTTATGGCTTTCCTAAATTCTTCTGGGTCAAGGTTATAGGTCAGAGGGTCAATGTCGACAAAAACCGGTTTTGCACCACATAACACCACGGCTTCAGCCGTTGCAACGAATGTAAAGCTTGGGATAATAACCTCATCGTTTAGCTTTACTCCTGCTGCCAAAAGTGCCATGTGAAGAGCGGCCGTACCGCTACTCACTGCAATTGCATGTTTCGACTCCACAAGTTTGGCGTAGGCTTGTTCAAAGTCTGCAACCATAGAGCTACTTCCAACACGCGCAGTTAAGTTGCCACTTTTCAAAACCTTGGTGACCATTTCAATTTCGCGTTCATCGGTTTGGGGAGCATTTATAGGAATCATTTTGCGCAAATCACGAACCTTCCAAAGCTAGATAGTCACAATTGCTTATCGCTTTCGAGAACATAAGATAATTGGATGCCGTATAAAGTGGCTCAAGCTACTTATGTGGAACATCAATGGTTATGTAAAGTATGTTGTTCCCTCGGACAAGAATGTTTCCATAATTTGCTGTTACTTTGTCGTTTATGTGTTCAGAGGCGCCGTTTAGGAGTATGTTCATGAAGCCGTCGCACTGAACCATTGTGCCTCTGTATTCTACTCCATTCTTCAGAGTAATCATGATGTAGGTATCCAAGCGTTTCGTTAGAACGTTCAATGGTTTCTTGCTGGGTTCCATCAAAGCACCGCCAATCAACGCTATATTGACGACCCCCACTACATATAAAAGTTTTATGAAACTTCTCTCAGTCAGGGCTAACATCAAAATGTGTATTCGGGATTCATAAACTAGTTAAATACCAACCCCTCAAAAGGCAGAAAAGTGGAGGATAAAGGTTGGAAAGAATCACTACTCAAGCTAAACATAAAAGACTCGAAAAGAAGATTCTGCAAATCTTTCAGGAGGAAATGAAAAAGCTCTCTGAAGATCTACAGAAAATCCTAGCAGACGATTTGGTAACTGCTTTCATTAACAGAATGGTCGTTTTCACAGAGATCCAGTCAAAAGCAAAGGCTTCCAGTCCTAGAAAACATAGTCTAAATCCATAAATCATTTATATAGAAATCAATAAACGTATGAAAAGGTGGGTTTGTATTGCGTAGATCCAAACTGGAAATGTACGTTGATATCCTGAAAGTTTTGGCCCGCCACGGACCTTTAAAGTTAACTCACATAATGTATAAAGCCAACGTTAACTGTAGCGTCCTAAAAGAATACTTGAATTTTCTAATGCAACAAGATCTTATCGAAGAAAAGACAGTAGGAAAGAAGCGCATAGTTTATGCTATAACCGAACGGGGACTAACGGTACTTAAGTATTTCAGGGAACTCAAGACAGTTTTGCCCATCATCGAAGAAGCACAGGGCAAACGCCTACCACCCTCTCTCTACTAACCGAAAGTTACATCCAAGAAAGTCTAGAATTTCTCAAGATTTTTAATTCCAATAAGCCTGTTTTTTCCCATAGAAGATTAATCAGTTTTCGCAATATACCAGACATCGAATTCCAGTTCCCGCTGAAACCTGTTTTATTAGCATTCTAACTAACGAATAATAGTGGTGAAAATTTTGCTTGAAGACTTCATGATAATGGATACAAAAACGCTGGTTCGGCTTCTGACTCATGATACGTTTCATCTTCATCTTTGACGCGTTATTGATAAGACTCAGTTCCTACAAGAATGAAGCTAACTTCAGTTTAAATCTCCAAAACACGCTGAAGCCACAGCATCTTACATTTCTTGCGGCATTTGTTCACAGTATTGCGAATACATAGAAGTGTGTCGTAAGACTTAATAGATTCCATAGCTCTAGGTTTCTGTAGATGTGTCAAACACACGTGGAGACTCAAACCTTTGACAGTTCGAAAGTTGGAAGGCACTCATACGCGATTGCTACAAAAAATTAAGGAAAGCCTCGACAGCCTCAATGAGAAAATGGAGGTTATAATCGAACTGCAGAAGCATAGCTCTGAATCGAATACTGAGATCCCCGATGTCTTAGATGTAATGACACTTCTTTCTCTGCCTGACCATCTTAGGAAGACCGCCATAACCATTTGCAAGTTTGAGCAAGCTACTGCGGAAGAAGTAGCTGAACAAACAAAGCGAGCGAGAGCTGTTGAAAGCAGCTATCTTAACCAGCTTGTTATGATGGGGTACTTGAAAAAAGAGAGGAGAGGTCGAAAAGCCTATTTTTACGTTGACAAAGACGAAGGGAACAAAACATGGCAAAAATCATAGCAATTCACTCATACAAGGGTGGAACCGGCAAAACCCTGCTTTCTCTAAATCTAGCGGCATTGTACGCTAACAGAGGAAAGAGTGTTTGTCTCTTCGATTTAGACTTTCGAGCTCCAAGTCTTCAATCTATACTTAAAGCCAAAAATACTGAGTACTGGATAAACGACTATCTCAACGGAGTCTGCGACATAAAGAAGGTTTTGGTTGACCTCTCTAAAACCTACGCTAAGCGAGGCAAACTTCTCGTTGGATTCGCCAATCCGAGCACTGAAGCCATTCGCGAGATGAGCGCAAAAGACAGAAAATGGGAAATGAAAGCATTAGGACGCCTTTTGTCTCTTAAAAACTCACTTCTAAATGACAAGCACATTGACTATATCATCTTTGACACCAGTCCCGGGTTACAGTATTCATCGATAAACGCTATTGTCAGTGCTGACCTCGTGCTTGTAGTCAGCGGAATGGACATATCAGACATAAAAGGAACTCAAAGAATGATAGACGAACTGTATGATCTCTTCGAGAAGAAAACAGGCTTACTAATGAACAAAGTATTCGCCAATTTCCTCACAACAAAAGGCCACCGACAAGAGCTAGCAAAAAAGCTTGTTAACAACTCCAGTTTGCCGCTAGTAGACATGGTTCCTTGCTTCTGCGACATACTCCGATCAGGAGGAACCATAGTGTTTTCCAACGAGAACCCAGACCACCCATTCGTCAAAATCTTGGAGAGAGTAGCCACAACAATTGAAACACTCTAATTCAGTGTACTGCTCTTCAAATGTTTTTCGCTAAGCTTCCTAGCCTTTTCTGCATAGCTTTGCAATTGCCTAAGTCGAATTTTCTTCTCTGGCAAAGTCTCAGGAGCATATATTAAAGGTAAAACAGCCAAAAACAAGAAAAAACTGGCAATGGAAAAGGTGGCATTCAGAGGGATTAG
Organism: Candidatus Bathyarchaeota archaeon; assembly: GCA_026967815.1. Lineage (GTDB taxonomy): Archaea > Thermoproteota > Bathyarchaeia > Bathyarchaeales > Bathyarchaeaceae. The sequence continues at coordinate 9,216 of JAPUUO010000004.1, read as the reverse complement.
CGCAATGTATGGAGACAAATGGATTGGTACTAGGCTGGTCAGGAAGAGCGGGATGCTTCCTATTACGTAGTATTTCTCTCTACGTCCAGATTGAGATAAATCTCCCCACAGAATCAGTAAGCATGTTACCGACAGAATGCCGGCTGCAAACCCATCTAAGGTCAAATAAAGATATCTGGGCAAAAGCATTGTTGGAGCAATTCCTACTATACCATATGCAATTCCTAGAAGGATAAAACCATAAACCACCACCCGTTTTCTTCCAATGCTGTCTGCTAAGAACCCTCCAAAGAGGGCAGAAATGCTTCCGATCAATGCTTCTTCCAATTGGCGCCCAAAAAACTCTCCTCCCAAACGATCTATGAAAGTGAACATTATCCAAGGAATGAGATAGAGAATAAACGATTTGTCTTGAAAGATATCGGTAAAGGATGCTTGTTTTCTCTTTCCAAGTTTCTTTTCATGTTTGTCTTTTGGTTTAAACGACAAAAAGAAGACAAGCCCTAAACCTCTCCAAATAGCTAAGGTTAACGAGCTAATAGTAGAATTAAGTAACATAAATGGAAGTGCAAGAGGAAAAACGCCTAGATTCGCAGTCAAAAATATAATTCCACCTATGCGCCCTCGATTTTCAATTTGCGTCAAGTCTGCAAAGTAGGATAAAGCGGAAGGCATACCTAACCCAACTGAAACCCCTAAGAGGAGACACGATATAGAGGTGTTAACAATCGACAAATCATTTGCAATAGCAGGTGAAAACGATGCAACTGCTCCAAGCGCCATCCAAAAATACAGAAAGTTAAGCCTTTCAATTTTGCTCGATAAGATTGAACCGACTATGCTAGATGAAACCACTGAAGCATAAAAAATCGTCCAAATTGTGGACGCAATATCAAGATTACCTATGATAGAGTCTATCATTAACACTGTCATGTAAAGCCAAGTAAGGGCATTGAATAATAGAATAAAGACTGTGAAGAAATCTCTTCGAGAGATACCCGTAGGCTTCAACCAATGTTTCCCGAGCAAATTCTACACTGCTCAAGTCTCCTATGAAAGTTATCACTTAATGAAAATTATGTAGCGCAAATTAATATCCTGCATCAGAATTATTCGATGCAAGACCCGAGTGAATAGAAATTGTAGATGTGTACAACAATTCTTATATGCAGATATATGTCCAACAAATATACTGGAGATAGAAATGGCAAAGAAAAAGAAGCGTACTAAGTTGCCTCTAAGGGCTTGGTGGTTCTAGCTAGAAACTCCGCTGTTCTGCTTGTTTGCGGAAGCATAGCATGAACAAGTAGTTCTAGGTTCTGTCGATCAAACTTAATTAGGGATAATTTGGCAAAGGCATCCTTGGCTAATTTCTTGGTGAGATTCTCGTATTCCTGAAAACCTTCAGTATTGTAAATAATTCTTAACACAGCCTTGGCGTCCCTTTTCGCGATTTTCTTTTTCATAAGAATATTGTCAATTTCGTACTTGATTTCTGGGTTTTTCAGTGCATAGAGCAATGGGAGCGGCAAGCATTCTCGTTCAATTCTGTGCACACTCTCATTGAAGTCTATCAGATCTATCCAATCATCTCTTAAAATGATCAACATGCCCAAGAGTCGGCCGTACTCACTTAAGACTTCGATTTCTTTTTCTGACCCGCTGCCCAAGATGCCACTGATGCGGGTGTGAGCTTCTACATCCGCAGCCTTCTTTTTCACAACGTGAATATATTCCTCTGGTGAAACATCTCTACGTCTTCGTAATTGAAGTTCCAAGGCCTCGGCATCACCAAGTTCAAAGAACATGTTTTTCACGGTGTCTATGATTTTTCTCATTTGTTCTTGTGGAATCCCTTTTTGTGCAGCCTTGTTGAGAAGCGCTAGACCCTTGAAAAGAAGAGCGTCGCCTACAAGTAAGGCTATATCTTTACCAAATTTTCCAAAAACTGTTGGACGGCTATCTTTTGTTTTTGACTCATCTATGATGTCATCGTGTATGTCTATTGCGCCGCTTATCAGGGTCATTGGGACTGCTATGGGTGTTGTCAGTTCCGGGTTTCCCCCTATTGCTTCGCAGGCAAGGGAAAGCAAGGTCGGTCTGGCTAAGTCGTTCCAGTATTCGGTCATGAAGTATGTCAGGGCTTCTCTGGCTTCTTTGGATTCGATTTTTTCTTGGAGAATTTCGTTTCTAGCCATTTCAAGAGCTTTGCTTCCTCTTTTTTTGAAGATTTTTTGGAGTTGTTTCATTGCTTCTTCTGGCATGATTGCGGTGCCTTTCCTCTTTTTGCTTGATTTCATTTGTTGTTCTCCTTTGTTTTTTACTTGGGGCTTTACAGTTGTTGTTTTAGGAAGTTTTGATATGTATTGAGGAGTTGTGTTCCTTTGCGTGTGATTTTGTAGACTTTTCTTATGCGTCCTTTGTGGAGTTCTTGTTTGCTTTTGATGTAGCCATTCATTTCTAGCATGTTAAGTAGGGGGTAGAGCGCGCCATGTCTAAGCTTGACCTGGTAAAGTTTTTTTGTTTCTTTGAGGATTTTATAACCCCATATGGGTTCGTCTTGGATGAGTTTCAGAATGAGCATGTCTAGGAAGCTTTTAACGAATCGTCGTTTCATGTCTTTGATGAAAGCTTCGTTTAGGTCTATTTCGTTCATTTTTTACCCAGTTGTGCTTTTATGATATTGCTGATGTTTAAGTCTATTTAAATTATTTAGAAGTTGGTTTATGCTTCAGTATGCTTTTTTATGCTTTCGGTACGTGCGAACTTTTATATTGTTGTTTAGTGTCTATAAAGACTTGATATGTCCGAAAGAGGACATATTGTATCTATGTTGAACCGAAAAACTGTCTAACAAAAATACAGGTGGAAAATATGAACCATAAAGCACGGGAAGTCCAAATCAAACTCATGAGAGGACTTCTAGACCTCGTAGTTCTACAATACCTACGAGCCCACCCCGTGCATGGCTACAAAATCATTTCCAGCCTACGCAAGAACTTCGGCGTCTACTTCGGACCAAGTACCATATACCCGCTACTCTCAACTCTCGAAGGAAAGGGCTACATCAAAAGCCAATGGGATCTACAAAGCGAACGGCCCAGAAAGGTCTATAGCATAACACCTCAAGGCTTGGATCTACTCGCCTGCACAGAGGAATCATTAACCCACATATACAGGAAACTTTCAATAGGCATAGGCAAGATGGGAATCAACGGCCACCACCTAGGCTTGATAGCGAAAGACAACCGAAAACTATTGTCAAAGACCCAGCTCTCAAAATAGACTTAAAAGCAAGCTTCGGCTAAGTCTTCAACAAGGTGGGCTCTTAGCAGAGAGACAAATAAACCTCTCGCACCCCTATTCCAAAATTCTTTAATCCTCCCATATTTAATCAAGAACTATTAACGTTCTAACGTTTTCACAGCATTATTTATCAAATCCAGCATTAACCCATTACTCTGCAGGTGTAGCTCTTGAACGAAGCAGACATTCTAATTCGTAACTGCACAATTCTTCCTATGAATGGAAAAGGAATCACTCGAAAAGGGTTCATCGCAGTTACCGATGGAAAAATCAGCCAAATGGGAAACGCAACCAAGGCTTTGTCCATAAAGACGAAAAGAACACTAGATGGACAAGGAAAAGTGGCTTTACCTGGATTAGTAAACTGTCACACTCACGTCGCTATGACTCTTTTCAGAGGAATTGCAGAAGACATACCCTTCGATGAGTGGTGGGGAAAAACCATATGGCCTTTGGAACAGAAACTGAAGCGAAGCCACGTATACAATGGTGCTTTGCTCGGCTGTTTAGAGATGATCAAAAGCGGTACGACGTGTTTCTCAGATATGTACTTTTATGAAGATGCTGTGGCAGAAGCTGCGAAAAAGTCTGGATTGAGAGCGGTTTTAGCCCCTGGGATAGTCGAAGCTGGAAACAGCAAAATGGGAAGAAGAATGCTTCAAGAAGCAATAAAGATAGCTCAACAGTATCAAGGATCCGCTGATGGAAGAATTAACTTTCGATTGGGACCTCATACTGTCCACACTTGTAGTCCAGAACTACTAAAAAAGGTGAGAAAAGCAGCTTCTAAGCATAAGATGGGCTTACACGTACATCTGGCTGAATCGAAGAGTATGACAGAAGCTGTGAAAAATAATCTTGGACTAACTGAAACAGAACTGTTGGAAAAAATTGACTTCTTAAATCCAGACGTTCTAGCTGCACATTGTATTCACCTTTCAAAAAAAGACATGCAAATAATAAAGAGACATGACGTTAAGGTGGCTTACAACCCAGTAGCCAACATGAAACTCGCCTCAGGCGTTCCGAAAATACGGGATCTCTTAAAGCTTGGCGTAACCGTGGGCATAGGAACGGACGGAGCCGCCTGCAATAATAGCTTTGACATGTTCGAGAACATGAAAATTGCGGCTCTATTACAGAAAATATTCTTTATGGACCCAACCGTTTTACCAGCTGAGAAGGTCTTGAGAATGGCAACCATTGAAGGGGCCAAGGCTTTAGGGGTAGAGAACATTGTTGGTTCATTAGAAGTGGGCAAGAAAGCCGATTTAATACTTATTAACTTTGAAAAACCTCATCTGACACCTATGCATGACTTTCATGCTAACCTTGTCTATTCTGCCCATGGAAGTGACGTCGACACAATGATTGTAGATGGAGAGATACTGATGGAAAAACGAAATGTCAAAACACTCAATCAGTCTCAGGTCATGAGAAGAGCTCAAAAAACTGCCTGTGACTTAATGGAAAAATAAATCGCAATCACGCATAACTTGCGATGTAATGGAAAGAACTTCTGTCGCGCGCAATTGGGCTTATCGGTGCTTTCATCTAACGTCATTATGAATTTAATCTTACGAGACCCTGACAAACGACAGTTCGCATGGCCAGAATTCGTTTACGTGACGCTTCTATCTCTGAGCTTCTAGACCTGCAGATCCATTGAAGGCAGGAGTCGCCTTACTGGACATTTGTGGTGCCCTTTCCATTTTCTATTTTTATGATCTATTTGGCTCATCTTAATTCCTGTTTTGTTCTTCACCCATTTTCTTGCAGAGGTTAGACATTGCCAGGATGACATGTGGTGGAGCAAAAATGCTAAACACCTTTGTGTATCGTGGAGAACCAGCTTTTTTTATTGTTTCTTTTTTGCCTCCTGCTTCTAAGTACCCCTTTATGAATTCTTTAGTGACGTGTTCAGCAGCATCTGCCGGTGCGATTGGAGAGACGTAATGTCCCGAATAATAAAGAAACTCTGCAATGTCCCATGCTTGATTACCATCTCTCGATGCCTGTTCAAGGTCAACGAAATACGGAGTCCCGTCCTTAGTTACTATGACATTCTCGGGTTTGCAGTCGCCTAAAGCTACACCAAGTCCATGCGCCTCAGCAATTCTCCTGCCCACAGTCCTAACTAACGCAAATTCATCAGCTACTTTTTCTTTATCAGTTACTAGGTGTTGGATAATTTTAGAAAGATTCTCGCCTTCAACAAACTCCTTAAAGATCAACCTCTCTTTAGGGCTTATGTAAAGAACCTGGGGAACAGGCCATCCTTGACTGTGTAAGAACTGGCTAAGCGCATATTCTCTCTCTAGCCTAGATTGCCCTAAAACGGCGAAGGACTTAGTGCCCAAAGCCCAAAGCGCCAGAGGGAACCATTTGATGCCAAGCCAATCCTTAAATTTCTTCACAACAATTTTGTGTTCCTCGTGGTTTCTTCGAAAACTTAGCTGATAGGCAGTGTTTAGGACTCCGCCCATTTCGCTTATTTGAATATTGGCCATATCTCCACTTGGAACGTTTTTCCTCACAAACTCCTCAATCGTGGTTTCATCTGAGAGGGGCACTGGACCGAGTGGGGTGGGCATAAACAAATATTTTTTCGGATCTTCAAGTTGAAGCGTTAAGTCTTCATTTCTGAAATTCCAATGAGTTTCCATGAAGATTTCTTCTTCGTGTTGTAGAGGACTCATCATCTTTGGAAGAACACTAAGAACATGGAATAATGCGGCGCGTTGGACAGATCGTAGAAACGACGGGATTCTGATCTTTCTACTTCTAATTGCATGAATGAATTTCTGCGTAATTTTCACATGTCCGTCATGAAAGCTAATCCATTTTTCTTCACCCAATTCTTTGAGAGCTTTTGAAAAGCCATTCATCATTTGTTTGACATTTCTCTCTTTTACATCATTTCTTAACATATTTAGGAAGCGGAAGGTTATGGGCGGGAAGAGCTTAGATCTCTGTCCGATGGTTTCACAAAGGAAATATTCGGTTTTAATGATCAACTCGTGGGAGGATTCAGGGAATCCCAAAACAATGTTTTCTAGAAGTTCCCAAACTATCCTTCTTTTTAACAAAACCTCTTTACGCGAAAGATACTCTTTATTGAACAGTGGCTCGTATGGAACCACAACTTTTTCTGCAGTAAATTCCCCGAGCCATCCAGCCTCCACATCCTTTTCAAATGCCCCTTGATCCACCGCTAATATGAACGCGTTAGTTTCATTCAATGGCTTGCAGTAACCTCTTAATCTAGGACGAAAATTAGCTAGTATCAATAACAGGTGTATGTCGCTCTTGCCTTCAGCGTATCCACACACCCAAGGACCATAAAAACAAGCAGCAACGATGCGGCGAGAGCCAGCAATGCGCTTACACAGGCTTAATACGCTTTCCTTTAGACCTTCGATCAAGAAACAGTGCCTCATCACTCTTATCACGCAGACTTTAGCCGCAAGGAACTTTAACAAATATTTCCCTTTTCTTCTTTTCTATGCAAGTTGTCTTCGGAATATCCTCGTTGTAAAGGGTTTTCAGTTCTCTTGTGATTCAGCTCTTCCAGGACGACAACTTGAGATGAACGGATTCATGTACTGGGTCGAGGAGGGAAAACATGTGTCTAAGAGACGTTTGAAAGAAGAGACTATGTCGACAGAATGTTGGAAGCCTTTGAAAACTCGGCTAGGAAGATTGGTAGAAAGTTTTTATTCTGACAAGTTTTTAATCAGCAATGGCCTTCAGAGTTGTAGGGGCATTATATGTGGACTTGAAATTACTCTTCAAGAGAGCTGAAGAGACGTTCAAATCCTGTATTCAACGAAATAAAATGATAATTAAAGTCATAACTCTAACTTTCTTTATCATATTGTTGGTCTCAATGTTCTTGACAGTTCTTGTTTTCTCCGTGGCTCCATGGTTATCAGATTGGTTTCGGTCTGTGGCGCAGTCCGAAAGACGTTACATTGCCATTCCGCCGCCATTCACTGAAAATCTCTATTTTTACATTTTTCTAAACAATGTAGGTCATTTCTGGAACCCCTTAAAGATGCTTGTTTGGGTACCCTTGCTAGGCACATTCATTCTGGGTTCAGAGCTTTTGCTTAACGGAGGGGTAATAGGGATCGTAGCCGTTATAGCTGGGATAACCTATGGCACATATTATCCTATCGTAGGATTGACGCCTCATGGCATATTTGAAATACCAGCATTTATACTCCAATTTGCTTCTATAATACGCTGGCACGTAACTACGATTGATGCAGTGATGGCGAAAATAACAGGTGAAAAGGTGAACGGTGTCAATCTTAAACAGGGCGTAAAAGACACCATAATTCTAGCGATAGCGTCCGTGATACTTTTCATGATAGCAGCCTACATAGAGACGTACATTACTCCATACCTACTAGGACTGTAGAAGTATCTGGGTTCAAAGTTTACGAAGGATCTTACAATCAGACAGCAGAACTACTACAGAATAACTGAGAAGAGAGGTGGGTAGTAGCACAGGAATTTTCTAGACCGCAATAGATTCCAGAGTACTTAATAGCTGGTCTTCGATTTGCATGTGATATTTGAAGTGTTCATTAGGGTCGTTCAGCAAGACGTAAAGCCAGTAAATCCCAAATAAGCCGAGAGTTATTATTGTTACAATTAGGTATAGAACAAAGCTTCTGTTGGGTGTGGCCTCTGTTCTTCTCGGCACGGAAAACGTGATACCGGATTTGTCTAGCGTTTTCCCGAGGTCTTCCCAAAAGCCATCTTCTCTTCTCTCATGCTTATAGAAGTCTTTCATCAGAAAGTAGTTGATATACCATTCCGCAAGAAATATGAATGCGGACAAAATAGCCCAAAGTACGGCGCTTTTTTCAGTCTCTTCAGCCTTAGCTTCCCTCACTGTTCTTTCACAAGACGCTAACCCGACCTCGACGTCAACTCCTTTTTTTGCTGCTATTGCCTTAACCGCAGCAACAATGTCGTCGAAGAGGAAAATCTGTCTTTTGAAATGCGTGTTACGTCTGTTAACGAGTTTATATCTGAGTATTATGGATACTATGAACCCAATTATGGCAAGCAACGCTAGCAAGATAGTCAATCCAGCCAGCAAGGGTAGAGCAACGGTTTCTTCAGGCATAATCCAAGGAGTTGTTATCGTCGCAAACACAATGTAGAAGACTGTTAGCATTGCAGTAATTGCAGCGAAAATGGGTATCAGGTAAACGAGGAGCCAGGCATTCGACATTTTTGGATCCGATTCATCTCGCATTCGAATGTCTTTTCTCATATTCTCAATTGAAAGACTCAAGTCTTCATCTCACATTTACACCATCAAGTGTACTCTGCTTTATCAAAGGGTATTATTAATATTTGTGCAGTATCTAGTGAACACCCATTTTTGGGTGCTTAAGAATTTAAGGAAGATTATGCATACGTAATTTTCGCCATTTAGTTTTCAGCATAAATCTTGCCCATAAACGTGTTGTGACTAGTCTTGCTTGATCTTCTGCAGAACTGTATGATATGTTTGTAGGGTTTTCAAGGCTTTTGCGGCTTTCTCAGGTAGATTATAGAGGGGTATGTTTGTGTCTCGCAAAATTCTATATACGAGTGCGAAGTCTTCTCCGCCTGCCGGAACATCTACTACTGGCTTTTTTGGATGCTTTTCAACTGTTTCAGCAATTGCTAGGGCGTCTTCTGGTTTGAAATAGCATGATTTAAGCATGTTTATGATCATTACTCCGTCCACGTTTGGGTCGGATAGGACTTTGTCTAAGACGTAGGAGTATCTTTCTGCTCTGGCGTCGGCGATTAGGTCTATTGGGTTTATGGCTTCAACTCCTGGGTAACGTTGTTCAATCTCTTGTCGGGTCTTTCCTGATATTGTCGCGAGTTTTAGTTCGT
>JAPUUO010000003.1 GCA_026967815.1 Candidatus Bathyarchaeota archaeon | reverse complement strand
TTGCCTGTCAGCTTACACTCGAGAAGTTAGAGCAGGAATGCAAATATCAAGCAAGCTGATGCCTTGCCTTCATCAGTTTATTAATGTAAGCATTTCTCCTTAAATCTTTAATGCAACATGAAATGAAATGTGAATAAGTTTCTATAGAGTTGTTTCACAAGTTATTAATAGGGCTAACATTCAAAGCGTTATAATACCTATAATTGTTTCCAACATTGTTCTGGTGATTCCTTAAATTTGTTTACTAGGAGGAGGTGATAATGAAATGAAGAAAGTTTTGATACCTGTCTTGGCTCTTCTAGTGTTGTTGATGATAACCCCAGTGCTGGCTAAACCTATCGGACCCCAGAAAGCAGGGGAAAAAAACCCACATGTGGAGATCGTGCCTCCGGACCCCGGCCCTCCCGCCACGGCTGGGGGAGCGGACGCGATTCTTCCCAACGGAGGAACTCACACTTGGATGGCCAACACCGAAGAGATGCCAATTGACTTCATGCATGGCCTTGATGCGTCAAGGGCTAAAGGCCTAATGAACAAAGCCGAAGAGATTACCCTTTCCGGATTGGAAGCGTGGATGATGATGTTGCTTGATCCCGAGACCGCATTAGAGGCTCTTAAAAACAAGTGGTTTTATTTTTCGTATGAAGCTCTTGTGGCTCTGTTTATGATGGAGGGATACACTCCAGAAGATGCTGCGGCTGAGGCATCAATGTGGCCAGAGGGAACGTATGTAAGGTTTGTGAACGTTGGTCCTGCCTGGGATGCATAGAGAGCTTCGTTATGACTGAAGTGAAACCATGAAGAAGAAGTGAAGGCGAAACAACTTTTTACCTCCCCCCTCTTTTGGAGACATATTTGCTGATATCTGGCAAGATGAAGCCGAACACTAGAAAGGAAAATGCAAAAATGGGGGATTTGCGGGGGAAAGCGGGTGATGTCTCCACAGTACGAGAATAAAGCCCGATACTCATAGTTATTCTTAGACCATGAACACTACATACGTTTTCAGATTTGTAAGAAATTATCCTCCTCACAGACAGACTGAAAGTCCACTTCAAGAAGTTCTCGCGCTATGATCGTGGAGTTCTCGATTTGGTTTATATGCGCGCGCGCTGAAACAGCGCTAGTTCCATTGAATGGCTACTCTTCTGATAAGGGTTGGCTCCGTAAACGATAAGTGAAATCTTCTAAGCTGATCTTTGATTAGAAGGGGGTCCATAAGCAGGTCCTTTATTCCTTCAACGTGAGCAGCTCCGACAAATGCAAGTATCTTAGAGTCCTTTCTTGTATGGATATGTAAATTCTTTGACGCTATCCACGCTAATCTAGCAGACATTAAAGCATTTCGTTCATCTACAAGAACCCGCCATACAGAAGGAAAAAACTGTCGACTGGCTTCTATCTGCTTTTTAGAGTTGTTGATCACTCTGTCCTTGAACCCTTTCTCCCAAAGCCAAATGGGATCCTCATCTACCTCATAGTATACCTGAAAGCCCATCCGAGTTCTCTCGGAAGGGGTCATTCTGCTTCTTATCCTGCGTCGGATCTCTTGTTCTGTCATGTCTATCAGCCATATGTTGGTGTCGACGTTTCCTAAGGCTTCCGCGGCTCCAGTGAATTCACAGAGACCTTTGCATGATCCGCTTTTTGGGCAACCTATGCATGCGGTGTTGAGATGTTGGAAGCGTGTCCAATCGAGTTCGATGGCGACATCTTTAGGGTTCAAAGACTTTATTGACTCATAGGCATCGTTAATGCTACGTCTTGTAAAGTGAGCAGTACCAACGACATCAACATACTGATTATAGTTAATATTGAAGATTTCTACCATAATGCTCACTGAAATTAGTCGATATTTATCTTGCGCGCATCGTTTTCAAGAGTCTTCTCTTTCTTTGGAATTATTACTTCAAGCACACCGTTCTTGCACTTTGACGATGCTTTTTCAAGTATGATATTACTTGTCGGCAGGTTAATCATCTTGTAAAAGTTTTTAGCCTTAACCTCAACCTTGCCTGCGGTGACATTCAATCGTATATCATTCTTATCTTCACCTCGCACTTCAAAATAGATCTTTATCATCTTCTCGTCCTCGAAGACATCCGTAAGCGGTTCGCTGGTCTCTTTCAAAGCACTCGGTGGAACTTCAAATGGTCTTTGCGGCCCTGGTCGGGGCCTCATAGGATTCTGTGGTTCAAAGGGATTAAAGGGATCAAGCGGCTTCCAGGGTTGACCTGGTCCAAAGCGTCCCTGAATACTGTATCCTTTTACACCGTCTCTATCAATTTCGTTGATCTCCCATTTGCCTTTGAGGTTCCCGTTTTTTGTCGCATTCTTAATCTCGCTCATCATTCTCTGAATTATCTTCTTGAGGTCGCTTTTGAACACATCAAATTCTCCAAATTCGTCAGATGACATTATTTTTCACCTCCCTAGTAGTTTTCCATTTCTTCCAGAGCCTCTACTAGACGCCTAAATGCGAAGCTTATCAGAATGAATCTTCTCTGCCCAAAATCTGAACAACGATATATTCCCCTGTCGACCTTTTCTAAGAGCCCCCCTTCTCTGAGTTTTTTGGCGTTTTCCCAAACAATTTTGGGATTCAAATTTAGGTCCCGCATGAAATCTGCAAAGTTTATTGTGCGGTCTTCTTCCTCCATGAGTCGTTTCATCATCCTCAAGCGGGTCTCATGGCACAAGGCATCAAAAATCTTTGAAAATCTTTGAAAGTCATCTTCTAAAGCCTCTAATTCGTTTTCCAGCTGCTCTCTTGGCCAGTCCGTAGGAGAAATGGAGATGTCAAATAATACTTCTCCGTCGCGAACTAGTTGCAGCTTCAGTTTCATACAATCTCGCCTCTTGTTACCATAACGTAATTACTATCCAGTAATATATAAACGTTACTTTTTGGTAATAATTGGTTGAAAAGTTAGAATAACGCGCTTGCAAAAGACGGGGAAAACACTAGGAGGTTTCTCTATGTTTAACGCTAACGGGTAATTCTTTTAACAAGTTTCAGCCTAACCTATTGCAAGTATGCTTGGATCAGGATCTTGGGGAAATTTACGTTCAAGAATGAAGACGTTGCTAATGTTCTTCGTGGCAACACGCTTAAGGTTTACTGGTTCCTACTGCGAGCAGAAAATGGCGTTGTAGGAGTTAGGGGGACTCAACGCGCTTTAGGATTTTCAAGTCCAGCACTTGCTGTTTATCATTTGGACAAACTCACAGAGTTGGGGCTAGTAGAAAAAAATACGTGGAGAGTATCGGCTAGTTAAAGCCGTGAATATTGGAGTTCCAAAACAGTTCGTCCGCTTCGGCACCTTCATGTTTCCACGTTGCTTGCTATATGCTAGCATGTTTACGACCCTGCTGGTTTTTTTCTTGACTCAATTCAGGCAAGTAGATTTCTACAGTGTCTTTGCGATAATTCTGGGCATACTTAGCACAAGAGTTATGTGGTATGAAACTGTGCGCGCGTGGCGGCAGAGGCCCTAATTTGATGCTATGCGCTGTATACGCGAGCATGTCTTCTTGAGATTATTCATCGCCAATTTTGAATGCAGATATTTTGATGCTAAGGTGTAAGTCTAAAGCGATCTCTGGGAAACAAAACAACTTCTCTTATGTTTTTTCTTCCGGTTAGCATCATCGTTAACCGTTCTAGTCCGATGGCCCAGCCTGCGTGTGGTGGCATGCCGTAGTCGAAGGTTTTTAGGTGATGTCTAAAAGATTTCGGGTTCAACTCACATTCCTTTAGCCGTTCAATAAGTAGGTCTTTTGTTGGGACACGGGTTCCTCCCGATGCGAGTTCTATCCAGTGCCACATCAGGTCGAATCCTTCAGTTAGTTTTGGATTGTCGCTTTTCGTCTTTATGTAAAATGCTCTTGCTGTTGTCGGCCAATCTGTGATGAAGTAGAAGTAATGATGAAACTTACCCAAGGTTCTTAGGGCTGGTGTGGGAATGTCTTCGCCCCATGGAGCTTCAACTTTTTCGTTTTTTAATTCCTGGAGGATTTCGTCGTAAGTGAGGCGTTTAAATGGGAGTTTTGGCACTTCGAAATCATGCTTTAAGATTTCAAGTTCGCCTTTGCATTTTTCCTTTACATTTTTGCAGACATGATGCACCAGGTGTTCGAGGACTCGCATTACATCTTCGGCTGAAGCGAAGGCTTGTTCGATGTCGACTGATATGAACTCGCTTATGTGTCGTCGAGTATGTGACTCTTCAGCTCGAAAGAAAGGGCCGATTTCGAACACTTTTTCTAATCCTAAAACAAGCTCTTCCTTATATAATTGGGGACTTTGAGCCAAGAACGCTTTGTTCTCGAAGTATTCAACTGGGAAAAGTGCTGCTCCGCCTTCAGTTGCTGTTGCGATTATTCGCGGGGTGTGAACTTCTAGAAAGCCTTTTTCTGACAGAAAGTCTCGTGTTGCGCGTAGTGTTGCATGTTGAATCTTAAACACTGCTCGATTTTCTTGCTGGCATAGGTCAAGAGCTCGAGCGTCTAGGCGTACATCTATTTTGGCCGGGGTTCGTCCTGTAACGTCTAATGGAAGCGGGTGCTGTGCCACCCCAAGTATACGAATTTCTTTTGGAATTATCTCGACTTTTCGCGGAGTCATTTCGGTCCGCTTGACTGTCCCCTTGACGCCGATGCTGTACTGCCTCTGGATGGCTTCTGCCTTTTCTGCGATTTGTTCACTGATTACTTTACGAGGAACTGTAACTTGCACACTTCCCTCACGGTCTTGCAGTATCAGAAAGCGTATGCCGCCGAGGTCTCGGATGTCTTGAACCCAGCCGAAGACGATAACTTCGTTTCCATCTAGTCGAGGTAATATCTCAATTGAATAGTGAGTTCGCCGCCAATCTCCCAGTGGGTCTGTCTTCATCTAGAAGCTTTCCCCTGCTAGTATGAAAACTCTACTCGTAGGGTCATTCCTCGGGCTTCTCGGGCAATTTGTTTCAAGGCTTCAATGTGGAAGGGAGGTATTCTTCGTCCCCTTTTCTTTAATATTACGCGGGTTTCGGTTGTTCCGTCGGGTAGCCAGATTGTGTTTATTGTGAGGATGCTAGACGGCGCAAACAAGTCTTCGAGAAATTTTCTGTCATCTACGCCGTATTCCAACACGCGAATGGTCTTTCCAGTCTTATTTCTCACAGCTCGTAGGATTTTGCCGCCATAACTCAGCAGGCGGGCTACGTCGCCTCTGCCGACAACTAGGGCCAGAACATCGTCGTATTCGATTGCTTTGTAGAAGTAGATGTCTTGTAAAGACGGATACGTGCTTTCAAGCGAAATGAGCAAGCGTCCAATTTCCAAATCTGTTTTTGTGATTTCACCTAGCCTGACCCTAGCTTGGCATTTGGAGCAGAGGATTCCGCTTTTGAGGCAGAAATTACAGATATTTACCATTTTCGGCATCTGTTTCCATCGTCCAGGTCGGGTCTAGGGGGTATCATACACAAAAAGTGCTAATATAATATAAACTTATAGACTTATTTTTCGTTGGTATTATCATGAAGGTGGCGATTCTATTTACGCTCGCAAAAGCAGATTCGGTCGTCTTTTTTTTGGTTACGTCGTCAAAGCCTGCTTCTATGAGTTGTTTAATTAATTTCAGGCATCTTTGCTATCCTGCAGGTGCGCGCGCGAAAAATCCGTATCATGCAAGCGTTTGTGTAACAGAGGTCAGCCCTGATTTTACGCATCATTAACTCGAATATATCACCTCAATGTTTGTTTTCTGTAAAATTTTCTGAAGAACGAAAAGTTTTAAATCAAGGTATAAGCAATTTATGGTTTAAAAGGTGATTTTTTGACGCGGCATGGTTTCGTTGTGGCGAAGGGCACCGATTGGAAAACACTCAACACGCGCGCGCAACGCATTCAAGATTCATACCAGGGTGCTGGTACCATACATGTTCATGTTATCAATGGGCCTTATAGTACAATAGCTTACTTTGATGGCGCAGACGTTAGGCAAATTATCAAATTGTTCATGGAGCATGGTCTCCATGACATTGAAGTTTGGTGCGGACTTGATGAGCATCCCCCAGCAACCGGATAGCTAACACTCTGTTTGCTTTCATCTTTTTCTTCCTCTTTTTCCAAGAGAAAAAGCCCATTAAAAACATAAATCGCAACAGATTTGTTTGTTCAACTTCAACATATACTTATTTGCCTTAAAATCTACGACATAATGTAGGGATTGCAGTGTCCAGAAGTCGAAACTACGATCTTCTTGCTGAGGGAAAAAAGCAAGAGAAAAAGTATAATTGGATTACTGCCCTGGAGCCCTATAAAAAGGCTTTAATCGTTGAACTTGAGCGAAACGATTTTTATGAAGGAGCGAAAATCTATGAGCGAATTGGTTTCTGTTATCATCGCGCGGCCATGCAAGCAAAGAATCTACGGGAATTCAAGAACCGTATGCTTCAAGCTATAAATGCATACATCCAAGCATCCGAGCTTTTAGAAAAAGTTGAAGATCCAAAAAAGCAAGCTGAAATATGTCATTGTAAAGCTATCACCACATATGTTAATTCTCTTTTAAAGCCAGATTTCGCTTCTCGGAAAAGATCGCTAGATGAATGTTTGAAACTTGAAAAGGAAGCCTTAAAATTCTACAAAAGGACAAGCGATCATCTCAGCTTGGGCAAAACCTGTAGCGAACTAAGTATGTGTCTAGTCGATAGGTTGAATCTGGAGTGGGATAAACATGTACGGCTGAAAATGTTAAAGGAAGCTCTGAGCTATGGAGAAAAAGCGATAACTGCACTTTCTGAGCGGGGAGAAGAATACGAGCTAGCTAGAGCCTACTTCACGGTAAGCATTCATTACAACACTGGAGCATCAGGCTTAGAATTAGAGAAGAAGAGGAAATATGAGCAGAAAGCTCTAAGCTATTCCAAAAAGGCAGTAGAGCTTTCCGAAAAAATTGGCGACCGCTTTCTTCTAGGCATGTCAAACATCTCGTTAGGATCAACTGTCGCTGAGTTCACTGACCAGCCAGATTCCGCAACAAAGCACTTTGAAAATGCACTACAATGCGGCATAGATACAAGAGATAACTATCTAATCGGACGGGCATTCTATTGTTTGGCTTCATCGACCTCTTGGAAAATGTTTGTAGACGAAGACCTAGAGAAGAAAAGAGAAGAATCCAAAAAGTGTCAGAGGTACAGCGAAGATGCTATACGTCATTTCAGCTTGATCTCCAATGATCAAGAGATAGCGTCTAGTTACTGTTGGCTCGCCGAAAACTACAATATTTTGGCCGAGTTTGTCGAAACTAGCTCAGAAAAAAAACGCGTTCTCCTCAAAAGATCCATCGAGGCTGGAAGAAAAGGTTTGGAACATGCGCGGCGTTCAGGCTCTATAGGAGCTACATGGTTGATCCTTCACCCACTTGGCAAGTCTCTGTTTTTGCTTTCTACCATGGAGACAGACGCAGACGTGAAAAAGCGTCTTCTTAAAGAGTCGCTTCAATTTAGAGAAGAAAACATTAAAACACTAGAACAAGCAATGCCATATTTCTTCTGGAATCAGGGCGTGCGCGCGCATTATCTAGCCTTGATACAAGCTGAGCTGGCAAGGATAGAGGAGAATAGCACACTAAAAGTAAAGCTTCTTGAAGACGGAATTGAAAGTGCTGAAAAATGCATAAATCTATGCTTGAGACACGAAATCTTAAGTCGAGAACAACACGCTGTGCTAGGAGGATATTACTTCGACTTCGGGGGAATTCTCAGTCGCCTTTACCAGATAACCGGCACTTACGAACTTGTAGGTAGGCTGGTAAAGATCTTTGAAGGTGCCATCAAAGCATATGAAAAAGCTGAATTACCTAGTCGCATTGCTGAGGGTCACTGGCAACTAGCTAGAGCTCACAACAAGCTGCAAAACTATATGGGATCTGCGGAAAGCTTCGAGGCAGCGTCAGAAAGCTACAAGGCTGCTGCCAAAAAACTGCCACGGTTAAAGGGTTTTTACTTGGACTACACCCGTTACATGCAGGCGTGGAGCGAAATCGAAAAAGCAAGGCACCATCACGCAAGACAAGAGCATTTTCAGGCCATGACGCATTACGAGAAAGTCTCCAGTCTACACAAGTCTTCCAAATCCTGGAAACATCTTGCTGCAAACTATCTTGCTTGGGTCCAGCTGGAGCACGGTGAAGGTTTAAGCAGAGGTGAGAAGACTCAAGAAGCCATACAAGCCTTCCGAAAAGCAGCTGAGCTCTTCAGTGAAGCTAAGAGGACTCTGCGAGACAAGTTAGAAAGAATCGAGAATGCAGATGAAAAAAACCTGGCTAGCAAGCTGATTAAAGCTTCAGACACTAGAAAAGCATATTGTATTGGACGAGTTGTGGTAGAAGAGGGAAAGATCCACGACAGGCAGGGTGATTGCATAGCGAGTTCGAAAAGATACAAGTTAGCAGCAGAAATGTTCCAGGAGATAGCAGAAGCCGAGTCAGGGCAGAGCCGCAAGGAGCTTTTGCCCATAGTCTATCTCTGCCAAGCCTGGCAGAAAATGATGATGGCAGAAGCAAAGGCTTCGTCAACATTGTATGGAGAAGCAGCAGAACTATTTAGAACAGCTAAAGAACACACGATTGACAAACAGACAAGCCTATTGGCTCTGGCCAACAGCAGTTTTTGTAAGGCTTTAGAAGCTGGAACAGAATTTGAAATTACAAGAAATATGGCAGAGTATTCGATAGCTAAAAGACACCTAGAAGCTGCGTCAAGCTGCTATCTCAAATCAGGCTTCAAATCCGCCTCGGAATATGCTAGAGCTACTCACAGGCTCTTCGACGCCTACGTTTACATGAGCAGGGCCGAAACAGAGACGGATCTGAGAACCAAAGCAAAGTGCTACCAGATGGCTCAAAAACTTCTTCAAGCCTCAGTTAGCTCCTACATGAAGGCAAAATATCCTGAAAAAAGTGAAGAAGTTCAAAGGCTTCTGGAGAGCGTCAAAGAAGAACAACAGCTTGTCATGTCGCTTACCGAGGTGTTGCAAGCTCCGACAGTCGCTTCAACGACAAGCTCTTTCACTACACCAACTCCAACTCACGAAAAAGCCGTTGGCTTGGACAAGTTTGAACATGCTGCCATCGAAGCCAACCTTTCCTTGAGTTCGGCCAAGGCAACAGCTGGAGAGAACATCAACTTGGAAATGCAGATTACAAATGTAGGAAAAGAAGCAGCTTTATTGACTAAGGTCGAAGGAATCCTCCCTCAAGGCTTCGAGCTCGTTGCCAGACCCGGGTACTGTAACCTTGAAAACGCATGCCTTGAAATGAAGGGAAAGAAGCTTGACCCACTAAGAACGGAAGAAGTTAGGCTTATCCTTAGGTCATTTAGCCAAGGTACGTTTGCAATAAAGCCACGAATTATCTATGTGAATGAAACTGGAAGCGAAATTTCCTGCGAACCTGAACCTGTAGTAATTAACGTTTCAGAGGTTACTCTTCCAGGTCGTGTTGAGACAGGGTACAAAAGTCTTGACTGCGTGCTGTTTGGAGGGATACCTGAGAATTATGCAGTGATAGTCACCTCAGCTTCCTGCGATGAAAAGGAGCTACTGATTAAGAGATTTCTTGAAGCAGGAGCAAAAAAAGGTCAAGTCACGTTTTATGTAACCATAAAGGCGAGTGGAGTAAATGCGCTGGAAGAATTGGAGTCAAGCCTCTATCTTTTCATATGCAACCCTCAAGCTGACAAAGTGATCAAAAGCCTACCCAATGTTTTCAAACTAAGAGGCGTAGAAAACCTTACTAACATCAGTATTGCCATGACTTCGGCTTTCCGCAAGTTGAGCGCATTGCCAAGGGAGCCAAGAAGGGCTTGCATCGAAATCATTTCAGACGTTTTGCTCCAGCATCACGCTGTTTCAACCAGGAGATGGCTAACCGGATTCATTACAAACCTAAGATCAAAAGGCTTCACTACTCTAGCTGTAATGAATCCTCAGATGCATTCCCCAGAAGATGTTCAAGCGATTCTAGGTCTCTTCGAAGGACAGATCAACATCTACGAGAAAGATACTGAAAGAGGTTTAGAACGCTTTCTGAGGGTAACGAAGATGTATAATCAGAGATATCTACAGAGCGAACTGCTTCTAAAAAAGGAAAGCATGTAGATACCGAAAAGGAGGCAAGAAGCCTAGAGTTTAGCTATAGAATTAGGAGACAAATGGGGATTTACGCTCGTGTGGCTTAAAGCAACAATACTGGGATTTTGTTTGCCCCTTCAGTTATTGGCAAAGCCTTTTTCAGTTCTCTAAAGTATTTGAGTACGGTTCTACCTCTTTCCGTTATCGCGTAAGCAGTTTTTGTTTTGTTTTTCTTCTTGTGCACAGTTTGTTCTTCGACGAGATTCTGCTGGATCAAGAAGTCCAATGATCGTTTTAGAACACTACAGTTTACGTTAGCCTTATACATGATGTGAGTTAGCTTTAGCGGTCCATGATGAGTCAGAACCTTAAGGATGTCAACATACATTTCTAGCTTTGATCTTCGCATATTCACCATCCACTCCTAACACGTAGTGTTTTGTTTCTTTCCCCTTTTCCCTGACTCGGTTTGCCGTCTCGAAGAAAAGGCGCCAGGACACAATCTAATAGTGTTCAAAAATTGTCATTCCTTATTACGCGTGCCTCTGTGATTCTAGCAACTTCACCTAAAAAGCTTCCTAAGTGTCAAGGATATATTTATTTAATATGTTTGTTCGGAGCGAGCAAGCTGTCGCCGAATCACAGTGTCGCGGACGTAGAAATCTGACTGTGAAAAAATCGTGAAGTTGCTATTAAAATGCAAACCGCGCATTTTGTATTGCTTAGAACTTGATTCAAGAATGAACATTTATTAGAGTTATGGTTTCTGTTTCTTTGAATAACCTAATGTCTGGGAACATGAAAAATGGTCAACACTGAAGATATTATGAAATTATCTTTGAAGCTTGCGGGATTAAAGTCGATCCCCGAAGACAGTGCTATATATGTGAGTGGTGTAGATATCAAGAAAATCTTTTTCGGCGTTGATGCGGGTGTTCCTGAGCTTCTACTGGCAAAAGAGTTGGGCTTCGATGCTGTGATCGCTCATCACCCACAGGGTGTAAGCGCCGTTGTAGACTTTCACAAAGTTTTCAAGCGACACATTCAGCAAATGGTTGCTGCGGGCATTCCAGAAGAGGAAGCGAAAAAAACGGTTCAAGAGAAACTCATGGCTTTGGAAGTTGAGATGCATATGCGAAACTATGCTCATGCAGTTGAAGTTGCGAAGCTTCTGAAAATGCCTTATATGAACATACACACTCCCCTAGACGAGATAGGACGACAAAGAATGAATGATCAGATTAAGCGAAAAATCGGGAAAGACTCCGTGGTTCAAGATGTTGTTTCCGCGCTAGAAGAACTAGCTGAATTCAAGAATGCAATGACAAAAATCAAGATTAGACTCGGAAAACCTGAAAATGCAGCTGGAAAGGTTGTGGTCTCCCATGGAGCTGGAACAAACGGAGGTTACGAAATCGCAAAAACATACTTTGAACACGGCGTCGGCACAGTAGTTTACATTCACATAAGCCCTGTGGATTTAAGAAAACTGAAGACGGATAACGTCGGAAATCTAATAATCACTGGGCATATCGCAAGCGACTCTGTTGGCATAAATCCGCTAATCCAAGAACTTGAAAGAAGAGACATCTCGGTAACTAGAATCGGAATCGTTCCAAGCTAAAAGAGTTGCATAACAAGTGAAACTTGTTCGATATCAAAAGGGAGAAGAAAGTCAATATGGTGTACTCCTAGAAGATGCAATAGTCCCTCTTCCGCTGTTAGCTAAAAAACTGAAAACGAAAATTCCTGAAAGCTTAGATAACTTCATAGCATCTGAAGCAAACAACTTGGAAACAGCAGAGAGAATACTCAAGCTCGCAGAAAGAGACACTGGAAACGCAACCTGTAAGCTCGATGAAGTCCGATTGTTGGCACCGATAGTTTCTCCTCCCAAAATCATCTGCCTAGGCTTAAACTATCGAGACCACGCTGCTGAACAAAACGCTGCAATACCTGATGAACCTATAATTTTCTTTAAACCTCGAACAGCAATAGTGGGTCCGCATCAAAACATAGTTAAGCCAAGTTTTGTAGAACGGTTGGACTATGAAGGCGAACTCGCAATAGTAATAGGGAAAAAAGCCAAAAACATTTCGGTTTCAAAGGCAGAATCATATATTTTCGGTTACACTATTCTGAATGATGTCTCAGCTCGAGATATACAGTTTAAAGATAAGCAGTGGACTAGAGGAAAAAGCTTTGACACCTTTGCTCCACTAGGTCCATGCATAACAACAAGAAACCAACTGGAAGAGACATCTGACCTCACCATCCGCACGTGGGTAAATAATGAACTTCGACAAGATTCAACGACAAAAAACATGGTTTTCAACGTTTACGAGATAGTGCACCATCTAAGTCGAGTAATGACATTGGAACCGTGCGACATAATAGCAACGGGAACACCTGCAGGTGTAGGATTTGCTCTAAAACCTGCACCAAGATTCCTGAAATGTGGTGACATTGTAAAAGTAGAAATCGAAAAGATAGGCATTTTGGAAAACAGAGTAGTTGACACACGAGAGGTTTGTGAACGCCAATAATTTCTTGTCTGGAAACCGACTCAAATATACGCGTGTTGTTAAGTTATTGAAATAAGAGTCAGAGCTTATACATCATATATATCCTAAAATTCGATGTTGCACTCCTTTTGTGTCCCAAATAGAGACTTTGTTAACAAACCAAATCAGAGACTAGCCAGTCGAAAAAAAATAATGGGAGGCGGATCTTTGTGGGTCGCTGCACTTCTATTGGGCCAGTGATATCACTATTGTGCTGACGTTGCTTGGCATACCTCCCTCTTCTCTTGGAGGCATTTGCTGGGTGCCGATGTCAATGGTTTTGACTTTCACGTCAGGCAGGAACCGTCGCCTTACGATTTCAACAACATCGACTGCATGGCTGATGGCTCTTCCTCTTGCTTTCACGTTCACTTCTTTTGTTCCGCCGTGGAAAAGGGTTATGCAAGCCAGTACATAGTTCATTGCAGGTTTTCTTCCAATCAAGACAGAGTTGCTCTCTGACATCTCATTGTACACTCCATGTTTCAGGTTCTATGGTTTTCTATGTTGCTTTTGGCTACAAGTAAGAAGTTTTTCTGTTTTATAACTGTTGAGGTTCTGTGCATAGTGCAGGTTTATCTCATACTATGAATGCGTGTGCATAAAAAGCAAAGGCTATATATGCCTTTACTTATGTAAACAAGAAATTAACCATATACAAACTGGTGATAGCCATGACAACCGAAATCCCAACAGGAAAACCGCTCAAACTGCTTCATATGCTATATCGAAAAGGGAAACCAGCTACCACATACACAATAAAACTGAAGCAAAGCGAACTGGCACAACAACTCAGTATAAGCCGACAGGCATTAAACGTGCATTTACGCAAGCTACGTGATGGCAGACACATTCGTACAGGAAGAGGATTCATCGACGTAACAGAAAAGGGATTGAAAACACTCGGAATCTCAGTTGACCCAGCGTTCGTTTTTGTCAAAGTCTCTCCGCTACGGCGAGGAGAAGCTTACCGGCAGGTGTCGAAGTTGCCAATTGAACGGATCTTTAGAGTAACAGGGGACATGGATGCAATCCTTATGATAGAACAAGGGAAACTCGATGAAACCCTCAAAAAGCTCGCAGCAGTAGAAGGAATACAAGAGACAAAATCATACGTTACCATACAGACCTTGAAGTAACCTAAAGGAGATCATTTGCAAGTTGAAGCTTTTTGAATATGAAGCGAAAAAAATCTTCGCCAAATATGGAATACCAATTCCAAAAGGAGAAATAGCCACCACACCAGCAGAAGCCAGAGAAGTTGCAGCTAAACTCAACGTTCCAGTTATGGTAAAGGCTCAGATTCTCGTGGCTGGAAGAGGAAAAGCAGGGGGAATCCTCTTCGCGGATACTCCGAAAGAAGCTGAACTGGCCGCCGAGAAACTTTTAGGCGTCGAAATAAAAGGTGTAAGAGTTCCTAGTGTCTTGGTTGAAGAAAGAATTACTGCGAAAAATGAATTGTATTTTGGAATTACCGTAGATCGTGCTCTGCGTTGTTATGTAGCCGTAGCTTCATCCGAAGGCGGCATGGAAATCGAGGAAGTCGCTACTAGAATGCCTGAAAAAGTAGTTAAGGTTTTTATAAATCCCATTTATGGGTTTCAACCTTATCATGCACGCCAAGTAGCCGGAAGAATCGGATACGCTGGGAAACAGATGCTAAGTTTAGCCTCGACCTTTTTCAAGGTCTATAAGTTAGCAACTGACTATGACGTAGAACTGGCTGAAATGAATCCCCTCATAGAGAAGACTAACCAAGAGTTTGCTGCCGCTGACACGCGACTTATCATAGATGACAATGCATTTTATAGACATCGTGAATTCGAAAATCGAGTTACTGAAGAAGAAACTAAACTCACCCCGCAAGAACGTGAAGCTCAAAAAAGAGGATTAGCATACGTCAAGCTCGACGGAAACATTGGCATAGTAGGAAACGGCGCTGGCTTGGTAATGGCAACGTTGGACACAATTCAATTATATGGTGGAAACCCAGCCAACTTCTTAGATGTCGGCGGAGGTGCCTCAGCAGAAAAGATGTCCGCGTCACTCAAAATAGTTTTATCTGATACCAGAGTCAACGCTGTTTTCATCAATGTTTTGGGCGGCATCACTCGATGCGATGAAATAGCTAAAGGCGTTTTAGAAGTGAGAAAGCAAGTCGGCTTCGCCAAGCCCATTGTAATAAGACTTGTGGGAACCAACGAAGAAGAGGGGAGACACATTCTTACAGAGGCTGGAATTCACGTTTTGAGCAGCATGGAAGAAGCTGCTGAAAAAGTCGTGGAAATGGCAAAGGCGGGAGGAAGCAATGGATATGGGTATATTCGTTGATAAACAAACACGTGCGATTGTGCAGGCCATAACAGGAGAGCAAGGCAGCTTTCACACAAGACTCATGCTTGATTATGGAACCAAAATAGTGGCCGGAGTTACACCTGGTAAAGGAGGAACAAAGGTTCATGATGTGCCCGTTTATGACACGGTGAAAGAAGCAGCAGAAAAACATAACGCAAATGCGTCAATAATCTTTGTCCCAGCCCCGTTTGCGGCGGAAGCAGCCTTCGAAGCCATGGAAGCCAACTTGAAAACCATCGTTATGATAACTGAGCACATTCCAATTAAAGATGCTATACGAGTGATGGCGAAGGCAAAACAACTTGGCACAATTGTAATTGGTCCTAACACACCCGGAATAATTGTGCCAGGTGAATGCAAGCTCGGAATCATGCCGGCACATGTTTTTGAGCGTGGCATAGTGGGCATAGCCTCAAGAAGTGGAACTTTGACCTACGAAATTGCGGCTGGAATCACTGTTGCAGATTTGGGGCAATCAACTTGCATAGGGTTGGGAGGCGACCCAATCATAGGGTTAAGCTTTGTAGAAACCTTGAAACAGTTTGGAAAAAACGATCAAACAAAGGCTGTTGCCTTGATAGGCGAGATTGGAGGCAACTTGGAAGAGCTGGCAGCAGCGTTTATCGCAACCGAAGGATATGAAAAGCCTGTAGTTGCCTATGTTGCTGGAAGAACGGCGCCTCCTGGAAAAAGAATGGGTCACGCGGGTGCAATTGTTATGGGTCGAACTGGAACCGCAAGGAGCAAAATAGAAGCCTTTTCAAAGGCCGGCGTGCAAGTGGCGGAAATGCCCAGCGAAGTCGCGAAAATCTTGAGTCAACGCTTAATGAAAGAAAAGTATATTTAGTTGAGTGGAAAGGTAGCTAACAATCAAAATGGAGATAGCAAACTGTGCCAATCACTGACCCTTTCAAGAAGACAATTGCTCAGAAACATAGGCTCTACATGAAGATTTGCCGCGAGTGTGGTGTCCGAAACGCGCCTTCAGCAACCAAATGCCGAAAGTGCCACAGTAAAAACTTGCGCTGGAAAAAACGGGAACTTGTTCGATAGACCAGCGTTCAATCCAGCCTATCAAATCACTTTTAACCGTATGACGCCTTCCTAAGAAAAAAAGCTATAATATGAAACGCACTGAGATGCACGAAAAATAATTAAGGGCTTATACTTCTCGTTTAAACGTTGACGAAGAGGGCCGGTAGTCCAGCTTGGCTAAGACGTCGCCCTCACGCGGCGAAGATCGCCGGTTCAAATCCGGCCCGGCCCACCAGAATCTTTTCTGTATTTGCGTGTGCAAGTACATTCGTCCATAAATTATCTTATGTCTTCCTGAGGTTGTTCGGATGATGAAACTAAGATGTGGATTGTGGTCAGTTTTTGTCTTTTAGTGGTTTGGTAAGAGCTAAAACGGAGAGTATCGATGTCGCTACGATTGCGATTAGGAATGGTTTGTCGGGCGAGGAGTCGTATAAAAGACCTCCTAGGTAAGGCGCGAAAAAAGCTGCCAACAAGGACATGGTTTGAGCAACAGATATCCAGCGCCCTCGAGACGGGCTGGGAGCAATCGAACTTATAACTGCGCCCATTAGCGACCAGAGGGGATATGACGCGCCAATCATAAAAGAGGCAAAACTCAACAAGAAGAAGTTGCTTAAGGACACTAGAAAGCTAAGTGCAAGAAAGCAGAGAATCAAAGAGACAAACACGGCGTTTGCTTTTCCCCATTTGTCACCTAGTTTTCCGAGAGCCACAGACAGAATGGCTGAACCAAGAAATGTGACAGAACCTAGGATTCCGATTTGAAATTTGTCAAAGAACAACACGTCTTGGAAAAACTGAGGAACATATGGTCGAAACAGAATCGTGACAAAGAATACTGCAGCAAAGAAGGCTGACCAGAGAAGTATCTTCCTGCGCCTATTTGGAATGCCAGATGCCTCCCGTCTTGAATCGGAAAGCGTAAACTGACTACTGATAAATAAGAGAAGAACTGTGGCCAAAACGAAAAAAAAGAAAGACAAATTGAATACCCATTTCATTCCCACGGTTGATGAGAGATAACCGCCTATGGCTGGCGAGAAAATGTAGCCAAGCCACCAAGCAGCCGAAATCAGAGTGAAGGTTTGCGTCATCTTTTTTTTATGAGCTACAGTGGCGATATAAGCGCTGGTTGCGGGTCCGCTGAGCATAATTCCGTAAAGAGCCGCTCCTGGCAACATGTGAGTCCAGTGTTCTGCTGCAGAGAATACTAGCGGAATAGGTATCCAAAGTAACCAGCCTAGAATCATGAGTTTCTTCCGATCATACTTATCCGCTAGAATCCCTCCTGGAAGCGGTGTTAATGCTGCAACAAAGAAGAGCACCGAGAAAACTACGCCTACCTCAGACGGATCAGCTCCAAGTTCCCTAATGTAGAGTGGCCATATGTACGCGTAAAGACCATCGCCAAAAGCACCTATGAAGTTGGATACAAAAATCAGCTTAAGATCTTTATTCAAAGCGGTAAACAAAGAGTTTGGAAGCCATGATGCCCAGTATTTAAGGCGAAACACACGCAGATGCCTTCCGAAAGCCCTCATGATAATGCTTCCTTTCATCACTTAGTTATAAACTGCTTGGCTACGGCTAAAGCTCGCACGATGTCTTTAAGCAGTGGAACTTCAACGTGTCCTTTTCCCATATTTAATGGTTCTAGTTTCTAGAAGATATCTCCATAAGGAACAAATATGATTCTGGTAATAAGAATAGAGGAGAGAGAAAGGAACAGCTTTACATCCCTTCCAGAGCTATAGTCCGATGAAAAAAGGAGGACAGTTAGGCTCTGCTAAGTTGACTTTTTCAGGTGTTTCCGAAAACTTAAAAATGTAAATAGCATTTCAATCTTGATAGCATGCCGAGGTAGCTCAGCCTGGGAGAGCACCCGACTCGAACGTTTGTTTGAGGGTGAAGCTGAAGACCGGGTTGTCGCCGGTTCAAATCTGGCCCTCGGCACCACACCATTATTTTGGCATAAGCCCACGACACAGCTCTATTTACGTTTCTGGAACAGCTTGCGCGCGCGTGGCCTAGCTTTTTAGCTTCACAAGCCTCTTCGCATGCCAAGTGTAGCTGTTGCACAACAGTCACATACACTTAAAACTGTGATGCTAGGACACGGGTATAGTATCGAATCGTGAACACACGGAACAAAAGGGGGTGATATTCTTGAGAAAGAGTCATGCACTTGTTCTGCTGATACTCATAACCGGTCTCTACCCAGTTCTGGTAGCCGTGGCTGCGCCGCCTGGTCCAACAATCGTTGACGTGGCAATTGCTGTCAACAGTGACGGTCCATTCGCCGGGCAGTTTGACACACTAATCGCTGCTGTTCTTGCCGCTGATCCTGCAATAGTGAAAACTCTTTCAGGTAATGGACAATTCACAGTCTTTGCACCGACTGACGATGCTTTTGCCGAGCTTGATCTAGACGAAACCAATGTAGGTACTCTGCCCCAAGCCGTGTTGACTGAAATCTTGCTGTATCATGTTGCTCGTGGTCGGCGATATTCAAGTGCCGTAATCGGGTCAGAACGTATCCGTACCATGCTGAAGAGTTTCCTTTTCCAAAACGGTGGCACACTTACGGATAACTTGGGTCGCCAGGCAGACATTGTCGTCACAGACGTTGAAGCGGCGAACGGTGTCATTCACGTCATAGACGCAGTAGTGCTACCATACGCTCCTTAGATTTAATAAGAAGCAGGTCTTCAGCCAGTTCTTCTGAATGCAGTTGATGCAAACGCGCGTGCACTTACTACATTATGTACGTACAATGGCTCTTCTTGTTTCTCGGGTACGCACAACGCTAGACGGCTGTTATGATAAGAGAAACGGATTTATAGAGCACTATGCTGAGAGCGGCTGTCGCTGGAACAGTTAACGCCCATGTTACCAAGAGTCGGCCTACAGTAGATTTGTTAATAGCTCTAAAGTCTTTGGCAATTCCAACGCCTATAATTGCGCCGACACCTGCGATGGAAGTTGAAACTGGTAGGCCAAACCCGAGAAACAAGTAGGGTAAAGTCACGAATAAATAAACTATAAGTCCATTCGCCAGTTCAGCTGCAAAACCTGACAAAACATCTAATCGAATGATCTTGAAGGAGACAGTTTCGATGACTTTGTGTCCCCACGTTAGACCTCCCAAGGCTATGCCGACAGATCCGAAGGCTGCTAGAATGAACATTGCGGTGAAGCTTGGGATGTTTCCAACTTCTTGTGCGACGGTTAGGTAGACGCCGGAAGCGTTTCCGACGTCGTTTGCTCCAAAGGTGTAGGCGGAAAAGCATAGAGCGACTATCAACAAGAATGAGAGAAGTTTGATGAACCGATTGTCGTCTAGAGAGTTTCGAAAAGCCTTCAAGAGTAGATGGTAGATCGTGAAAGACAATGCCATGGCTAAGATAGGGGATGAAACCCAAGAGATGAGAAGTTCTGCAAATATTCTGGATTCAACGCTGCCGAAAACCGCTATGCCATAGCCGATGACACTGCCGACAACTGAATAGGTGTTTGAGATTTCCAAGCCTTTCCAAGTGCAAAATGTAACCCATATGCATGTGGCAAGTGTAATAGTCAACGCGCCGATAACGTCAATATTTGGGACTATGCCGGTTCCAATAGTTTTGATGGTCATGAAGCCTTGAGAGAGAGCTCCAATGGTTGAAAACAGCGCGAACAAGACCACGGCTTTCTTAATTGAAATGACACCGGCGCCAACTGCACAGTCTGTCGGCGTGGCCGCGTCGTTTGCTCCAAGGTTCCAAGCCATGAAGAAAGATAGCGCCAGTCCAAAAGCTAGAAGCACAAAAGTGGAGTCCATTGTTCGTTAGTTCCCAGAAATGATTCGACAGGACGATTCCGATTTCCCTTTTATCTGCGCTTATCCAAGGATAGCTATGCTTCTTATGACATCCGCCACATCTTCCGAGCGGTCAGCAACATTCTCCATGTTTTCAACGGCTTCCTTTAGCATAAGCCACGCGCTCAAACTTCTGGTGGTGTTGCCGAGTTTCAGTATCTTTTCCACCAGCTCAACACGGAAGTCGTCAATCTCTTCCTCTATGTTTTCCACTTTGTCCGCAATCTTAATTGCTCCTTTTGGATCTTTGAGGAGTTTAGTGAATGCCTCTCTCATTGTGTCGACTATATTGATCAACATTTCGGAAAGCCCCTTCAGCCCTTCCTTTATCTCCTGTGAAACTCCGTTTATTGAGGAAGAACGGATTTTCCTAGCAGCAGACTTGGCATTAGCGGCCACATCATCAGCGGTCAAAACAAATCTCACAACCTCTTCACGGTCAATTGGATGGAAAGGTCCTGCAGAAAGCTCTTCGAGGATTTTCCGCTTAATCTCGTCAGCTTCACGTTCTTTCTCAAAAACTAGGTTGAACCCTTTCTGTAATCCTTCTTGATCGTCGTCACAAAATGAGTAGACGACCTGTTTCAGATGGACAACGGTTTCAACGATTTTATCTGCGTGTGCTTTGCAGAGATTCATGAGTTCTTTCTCTCGTTTTCTAGCTAGCCAAACTGCAACATGACTTGATCTGAACATCACATTTCAACTCCAAGCGTTAGATTGTGAAATGGATACTTAAGATTTGACATGTGTGAAGGATTTTTGGCTCGGAATGCTGGTATTGGGCGAGAGACGTCGACCTCTGTTGCCAGTTCACTCCCTTACACACTGTTCGCTTGCGACAAAGCTTAAATTTCAACTAAACTTGGTTTACGTTGGCCGCGCTTTAAGAAGGAGGTTAGATTGTGAAAAAGGTGGACATCAAAAGCGAGAAAGACGTCATCAGTTTGTTGGGCAATAAGACAGACTTCGAAAAGGCAGTTTTGGTCGCCACATTCAAAATTCCCAAAGGAAAGGTGAGTACGTACAAGAGGATTGCCGAAAAAATCGGCAGACCACGTGCGTATCGGGCTGCCGGTAATGCCCTGCATAAGAATCCACTGGCCCCAATAGTTCCGTGTCATCGTGTTGTTAAATCGGATGGTGGATTCGGAGGAGAAAAAAGAGACGCTGAATCAAGAAGGAGCCACTTGGAGAGCGAGGGAATCCCCATCGAAAACGGCAGGGTAAAGATGAGTGCAGAAATCTTGATCTAACCATTGAGTTACAGCGTGTACCTGATGAAAAAAGGTGAGAACGCGAGAGACAGCCCACCCGTTGCATGTTTAGACTAGCCCACGCATCACTAATTCAGGAGAAGCTCCATTAATATTCTGTCAGCATATTTTCCATCAAGAAATTTGATATCTCTAGTGAATCTGCCACATTCCCTGTACCCGCATTTCCTGTAAACGTGAAAGGCTCTCATGTTCGTGGAATAAACGGAAAGCTGAAGAATCTCAAATCCACGTTTCCCTGCAATCTCGACAAATTCACGTGTCAGTCTTGTTCCTAGTCCTAAGTTGCGATAGCTTTCTTGAATGAAAATGCCGAATCCAACAACATGCGACTGCTTGTCAGTACGAGGATGAATGCTTGCCCCACCAACAATTTTCCCACCTACCCTTGCAACCAAGTAAAGCATTCCATTTTTTATACCGCGCTCGTACCATCTTCTCTCCTCTTCCATATCCGTTATCTCATTGTTCATAAAGAGATATTCCCCCTCGCGGATAACACTGTTGAGCACTTGCACAAGTTCAGGCAAGTCACTCTTCTTAAGCCAATCAAGCATCACAATGTGTCCATCCTTCAGCGTAACCCTTTTGTAAACCATTCTTAAACCTCAACCTTCGAAAAAGATTCGAGAAGAAATAGATAAACCTATATGATCCCAAGGAAAACTGCAAGTTCGTGAAAGACATCACCTCATTTTTCTACGGTTCAAATCCGATTCTCAACATCAAAAACAACAGATTTCGACATCAGAGCAAAAAATAAACAAGAACTGCCACTAGAAAAGACATTACCAAAGATGGAAACAAATACCGATAAAGCCTGCCTAAAGAGCATTTAAAATAATCCGCGGTAAAAACAAGACAAAGATGAGTAGGAGCACCCAAATACCCGAGATACGTGACCATGTAAAGCAAACTCGCCACTTTAGGTGTGAAACTCAGTGTTCCAGCCAACATTGAAACACTTATCGCCAAGCCTCCAGATGGAGTCCCCATAAGAAACGCCAACGCCGTTGGAAGCGTCAGCAACAACACAACATCGCTAACGTTTCCTCCAGCTATCAACATCCCAAAAGATTCTGAAATCCCAGAAGCCATAGTGACATTTCTCAACAACATAGCGCCAAACGCCGCCAAAGTAACCTCGTAGATACCCTTACTTCTAAAGGGTCGCGAAAAAACGTTTAACCCCGGCTTTGCAATTAGAAGCAGCCCCCCCACGCCTAAAAACGCAGCTACTGAAACATCAAAAGTCGCATCCATAGGAATTGAAAACATGTTAAGATCTTCCCTAGCACGTACAATGTTGAAAGCCACTATAGCAAGAATCATAACTAAGATGGGCGCAAAAGCCTTCACAAGAAACTTCAAGTTTGTACCCAAACCATTTCTCGCGGCTCCATGTTCAACCGACGAGACCCTCCAAAACCCTATGAGAAATCCAAAGACCACCATCGCAACTACCACGGGTACCTGTCTCGTTATAAGCGAAATCACAGACACCCCAGTAAGCGCAACGGCAAGCACAAAAAATGAACTCATCGGATAGACCGGAAAAATTGTATGCCTGAACCAGATGTTCACGTAAGTTTGCCTATCCTTTTTCAACTCAAGCTTGTTTGCTTCAGCCTCCACCATAGGCGCCGACATCAAAGCGCCACCTGGAACAGGAAGAAGTCCGACAACTGCTGGAAGCACGCTCACGACAAGTTTGGAATTCCTGAGAATTTCACTTAGACTTTGGCTCAACATCTCTGCGAATTCTGTTTCCTTGTAGAGCTGACTTAGCAGCATTATCCCGAAAGTTGCCAACAAAAGCGAAATTGTAACAGGATCCCTTGATGTTTCCCAAAAAACGTTAGTGATACTACCTAATTCTAGAGAAAGCAGGCTCAAAATTATTGCAGTGATAGTTAGGGTTATCCCTAAACCCACACGCTTATACACCAGTATTCCAAGGAAAAGAAAAGAGACAACAAAAGCGATTAAAGGCTCAACAAGTCCCAAAGGCAACCTTCCGCAAAGCTTCATTTTAGAAACCGAAATTCAACTTCCGAGTTCTTTAACCTTTCCTTGAGAAAAGCTTTAAGACTCTTTGCGAAACCTAGATAAGAAGATGCAGCGGCCGTAGTCTAGTTTGGATTAGGACATCAGCCTGCCAAATCCACACGAAACGCAGAGCGCTGACGACCCGGGTTCAAATCCCGGCGGCCGCACCACAGCTTTGTTTGATAGGATCTAGGAGATATTCTGACCTGTATTCTGTTTTTTGGAAGAAATCCAAGATAGGCAAAGATAGATTCCATGGAGCATAACAAGGAATCCTAGAGCATCTTACATTCGGGCAGATTTATCCTGAGGCGTTCCTACTTCCTCAACGATTCTATTGCCCGCCGCAACTTCATCAACGGAATGAATGGTTGCTCCCATTTCTTTTAGTCTCTTCTTGATGTTTTCGAAGTCTATACTGGTTCCAGCGATTATGATCTTTACGTTTTCAACTTGCTGGTCTATCTCGTAGATAATGACGTTTACTCCGTCTATGCCTTCAAGGTGGCTGAGTGCTTCAGAAAGTTCGACGACGCTTGGGTTGTGTGGCTTTAAGACGTCGAGGACAAGTCTTTTAATCATCTTAGAGCTTCTCGTCATAGTTCTTATCGTCAACATATTTAACTATTATTCTGAACCTAATCAAGACGTGACCACTTAAAGAGATTAAATAGCACCCAAAATGAGTGCTACAGTTATTGTGATTACTCCAGCGGCAAGCGTTATAGCACCGTACAACAACATGTTCTCTTTCGCGATTCTTCCAAGATAAAGACCCAAAGAAAACAATGTGGCCAATGTGAGAGCGAGTGAGACAATATAGGCGTCCCAGATTGCAAACGTTCCAGTCAACGTGAGAATGAAGGGAATGATAGCGATCACCGCTGTCAATATGGGTGACGCACCGTCAACAAATGCGGCATATAAAGAAACAAAGTCAGAAGCGTCACTCAAGACGGAACCGCTGAGATCAGAAAGCATAGTATCTTCCAGCGTCTTAAGATGTCTCATTCGCTCAGCTCTTTCAGTCATGTAAGCGCCGAAGATTCCAGACAACCCCATGGCTAGACATGCTCCTAACCCTGCAGTGACAATTATTTCTGGTTTTGTAACTCCAACGATCCAAGAGCCAACAATGATGCCAAGAAGAGTCATCGAACCGTCAAAACCATTCTTGATGAAGTACCTTCTGGCAATAGGGCTCATTTGTGTAATCCGTAGATACATTCTAGTTCTTTGAAAGAAAGCCCTAACACGCTTTATCAAGCGTTTAACCACGCCGGGAAGACTGAGTTTCTCATCCTCGCCACTCATTTACATTATCGCAATACGTTTGGATTAATATAAAGTTTAAGCAACGGATGAAGGTATGGCAAACGCCATGGATCTGACACAAACCTGAGATGTTCACTATTTACCGAACTAAGAACTTGCGTTCTTGTCTGCGGTTGCAGTTGTGGTGGTGTTGGGAGCTGTTTGCTTCTCCACCACAACTCCCATCGAAAAAGGATGTTGACGATAACCCTCGACTCTTCTGGCTTGTTCTTCATGGTTCCGCTGACTAATCAGATTTTGAGGGTCGCTTCTGGGCTAAGCAGATCCTTGGCAATTGTGAGGAGCTTGTGTGTTGTTGTCACTAAGACCCCTACGACAACAACATTTATGCGATTTCCGTAAGAGCTGTTAGGTGTTGCAGGAGCCTGAAGATTCTAGCTAACGTCTTGAAGACGTAGGAGCCATATAGAAGAAGAAAGAGCCGTTAGAAGTTGCTTCCGTCTTGGTTTTCCAGCGCGCGGAGCAAACATGCCCACCACCCGCTTCTTGATTTCTTCTCACATTTCTTCTTAACTGGTTCTCTGATATAAGGACTCTAGCGTTTCAATATCAGATAATGTAAAACAAGGAGTTGCGCGCGAGAATTAGATCCCCATTATCTTGGGGCGAGTGAATTTTCGACATTCCTGACATCTTCTCCGAGAAATCGTTCGGTTTTGGGGGAATCCCATAGCCTGCAGTTGCGCTTCCGAGAAGTGTTCTTTCCATTTGTGTTTGCAGACAGTACATTCTAATGTTACCGCTAAGTCATCGGTTACAACCGTCACCTCTTCAATCTGTCTCATTTTACGGGCTAAGAGAGCAAGGCCCGAGATGATTATCACAGTGCCCACAATGACCAGGTAGAAGAGTTCAAATCCTATTCCGAAGCCAATGTAAAATGGGTTTGACCAGAGAAATTCGTATAGTGCTGAAAGATTCAAAAGGGAAATTCCTGAGGTCCAAGCGTTCAGCAATACAACAATTATAGGTGTCAGCCCCACAACGGTAAGGACTAAGCCAAGAATTTGATTGGAACTTCGTGCAACTATGGTTTTTTGGGTGCTTTTCGGCAATTAAACACTACCTCTTTGCTATCAACACATAAGAGGTTCTGATGGAAAAGCATTATGAATCAGGAATATAGACACTTGATGCACGTACTCGCACCGCACATGCATGGGCGGTTTTTAAGCTTCGGCATTAACCATCAAGTAGTATTTTGCCACAAGGTGGTTTGCTTTGATCACTGCTTGGTCATGTGAAAAACGCTGCGTTAACCGCTCAGTCAGCATGTCGATGATCTCTTCAACTTGACCGACAAACAACGCGTTAGGCAAATAGTATTTTGCCACTATCAGGTTGAGGTCTTGCATCTCTAACACCAATAGGACGCTTTTTTGTTTTCTATTCTCTCTCTAGGAATAGAATGATACCTTTTTTCTATAAATGTCGTCCTTCAAGAAGCGATATATTCTAGTTTTCGATTTAAGCATGCGGAACAATTAGCCATCGGTTTCGACATTTCAGGGCGCACACCAATTAAGTTGGAGGCTTGGTCAGTTTCCTTCTTAAGCGTGGCAGTTTCATCCATTTACTGAACTCCATGCGTGGGGGCTCAACTTCAAAGAGCTTCTTTCTTTGATATTCTAACATGTTGTTTTGCTTTCTCAAAAATTCGGCTGCTGTAACAACTCTGTGATCAGCTTTTGATGCTGAATCGAAAATTGGCTGGGTCAGAATCGTCCATCTTTCATCGCGCAGAATGTGGTGGTCTAAGATTGTTAATGGAACGTTTTTGGTTAATCGTTCCAAGTTTTGGAGACCACGTTGTACATCTTCTTGGTTTACGAGATCACCCAGATAGGTTGGAGGGCCACCAACGATCATCACCTGTGGATTATGAGCTAAAATCAGCTGTAAAGTAGAGTTAGCCATTGGACCTTGAACATCAGAGGTGTATAGCAACCTTTCATCTTCATGTTCGACAGTTACCATTAACAGCCAGCCAAGCTGCGAATGTTCGGGTCCATGAAAAACTGGTTCAGAAAATCTTAGTTTGGTTTCACCGAACTCGAAGGCTTTGCCGTCTGCATAATGTAATTTTTTAGCATAGTTACCACCGGTTTTGGAGAACATCCAGCCACGGCGTCTCTGACTGGCATTAATCTTAGACCTATAGTTTTTTGCCAAGACCGTTTTTCCCTCATAGATTTGCCTCGCAACTTCCTCAGAAGACCAATTATTGCACCAGTCCGTGTAGGACGGTGTGTGATGATCAAAATGGTAATGGCTTATGGTGACAACCTCAGCCTTGTCAGCCGCGTCTGCTATTTTTTTGCGACATTCAGCCAAGGCTTCATACTCTTTAGGGTGAGGAGACAGCCCGAAACGCCTGGGAGCCAGCGATACGCCTGCATCTAAAAGAAGTTTCAAATCAGGAGTTTCAACATAACAGCACATTGAGCGCACGCCGAAACTCTCTGCTGCCAAAGGAACAACTGTGATCTTTTTGAGCATTTTAGGTCAACACCGCAATTGTAGCTCAGCCCTTTATGATTGTTTGCACCTACCGATTCTTTAGACGTGCCAACTGGTGAAGCAAGCGGGTTATTAAGATATGGAGGTAAATCCTAACGTCCACGCCACATGTAGGCAATAGTTCCTGCGAGCATAGTCAAGCAACTCAGCTTAGAAACTGGGGAAAAGCAAATTTGGAGACTCAAACTCGAAAAAGGAAAATGGTCATAACTGCGCGTGCAGCTTTGCCATCTATAGCCTATCGACTTGCCAAGCATCTCGGCAACCTTTATTGACTCTAACAATTATAGAAGTCTGATGAAGTACCATGATAGTTGGCATTTGTGGGAGCCCACGAAAACAGGCAACTGAATATGTCCTAAGAAAAGGTTTGGACATGCTGGAAAAGATTGGGTTCAAAACGGAATTCTTCACCGTCAGAGGCAAAGACATTGGGTTCTGTAGGCATTGCGACTACTGCTTGGAAAACAAAGAGTGCGCAGTTAAGGATGACATGTACTCGCTCTATCCTCTGCTCAAAGATGCCAAAGGAATAATATTCACGTCACCCGTTTATAACGGTGGAATTAGTGCACAAACAAAGGCTGTTATGGACAGATGTAGAGCTTTAGTTGCAGCAGACCGCACCGTTTTCGAGCATAAAGTCGGTATGGCAATGGCAGTTGGAGGAGACAGAATCGGCGGACAAGAACTGGCAATTCAGCAAATCATAACATTTTACATTCTAAACGGCATCCTTCCAATTAGCGGCGGTTCCTTTGGAGCAAACTTGGGGGCAACTTTTTGGTCAAAAGACACTCTGGAGGGCGTGAAAAAGGATGACGAAGGTTTCAGAAGCTTGAAGAAATCTGTTGAGAAGTTTGCAGGGCTCTTGGAGCAATTGAGGTTCGAAAACAAGATTAGGGGTTAGAAACATGGTTGTGGAAATGAAACTGAAGAAAGAAGAGAAAGAGAAGATAAGGAAAGTTGCCTGGGGAATAACAGGAAGCGGTGACCGCCTAGTCGAAACTGTTGAGATTATGAAGAGGATAAAGAAGCAGTATCAAGGAAGGGTCGACATAATAGTCTATCTTTCCAGAGCAGGAAACCTTGTCGCCAAATACTATAGGCTGGCTGATCGTTTAAAAGAGAATTTTGGCACAATTCGGGTTGAAATCGATGCAAATACGCCGTTTCTGGCAGGTCAATTGCAAACGGGAAAGTTTGAATTCCTGTTGATTGCTCCAGCGACGTCCAATACTGTAGCAAAGATTTCAACGGGAATGGCAGACACATTACTCTGCAACGCAGCAATCATGGGCCTAAAAGGCTTCGTTCCCGTTTACATAATGCCTTCTGACTACAAAGAAGGAGAAATAATTACGACACTTCCTAATGGACGAGACTTTAAATTGAGGATAAGAAAAGAAGATGTAGAACATGTGAAGAAGCTAGCCACCATGGATGATGTGTTCATTCTGGAAAGGCCTGAGGAGATTTTTGAGGTCTTCAAAAAGCATTTCAGGCAATAATGACTGCGCGCGCGAAACTATTTTCGCCTTTTCCAGAAGATCACTGCTGCGATGACTATGCCCACTGCTACGATGCCAACTGCCGCCACAGCCCACATTGGAAAAGCTTCGGTCGGGTTCACGGTGATCACTGCGGTGTCAGTCGCTTGATTGCCCGCCGCATCCTCAACAGCTAACGTGACCGTGTAGGTGCCGGCGTTCGCGTATTCATGAGTCGTCGTTCTGCCGGTCGCAGATGCTCCGTCGCCGAAGTCCCATGCATAGCTGGCGATGCCCACGTTATCCGTTGAGCCGCCCCCGTCAAAAGCGACACTTGCTCCTTGATTCACTGTTTGGTCTGTTCCTGCATCGGCGACCGGTGTAGTGACGTCAAGCACGGTGATCACGACAGTGTCGGTCGCAGTGTTACCTGCGGGATCTGTCGCCTCAAGGGTCACGGTGTAGGTTCCAGGTGTAGTAAACGTGTGGATGGGATTCTCGCCGCTCAAGGTTTGAGGCGTCCCGTCCGTGAAGGTCCAGGTGTACGTGGCAATGCCGTTGTCGTCGGTTGAAGCGGAGCCGTCGAAGGTCATAGCGGTATCTTCGTCGACGGTTTGATCCGGACCCGCGTGGGCTGCTGGAGCCGTGGTGTCCACGGTGAAGGACACGGTGTTCGTTCCCATGTTGCCGAAGGTATCATTTGCATAGATGGTCACGTGGTGCCACCCGTCCGGGAGGGTCGGCAGCGTGGCGTTGCCCGTGAGAGTCACGTTGGCTTGTCCGTTGATGCTGTAGCCGATCCATGCAGCCGGCTCATCGAGGGTGAAAGTCAGCGAGATGCCAGTACTTAGCGCGTAAGTCGTGTTCTCGGGAGACAGGAGGACAATGGTGGGCGGAGTCGTTTCACGGGGGATCATGAAGGGGTAGCGGTCGGTGTTGTTGGCGTTGATGGCGTAGGGGGTGTCACCTCGGAAATCGCTTCCGGGCTCATTCTGGTCGGGACCGCTAAACTCGTCGACGCCACTGTAGTCACTCCAGTAGTTTCCCCCCGACGGATACCCGTTGTCCCACGTGCTGTTGTCGTTCACCGTGACGTAGGCTTGAACTGTGTTGTTGATGAAGTTGTTATGGTAAATAGAATTGTTACCTGAGTTTTGCAGGTAGATCCCGTAGGAACTGTTTTGCAGTATGTTATTTCGGACTATTGCATTTTCCAGATCCGTCAAGTTCATGCCAGCATCGCTGTTGCTAGCTAGGTTGCCGTCAAACTCGATGTTACCCATTGTGAAAGACGCGTGGTCGTAGACGTGCGTGCCAAAAGGTTCCATGTAATAAAGGTGGATCGCATCATCGCCGCTGTTAACGACGTTGTCATTTACAGAGAAGTGATCCATTGTGAAAGATGCGTTGTCATACACCCAGCCGAAATAGTAGATTTGGAACAAGTACATTCCATCAAGGGTGCTGTTGATTACGTTACCGTTGAACTCGAGGCTACCCATCGTGAAGGTGGAGTTACCTGTCATGTCGTCGCCAAAAGTATCGATGTAGCCGATGTACATTCCATAGTCGTCGCTGGTGATGGTGTTGTCGTTGAACTGGATGTTGCCCATTAACCAGGAGGATGAGTCGTGCAGGCCCTGTCCGTAGTACTCTAAGTAAGAAAGGTATATTCCCTCGCCGCCGCTGGTGATGCTGTTGCCGTTGAACTGGATGTTGCCCACGGTGAAGGAGGACTTTCCATTCATGTCGTAGCCCAAGTAGTAGGGTCCGGTCAGGTGTATTCCATCGGCAGCACTGGTGATGGTGTTGTCGTTTACAAGGATGCTGCCCATCGCAAAGGACGAATTGTCGGACATGTAGTTGCCGAATTCAAGTAAGTCGTCGATATGGATTCCTTCGTAGGTGCTGTCTATTGTGTTGCGGCTGAACTCGAGGCTACCCATCGTGAAGGAAGAGTTGCCGGTCATGTCTTCTCCAAAATATTCCATGTATTTTACGTAGATTCCATCGGCAGTGCTGGTGATGGTGTTGTCGTTTACAAGGATGCTGCCCATCGTGAAGGAAGAGCTACCATTCATGTCGTAGCCAAAATACTCGAATTCAATGTATATTCCATACCAGCCGCTGATGATTGTGTTGTCTCTGACAAGGACGTGCCCCATTGTAAAGGACGAATTGTCGTACAAATAGTTTCCAGCTTCAGTGCCATACAAATGGATTCCGTCTCCGCCAACGTCTATTT
This sequence comes from Candidatus Bathyarchaeota archaeon, assembly GCA_026967815.1. Lineage (GTDB taxonomy): Archaea > Thermoproteota > Bathyarchaeia > Bathyarchaeales > Bathyarchaeaceae. The sequence goes on along the minus strand of JAPUUO010000003.1, from coordinate 8,575 downwards.
CATTTTCTTCAATGTACACGTCGCCAACTTCAAGACGAGCATAATCATAGAAGTCATACCAGTACCCAATGTCTGAAAGGTAGATGCCATCCGCGTCATACACAGACGTTATCGTATTGTCCGTTATTACAAGGTCTCCGTACGTGCCTACCGTATTTCCATACCAGTAGTCCCCATCATAATAATCAAAGTACATGCCACCGAACGACTGGTTTACCATCGCATTGTTCGTAATTATCACATCACCGACGCTTGCTTGCACATCTCGAAGATCTTCAAGGTATCCCCAGAAATCAATGCCATACGCTCCGCCAGACATGGTATTTCCAGACATGTTAAAGACGCCGAAAGAAATCGTTCCCCCATAAAGAGCTTCTACATAGAAATACTCAACATCAATGCCGGTCGCACTTGTTCCATCCATGTAAAACGTATTGCTGCATATTGCAATATCCCCTACATCAACATCGTAGCCGACATTGGAGCTGTAATTTAATGTGACAAAAACAAATACCGCCGCGTTATCGGTGTTCAGGTAAAACTCGTTGTATTTGATCGTGCTAGCATAGAGGGTGTAATCCTCAGCAAGGCTGCTTTCGGAGACATTCCAATAGAATCCGTAATTGTCATACCAGAAGACGTTGTCTAATATGGAGAACCCCGAAGCGTTCGTGTAGATACCAAAATCCGCATTCGTTATGTTGAACCCTTGCACAGTAACGTTGTTAACGGTGATATTCAAGCCGTAGAGACCGCTCATCCCATCAATAACCGGCTTCGACTCACCTGTCAACGTTACGCTCTTGTTCACCACAACGTTCTCACTATACGTTCCACCCAAGACAACAACGGTATCACCGTTAGAGGCATGGGCTAACCCGCTGGTGAGGTTTTGATAAGGGTAGTCATGACTTCCATCCCACGGGCCGGTGACGTTGTCAGCATCAACATAGATAGTAGCCCCTGCAGCTACGACAGACGTATTGCGACTAAGAACCACCGTCCAGCTCGCAACAAGAAACAGAATTACAATCCCGATCACCCAGATTTTTCTAAGCAAGGGAACCCTCATATCTTCCTCTCCAAAGTGAATCTGCATAATAACATCAAGCCTTTATAACATTTTCACCATCCACACGTATGAAGGCACTTCGCAAAACGATTCTAGAGAACCGCGCACTAAGACGGATGGAAAACCATGGGAAATTGTCTCAGAATTTGTCTCAAAACGGTTTCAAATCGCTTTTTGCGCGCTATTCTTCTCGTTTCTCTGGTTCTTTCACGAGGATCAGTGTCAAGAGAGATGAAGGCAGGACTGATATTATGGCGAGCATGAATGGGGCTTGAGGAGCCACGTGCTCATATAGGTATCCGCCCAGCAGGCTGCCTGAAGCCATTACTATATAGTTGGCGAAGTTGATGAACCCGCTTACTTTTCCACGTTGCTCTTTTGGTGTCAAGTCAGTCTGCAGCGCGCCAAAGGAGGCGTTGAGCATTACCTGCCCTACGCCCAGCAGGATTAGTGATAGAGCGACTTTTGCCAAATCCCCGTTAACGAAGATCCACATAGAGAGCCCGAAGATCAGAATTGAAGCGAGAATGGGTATTTTCCTCTTGATTTTGTCTACAAGCTTGCCTACAGGTATAGCCAGGATGATTGTGGTTAACGGTACCAGTGCAGTGACGAAAGCCCACACTACCTCGTCGATGAGGAGCACTCTGGTTGCATATATGACCGTATAGAGGAATGTAGCTGAGAAACCAAAGATCGCGATAGAAAAGGTCAGAAATAAGTATAACATGGATTTTGGCACTTTTCTCCACACGCTGAAGCTTTCTCTCAGAGCTGTCGGATAGCTCTGAAATATCTCGTTCAGGCGCGGCCTTGAAGAGGTTACTACGGTTTCTTTTAGGAAGAAGGACCTGATAAAGGCTGCAATAAGAAAGAGACCCACGACGATGCCGTAAGCGATTCTCATTCCAGGGATTAAGCCGAAGTTAGCACGCAGCAGACCTGCGACGGCCGGACTTGGTGTTGTGGAAACGCTTGCTATCAACATAACTATGCTGAATCCCATTCCTCTTTTATCGACCGGAAGAGAGTCAGAGATCATCGCGTTCAAGGCTGGCTGATAGGTTGAGTTGAATATGCTCATTAGAATCACTCCGACAAGTATCACAGGCCATGACGGTGCGATTGCGTACAGTATGAAACTGAAGGCTACGCCGAAGGTCATTGTTGAGATCAGCCATTTTCTTCCGTATTTGTCTGCCAAGTAACCGCCTGGAAACTGTAAGGAAGCCAAGGCCAAGAATTGAGAGAGACCTATGACTCCCAGAATGGTTTCAGTGGCCCCGAGTCCGAGTACATATAGGCTGAAGTATGTAGCTGGCAGCTCAACGGCGAAGTCTACCAGTATCCAGCTTATTACCATGACTGCGTAGTTCCCTTTTATGAATGAGAACTCACTCTTGAGTTTTTCAACGAAGTCCATGGGTTCTCCCTCTTTTTGCGCCTTTATGACTGGTCATCTTAGTTTAATATTATGGGTAGAAGTGACCACTCAGTTTTAAGTGCGGGGACTTGTAGGGTCACCGTCCCCTCTTTGCGGACATCAACAAGGATGCGCGCGCCATAAGCGACCGCATTCTTCTCGATTGGATATCTGAAAAAAACGTTTTTATTTGGGCTTGACACAGAACCTTGTTTGTGGGCGATGACGACTCTGGCCCCACTGAGCAGATGATATAGATCTTGAGAGCGCGCCGATAGAAGGTGTGCAACAGCACCCGCGCCAAGAATGCGAGAGCCCACACCTCTGACGTGGAGAACCCTACCACGCGGGCGTTTTAGAAGCAAAAAACACTGTAGCCGAAATGCTCTGGCGTACTATGAGCAGGTTGCGTTTCCCTAATCTTTATATCAAGAGATGCTTTTTAGGGAGATGACTGAGAAAGTGAGGGAACATGGATTTGAGTGAAAGATGGATGCAGGTTTCTGAGAAGATCTTGGATCAGATAACGCGTTTAGAAGAGGCTAAGGAACGGGACAGACTAGAGCTTGTAAGGTCCTTAAGTTTCATGCTGAACGTTTTACAAAGGAGCTTGCTCGGTTGGATGCAATGGGTGAATACGCCTGATATCATGACGAAATTCTCACAAAAGGATCTAGAGAAGATAAACAAAAAACTGTCTGAGTTTACCCGTTCTTTTATAGAATACGACTTAGAGGCGACCAAGCTAGGATCTCAGAGAGGGTTAAAAGCCAGAAAAAGGGTCAAGAAGAAAAAAGAGGAAAGACCTGAAATATTTTATGTTTAACTTGGCGCACTACAAAGCTCTCTATTCTTGGAAATCATAAATATTCGAAGTTGCGTTCTTTAGTTGGGAGAAAGGAGAAGTGAAGTGGAAACTGTCATCTTTGTCACCGTGGTTCTTGTTTCTACTTTGGCTCAACATCTTCGATATTTTGGTTACAAACCCGTCCTTCGAGGCCAACCCTTTCACTCTTTACTTATGGGGAAAACTAGGGATGATGCTTTCAGCCTGGATCAAGATCGGGCAGGTTCTGCTTTTCGGTTTCTTGTGTGTCCTCACAAGAAAAGTCACTAACCCAACTGAGTGGCGGTTTGCCAAGAAGCTATTGCTAGGAACACTAATGGTGCTTGTAGCTTTCTACACATTCGTTGTAGTGTGGAATACAATTCTCCACTTCTCGCTTCCGCTTGGGTAGGGTTTCATTTCATTCGATCCAATCAGGTTCTTGTCACGTGACTAATCGAATACGGGAATATGCTTTAGATTTAGCCTGCTACATGCAGTTTCCTTGACAACTTACAATTCCTCCCGCATGATGCAAAATATTAGTTTCAATGTTCTCCTCGCTAAATCTTCTTTCTAAAGAACAAAAACCATAAATTGACATCCTCAATAATAGAAAAGGGGAAGGATGGAATATGCTTCCATATTTCAGCGTTTTCAAGGACGAAAGCAAACTAGACATCAACTATGTGCCACCACGCTTACCTCACAGAAAAGCCCAATTAGACCTCCTTAACCAGTTTTTCCGATTCACAATTGAAAATCCGGGAAGAATGACCCAACGCGTGCTCATTGTCGGCAAAATCGGAACTGGGAAAACCGTGATTTCCCAGAGTTTTGGATCCAACATAACCAAGCAAGCTCAACAGAGAAATGTTAACCTACATTATGTTCACGTCAACTGCCGCGAATGCAAAGGAAGCTTCTTTATGATTCTTCAACGGGTTATTCTGAGATTTTATCCGACCTTCCCGAAGAGAGGATATTCGGCTGAAGAGCTCCTACAGGCTTTAATGCAGATTCTCGACGAGAAAAAAGCCTATGTCATATTGGCGTTAGATGAGTTGGAAGCGCTTGTTCAAAGCGAAGGGTCAAACCCCATATACAGTTTAACAAGAGTTCAGGAGGAACGGGTAAAAACAGCTCACAGGCTGTCGCTGATCGGCATCCTTCGGGAGATGCATCGCCTAGACAAACTCGACGCAAGCACAAGGAGCACTCTTCAACATAACATTATACATTTTAGCGAATACTCGAAACCTCAACTTCGCGACATCCTAAACGACCGAATAACGTGGGCCTTTAAAGAAGGCACGGTTCAATCTCAAACTCAGGATGCCGTTGCTGAAGCTGCAGTTTTAGAGGGAGGCGACGCCCGTTATGCAATTGAGTTGCTATGGAGAGCGGGCAAATACGCTGACACCGAAAGATCCAAAGAAGTTTTACCTGAACATGTACGCAAAGCCGCTAGCAGCGTGTATGCAGTTGTGCGAAAAGACACAATCACCGAGTTGGGATTGCATGAAAAACTGTTTCTCTTAGGAATCGCCAGACGCTTCAACCTAACCGACGCAGCCCATATTACTATGGGCGAAGCCGAAGAAGCTTATGCCATTGTTTGCGAAGAATTTGGCGAAACAGAACGCAAGCATACGCAATTATGGAAATATGCCAAGCTGCTTTCGGCTTTGGACATAATTGAAACTCAACCTTCCAGTCTTGGACATCGAGGAAAAACGACGTTTATCAGTTTGCCGACAACACCAGCTTCAGAGTTAGAACAAGAACTGAGCAGGGTCCTTCGAATAAAAGCAACTTAGCCTGAAGGAGATTTCACTCTGCCCATTGAAGATGTATTTTCCTCAAAAGGAAGGGTTAGAATCCTGAGAATTCTCGCAGACATCGGTGAACTAAACATTTCAGAGATTTCCCGCCGAGCAGGACTCAATTATGCGACAACTAACCAGCACCTAAAAGCTCTAGAAGACCACCAGCTTGTAATGCATAAGAAATTTGGAAGAATCCGTATCTTCAGATACAACGAGGAAAACCCCAAGGCCAGAATGATAAGACAACTTGTGGAACTCTGGGACAAATAGCGCTGCGCGTGCGCACCCTAGTTTCTTCCACAAGTCATAAGAACCTATGCAGAACTGGTATAGATTGACCATGTGGTGTATTGGAATGAGTTCAAGTAATGAAGAAGAAAAACAAAGAATGAATTGGGCTATCTGGTTACCCGTACTTGTGGCAATTACAGGAGCTGCTATTTGGTTTTTTCTTTTCATAATACTAGACTTGGGTGGGTAGAATTCTAGTCCAGCTTCTATTTGAGAAGCAGAGTCAACGCAATGACATAAAGGAGCAACGAATTCCAAACCAGCAAGGCTTCAATCGTTTTACCTTTCTTCCACAAGACAGCAATAACTATGATAAAGCCCAGAAATGAAAGAACTAGAAGCGGAACTAGAGCCACACTTGCCATCTGTACCTGTAAAGTATTCTTCAACATACTAGTCTCTTATAGTATGCAGATATGTCCTCCTTAAATTATTACCCAACCAACCCAATTGAGGTAATATGCATCGACTTTCCACATCTAACAGTCATGCTACGTCGTCAGAAGCTCTTCCAATCCACTTATTATCTCGTCTGGATTATCCATGCCCGCCCTTTCTTTTTCACCTAGTCGTCGCCTCAGCAAAACTGTCTTCATTCCAACATGCCTAGCCCCCGCAATGTCATGAAAAGGCGCGTCGCCCACGAACACTGTTTCAGAAGCAGACACGCGTAATGCTTTGAGAGCTTTGTCAAAGATCTTTGAACTTGGCTTGCGCCAACCTATGTCTCCCGAAATGATTACGGCATCAAAGAACTCAGACAGGTGAAATTTCCGCAACGTCTGCTTGATTGCTGGAGGATAGGCGAAATTTGAAACAAGACCCAGCTTATACTTCTTACTTAATTCTCGAAGAACCAAGGGAACGTGTTCCTCTAATTTTAGCGATTTAATAAGAGGACACATGAAGGCTTCAGCTGACCTGATTATCTTAGGATCTCTAGAATTAAGATTAAATCCCAACTCATTTAACACGCAAGAAACACGAACACAGAAATTGACTTCCTTAAAAGAGGAGTCGGTTTCCCTGTAAAGCTGATCTCTAATCTTAAAGTAGGTTTTCTTAAACTTTTCATAGGGAACGATTACTCCACTTTCCATCAATGTTTGGTGAAGCGCAGCCAAGGAAGCCTCGTAGTCGAAGGTTTCAAAGGATACAAGTGTATCGCCGAAATCAAAAAGTATAGCCCTGACATTTGCAAAAAAAGAAGTTTTAACCAAAATTTCTCACGAACCAAGCGTAATCTTAGCTTCTTTCATCTACATAAAAATGATGTTAGAGGAATGCTGAAGAGTGTTTTGCAGTAGTGTTGTTAGTATGAATAGTATATTGGTTCTAGTTTTCAGTCCTGAGAAGAGTATAGGAGAAGGTTTAGAGATCTGATTCGCGCGCGCTGGTTTGTTGGTTATGGGGTTTTTGACACTACTTTCAGTGGTTATTTCTGAGTTTTTCCATGATTAAAAGAGCGAATACACCTACTAGGGGAAACAGCCAGAGGATGAACTGGATTGAGAACAGAACGCGTATCCAGAGGCTTGGTTTAGACGTTTCGTTTGAGTGTATATTTTCGAATAGCATACGCTAGAGTCAAGAACAGAACCAGAGCCCCTGAATACAAAAGACGAATACTAAAAGGGTAAATTGCAGGAATTTGAGCGAGAAACTCACGGTTGTACCAATTGACAAAGTAAATCGCCCAGTACACAGCTGAACCAATTGCCATGTGTCTACCTTTGACCACTTCCGCTAGGACATAACCTATAGACAGACCGGTCAGTGCTAGGACCGAAATAATCAATACAATACCCAGAAACACGGAGCTCGACGGAGTATAAACCACATTCCAGCTCATATCTCTCCCTTCTCATTTGACTGATATGTCATTTGAAGTTGCATTAATAATTTAAGCACACACACACGTTCTGAGTTTCAGCATGCGCTTGGAAAAGAGATTGAAGTGCGCATGCGTATGAGGGCGCACTGGCGTGCGCCATTCAGCTTCAACTTGAAAAAGATAGAAGCAACTTGAAGGTGAGAAGCAAGTGCTTTACTGATTATTATAATGATTATTATTATAGGGTAGTATACTACCTCTCGTCTTTTTCAGGGTCAGACAGGAAGAACAGGGTAGGGAAAACTGAGGAAACGATCCTTGCGGCGAGCGAGGAAGTGGAATATTATACCTCGGGCAATGCTAAGCCTTCAACTCTTAAGAAATGGTGTAAAGTGTGGCGGAAACAAGCTAGTAGAAAAGACTCAAAATAGCTTATTCTCTTCATCTAACGCGCGCGCACCTTAGCTAAGTGTCTCGGTCTCATGCGTGGAGATATTTATTTCTTCGGTTTAATCCTTATTGTATTGGAAAAAAAAGGGTGGTTACGCGGTTGGCGATATCACCACACTTCCTCTCGGCGCCGATTGTGCTTCCTAGTGTGGTAAGTGAGCGGTGCCGGTCTGGGTCCCAAAGTTAGAAGGCAGCCCTTGGATCGCGAGGTCAACGTTCACCTCAACGACCTCCGTGCCATGACCGGAAAGCTGAGCGTAGGCACCGGTTCCCCCTGTGATGAACCATATGCCTTCGATCCGGACTATGAATGGATCTTCTGAAATGACCGCTATGGTTTGTGCCACGCTGCAGATTCTGATGGTTCCAAGATCACTCGTCAGAGTGGTCTCCGAGAGAGCAGGCTTGTTCGGGCGCATATGTAAGTACTGAACCATATCACCGCTGTCGGAAACTACACCAGAAGCAGACCAAGGTCCTTCGTTGATGAGCGGTCCTTGTGTGTTCTGCGTGAGGACCCATTCAAAGGTTATGGCGGTGGGCTTATCCGCTGTCGCGACGCCCGAAAATGCGAAAAGCGCCCCGAGGATCACCAAGGTTGCAACCATGCTTGTTAGTATTTTTCTCACTCTTTCACCTCCTTCCAGTTTACACATTCAGAGAGACAACCAGCACAATACTGGAGCATTCCTAAGTATTTCGCTACTCTGAGTGTCGAGCACATTAATAACTTGTGAAACAATCTACTAGAATTATAAACCACTACTTTACATGTTTATTCATTTTTCATTTCATGTTGCATTAATAATTTAAGGCAGAAGTTCGCGTCCGCATTTTATTAATATAGGTT
>JAPUUO010000063.1:2146-7970 GCA_026967815.1 Candidatus Bathyarchaeota archaeon | reverse complement strand
TTTTTTCGTTCAATATTTCTTAATCTCGCCTGAGTCTTCGCTATCTTGGTCTTAGAGGGGAAACGGCGAGGCCTAGGTTTAACTGGCAACTCGAAAACATGTGTACTCTTTTTTCTTCTCTTTCTCCTTTTTCTCGGTTCATCTTCTGTGCCAGCAACTCGGGCAAGCGTTACTGTTCTCTTGTTTAAGTCAACCTCTTGAACCTTCCAGCCCACGTTTAACCATGCCTGCCCTTGACTAGTATGAAGAGTGTTGGTCCACCACCCCTTGGTTCTAGTTGCGCCCAATGGCAGATTGTCGCCTATTATGCCTTCAATCTTCACAAAGTCGAGCGTGACATTACTCGAATATTTTGCTCGTCGTAGAAGATATCTGCTAAACGGGCTATATTTGGTTCCAAGCTTCTTTGGCGAAACCATTCGTCGAGCACAGTTTAAACATAGAATTTCTCCATCTTTGGTAAATGTTATGCAGTCTCTGCAGTACCATCGTCTGCATCGAAAACATCGTCTAAGAGCAGAGTGCCGAAAGATCCTGTCGCACAATGAACAGTTGTCTTTCAAGAGGAGCATGTCACGTGCCTACCTTAGACTTGCATTTCGGAGATTTTAATTGTTACTTAAAATGAGGGAATACGCACTTGAAAAGACTGTTCTTGTCATTCTTCTAAGGTGAGAAACCCAACTAGACGGATTTTGCTTCCACACTTGTTACACAGAATCACTAGTTCTTCAAGGGTCTGGTTTTTGACTCGTGTGTCAACAATTTTGTAAACTGTTTCGGTTTCATCTTCAGGCGAGATCATGACTCCGCATTTTGGGCAGGGAAAATCTCCGTCTCCGTCAATTTGGGTTATGTCAACCTCAAAGATTGTACGTTGAGATTGCTTCATTGTTTGTGACTCCCATTTTATGCTTGTGGCTTGTGTAATTCAACGTTTATTATAACGTTTATGAATGCAAACTAAGTTTTAACAATTAGAGGTATAAGAAACTTTGTTATGTTCGAACAATTGAGCGATTTCGATAACGAGATGCCTGTGATTTTTTGATGCTTGGATCTGATGATCCGAAAAACACTTAAACTTTGTGAGATAACAAAAAGTTTAGGAGGCGTTGCTTAATTGTCAGAAATTATGTGCGAAAGATGTGGTAATCCAATAGAGCACTGTGACTGCAAATGCCCCTACTGCGACGAAACAATTCTATGCAAATGCTGCATAGGGCCAAACACGTGCACTGGAGGCTAAAACTTCAGCACATTACCGTTTCCTCTTCATAGGAGAATCGAAAATGGCTAGCCAAGATTTTGTATGGATGATAGGTGGACCCCAAGGTAGCGGAGTTGACTCTGCAGCCAACATTTTTGCAAGAGCCTGTTGCTACGGTGGGTTGCATGTTTACGGGGAAAGAGAGTATCACTCCAACATCAAAGGCTTGCACAGCTACTTTCACATGAGAATTTCAAAAAGAGAAGTGAGGTCAAGAGTGGACTTCGTGAATCTGCTCTGCACTTTTGACGCCGAAAGCGTAGTAAGGCATGTCTGGGATGTAGCCCCTAAGGGAGGAATCATCTGTGACGAAGCGATTTTAAACACCAAAATCATGAACATTCCAACTTTGCCACCGCCGTTTCTGGCGGAATTTCAGAAAACTGCAGAGAAAAAAGAAGTTGAGGCAAGGACAGTAAGCGATCTTTTAAAGGACGCTGAAAGGACCAACGTTCGCATATACGCTGTTCCATACATGGAGTTGCTCAAAGATATAGCCAAACAGATCGATGAAGAACGACTTAGTAAACTCACCAGAATGATTAATGTTCTGTCGTTGGGTATATCCTTTGGACTCTTAGATTTTGATAAAGCGATGGTTAAAAAAGCTGTCAGCATGGTTTTCGCTAAGAAACCTCGCATCATTGTCATGAATATGCTTGCCCTGGACAAAGCCTACGAATATGTTGAACAAGAATTTGGTGGCGATTTTGGGTACAAACTTGAAACAGTTCAAACAGATGAAAAAAGAATCTTGGTGTCGGGATTTGAAGCGGTGGCTTTAGGCAAGCTTCTGGGCGGGTGTCGAGTTCAAACCTATTATCCTATTACTCCAGCTGCCGACGAAAGCGTGTACCTAGAAGCTAACGAAATTTTCGACTTAGTTCAGGGTACGTCTGGTGAAGAGAAAGAAGGGTCCATTGTCGTGATGCAGACAGAAGATGAAATTGCAGCCATAAATATGGCTTCTGGTGCTGCACTTGCTGGGGCAAGGACTGCCACAAGCACTTCTGGTCCAGGTTTTTCTTTAATGGTTGAAGGCTTAGGTTGGGCTGGAATGAATGAGGTTCCAGTGGTGATAAACTATTATCAGCGAGGTGCTCCTTCTACTGGGTTGCCGACCAGACATGGGCAAGACGATCTTAAATTTGCTATACACGCTTCTCACGGGGAATTTCCTCGGATTGTCTTGGCTTCAGGCGACACTGAAGAGTGCTTCTACGATGCTATTCGAGCGTTCAACTATGCTGAGAAGTATCAGATGCCTGTCATTCACTTGATCGATAAGGCAATAGCTAACAGTACCCGAAGCTGTAAAATATTCGATACAAGCCGTGCAAAGATAGACCGTGGGCAACTGCGTTTCCAATGGGAAAAGACCGATCGGTACAAAAGGTTTGAGTTCACTGAGTCAGGCATTTCTCCACGTATTCCGCTGGGAACACCAAATGCTGTTTTCTGGAACACTGGCAATGAGCATGATGAGTTTGGTCATACTAGTGAGGAGCCACTAAACCGAACGCGTATGATGGAGAAGAGAATGAGAAAACTTGAGCTAGTTGACCGAGAGATTCCTATTGAAGAAAGAGTCAGCTTCTTCGGCGCACCAGAGGCTTCGGTGACTATTGTTAGTTGGGGGTCTCCTAAAGGCGCCATTCTTGATGCTATGAAAAGATTGAGTCAGGAAGGCTGGAAAGTAAATTTCCTTCAAATTCGCATGGTTCATCCGTTTCCAAAAGAGCACGTTTCAGAAGTATTGAACAGAGCTGGTAAAAGGATTGATGTGGAGATGAACTATTCGGGACAGTTGGCGAGCATAATCAGGGAGCAAACAGGCGTGGTCATGGATAATTATGTCTTGAAATACAGTGGTCTCCCCATGTCATCAGACGAAGTTTACAATGCCATCAAGCTAATACTGCAGGAAAAAGCGCCGAAAAGGCAGGTGTTACCCCATGGCTCTTAAAATGACAGATTACCGAACCAAAGTTTTCGTCGACTGGTGTCCTGGATGCGGAGACTACGGGATTCTCGCAGCCTTACAGATGACTTTAGCCGAGTTGCAGTTGCCACACTACAAAGTAGCCGTATTCTCTGGCATAGGATGCCACGCAAAAATGCCTCACTTTATAAATGCTTATGGAATCCACACGCTACATGGTAGAACCCTTCCGTTTGCCATAGGGGCAAAATTGGCCAATCCAGAACTGGAAGTCATAGCAGTTGGAGGCGACGGCGATGGACTCGGAATAGGCGTCGGACATTTTGTCAACACTGGAAGACGAAACATAGACATCACTTATCTTATTCACGACAACGGAGTTTACGGATTAACCAAAGGGCAAGCTTCGCCAACGCTCAAGCTCGGGTTGCAGACAAAGTCGCTTCCAAAACCTAACATAAATGACGGCATTAATCCTATAGCCCTTGCGTTGACATCGGGTTATACCTTCATAGCCAGAGGCTACGCTTACGACGTGCGTCACTTGAAGGAAATGATAAAGAAAGGCATGCAACATCGAGGACTCGCGCTGATTGTCGTACTTCAACCATGTCCAACCTACAATGACATCAACACCAAAGAATGGTACAGCGGTGAAGACCGTATGGATCCAGCTACAGGAAAAGCAGTGTCTAGACTTTACAAACTGGAAGAGACCGGTTATGACCCTGTGGTGCGCGGTCCTGAAGAGGAAATGTCAAAGATTGTGTCTGCCTTTGAAAGGGCTAGAGAATGGGGAGACAGAATTCCCATAGGTGTTTTCTACCAAAACGAAACCTTGCCAACGTATGAAGACCGAATCTCCAAGAGGATACCACATTATGGACAAAAACCTCCAGCAAAACAGAAAATATGCAAGGACGATGGGGCTCCAACTGCAAACTTAGCAGCACTACTCGAAGAATTGATAGTAACGTAGTTCAACCTGAACGGGAAAGGGCTATTGAGGAGGATCCCACCAAAAGCCACGTGTGCCACGATTTTCTTCGGCTTGCTTGGCAACTTAAGTGGTGCAAAAACGACTACGAGGGAGAAAGCGTAAACAGGAAAGAAGAGATCATGCTGCATCTCCAAGCTTATTAGGTCTCTCCCTTCCAATTATGAATTGAACACAAGGAAGTCCAAAAATGTCAAGCGAACTTGTCTTTGTGGGTCTAGGCCTATACGATGAGAAAGACCTTTCACTCCGAGGGTCGGAAACGATAAAAGAAGCAGACGTGGTCTTTGCTGAACTTTACACTAGCCTGATGCCTGCTTTTTCCATTTCAAAACTTGAAAAACTGAGCAAAAAGAAAATTTCCGTTGTTTCTAGGCTTGACTTAGAGGAAGAGTCGGGGGAAAAAATATTGGACGCAGCAAAAAAAGGCAAAACTGTTCTGCTAGTCCCAGGCGACCCATTAATAGCTACTACCCATGTGGACCTGCGAATCCGCGCCGAAAAACAAGGGGTAAGAACAAGAATCGTTCATGGAGCGTCAATTATTTCCGCAGTCATCGGTCTATCAGGGCTTCAAAATTACAAATATGGAAGAAGCGTCACCATTCCTTTTACAAACGAGATTTCTACGGTTGAGACCCCCTACATGGTTGTCATGGAAAACATGAGACGCGGTCTTCATACTCTCTGCTTTCTCGATATTAAAGCTGATGAACAACGCTACATGACGATACAACAAGGCCTGGAAGTTCTTCTGGCAATAGAGAAAATGAAGCGAAAGCACGTCGTGACCCTTGACACTCTTGCGGTTGGCATTGCACGAGCCGGTTCATGTAGCCCAACAGTGAAAGCGGGGTATGTGGCAGAACTGATGAACTGTGAATTTGGTCGTTCGCCCCATTCGCTTGTTTTTCCCGGTAAACTTCACTTTATTGAAGCGGAAGCACTGGTAACATTTGCTGAGGCGCCTGAAAGCGTGAAGGAGCTGGTTGAATGAAACTGCAAGAACTGCTCGAAAAATACATAGGGAACACTGAAGTGGTTTTGGCAGAAATTGAAATCGATCAATTCATTCAAGTTGACAATAAAAAAGTGAATCTTGTCGTCGAAACCGCTAAACGTTATTTTGACGATGCGAAGTATTATCGGGATAGAAAACAATTTGAGACAGGATTAGCGTCTATTGCTTATTCTGAGGGGCTATTGGACGCTTTGAAACTGCTCGAGGTGGCAGAATTCTCATGGCCGGAAAAGAAGCAATAAAAAAGAAGAGCAAGGTTGTTTTGGCATCTGGGACCTTTGATGTTCTTCATATGGGTCACGTTAAGTATCTGGAGGAAGCTAAAAAGGCAGGAGGAGCAAACGCGAAGTTAGTCGTTATCATCGCCAGAGACAAAACAGCCGAAAAACGCAAAGGATCCAAACCAGTTGTGCCAGAGGACCACAGAAGAGCACTGGTCGAAGCCCTCAAAGTTGTTGACGAAGCCATATTAGGGTTTGAAGATTTTAACATGGGGAAGGTAATTGAAAAAATTGGGCCAGACATCATCGCCGTAGGGCATGACCAAAACAGCATTGTGAGACAAGTGCGAGAGACTATAACTCGCAAAGGATT
>JAPUUO010000063.1:0-2046 GCA_026967815.1 Candidatus Bathyarchaeota archaeon | reverse complement strand
AGCTTGAGTTTGCTTCGAAGGTAGTAGGGGGCAATTACTTCTATTACTGAGGAATCGTAGTGGCTGCGTAGAGCCGTTACAACTGCGCCTTTCACCTTGTTATTAATAATTGCTGGATAACATCTGACGGGGCCAAATGTTCTCGTTTTATTCGTGAAGCCTTGAACTTCTATGGCAGGGTAAGATTCGAGTTCATCGCGTGTTTTTATGTCGTAGTCAGTTGCAAGTTTGAGGTTGAGTGTGCCAGGATAGGGGTCGAAGCCAATCTTTTCGATGAATTGTTTGCGGTAGCTGTCCCTTGTTATGTAGTAGGCTCCTTCGCCGAGTCCAGTGAAGAGGACGCCTTCTAGAGTGACCGACATCGGGTAGGCGGCTTCAAAAACCGCTTGCAGACTGGAATAAAGCTTCCTTAATTCGGTGACTCCTGAATCGGTAATTTTAATGAGGCAGCCTTCTGGCGTTATGTTTCTCTTTATCCAGCCTTTTTTCTCCAGTTGTATCAGATGGCGAGAGGCGGTTTGTTGCGACAAACCTAGCTTTTCAGCTAGATATTCAGTTGAAACTTTCACTGTTCGACGGCTTGCACCCATCTCGGCTAATTTGAACAATGTGAAAAAGACCTTCCAGGACTGCGCGTCAACGCCGAAAGTTTTCATCAGAGAGCCGCCTAATCTAGGGTAAAAACGTTTTACATTGATATAGATTTAGCTTTTGCTTGTTGCGTCACTTAACATTCTCTTTAAACTCCTGCGTGCGCATTTTCTACCGTCGCGAGATTTCCGCGCAGCTTTAATGTGGGTTTCGGGCTTGGGTTTGGACTTAAAATTTTGCAGCGTAACCGACAAAATTTACGTATGTGACAGTATATTACCTAGATACATCGCGTGAGCATGGAGGTAGGTCTAACTGCCACAGATAGTCAAAGAGGTAATGATCAACGCTCCTCCTGAGACAATATGGATCTTGATGGTTCAACACCTCAAATTTCCAGAAAGGGAGGTTGAGCGCGGGCCCGAATGGAGTGAACTTGCTGTAAAGGACATAAAAGGTGAGGCATTGACTTCCAAAAGAAGTGGGATCGGTGTTAGAACTAGATGGTACTACAAGTTTCACCTTTTCAATTTCAAATGGGATGACGAAGTAACCGAATGGAAAGAATTCAGAAAGATCGCCTGGAAATCTATCTCCACCTGGGATATGGTAGATAGTTTCACCATAAAACCGGAAAATAGGGAGACCCGCTTGATCTATGAAATGAATTATACACCGCCATACTCGATCCTAGGTAAAACATGGTATCGCCTATTTGTCCACAAACATCTTGAGAAACACTTAGAATACACGCTTTTTCAGATGAAGAGAAGCGCTGAAGCAGTCGCAAAATTCGGGAGGCCACGAAAGAGCCGCGATAACTAGCGCGCGCACTCATGTTGGTATGTCCTTCTTTCCAAAGACCCATATGCTGATGATGAGGATCACAATTGCCAGCATCGTTAACAAAATGAAATCTCCTGCTTTGAAGAGATCGTCGATGATGACGGAGAGGTAGTCCCAGTATTTGAAGATACTAATAGATTTCATACCCTCAAGGCTTTTGGAGAAGCCCCCAAAGGTGTACAGGAAATATTCCGCAAAGACAAAAGCAAACGTTACGCCCATTCCAGTCCTTACTTTTTGGGAGAACACAGCGGTAAGCACGCCAACCGCCGCTATGACCATGAGGAAGGGCAGGGAGCCTATCATTGAGAGCAACGCTGCATTGGCAGAAAATTCATTGAACGCATTGATGCTCGCGAGTCCCCAGGTAAGCCCTGCAATTTCTACTAAGACTATGAACAGGGAGATGACACTCATAGCAGTGAACTTTTCCAAGAGATAACGTCTACGGGATATCGGTGCCGACAACATCACATCCATACGTTTGTTCTCGAAATCACTCGCAATGACCGATACAGACAGATAGGCAACAAACAACCCGGTAAGCATCCACGTCCAGCCATAATACTCTAGGGCTACGAATCCCTTGACTTCGAGCAAGCTGATGTT
>JAPUUO010000062.1 GCA_026967815.1 Candidatus Bathyarchaeota archaeon | reverse complement strand
GAATTCGCTCGAGTTGAGGGAATAAACCTTCCAGTGATTTCTGCAATAACCCGCCAAGCCGCTACAAAGCCTGAAATCCACGAATTTGTAACGACCCCCATATTTTTCGCCACAGGCATAATGTTGGCACTCATCTTGTTTCCATATCCTATTAACTATGCGTCTATTGCTATATTTACACTCGGCGACGGAACTGCTACACTTTTCGGGAGAAAGCTAGGAAGAACAGTATTTCCTTTGAACAAGGGCAAAAGAATAGAAGGGACAGTTTTTGGGTTCATATTCGCTTTGCTCGGGGCTCTTCTCTTTGTTAGCCATTTGGAAGCTCTAATCGGCGCCGCCGTAGGCATGCTTGCGGAGGCTCTTCCCACACCTATAAACGATAACTTAACCATACCATTAACAGCAGGGCTTGTGCTAATTCTACTATAACCCAACTACGATTCAGATCGGATTTCCCGTTAGCTTCAGTGCACGCTTAAGGTAGATATTTAAGATATAGTAATCACAAATACTAAACGTCGCTTTCAAGTTAAGAGACAAACAATAAATCAAAATGCAACGGAATTGGTGATGCAATGGCCAGTCGCGAAAAGCGTTGGAGGCACTCAATAATCAAATGGACAGCTTCCAAGGGATTTGCAGCGATGCTGCTCTTTTTAGCTTCAGCACTCTTGCTAGAATATCTAGTAACCTATTCTTTTCTATCTGGTGGACTAGTCGATGAGTACGCGTGGATAGAAACATTTCAAATTCCAATTGGCAATTGGAGTTTCACATTAGTTGTCAGTCCGCTGGTTCATCTCCTACCCTTAAGCGTCATAGTTGTTCTTATTTCAAGCTGGGTATTCATTACCAAACACCTAGCCTTCATACCCAATAGAGAAGAATCAGCTAGGAAAACCGCGATTAGAAGGCGACAGCCTCAACGTCGCAGATTTAAGTCCCTTAGAGAACTTTCCAAACGAATAGACCGAAGAACGCAAAAAATCGGCAAAGCTCTAAAGAATGCTTTTCTCCGAATTCCAGGGTTCTCCATATTTTCTCGGCGACTTTCCTTCGCCAGAACAGCAGTTAAAAGTGCAATGATAATTCTCCTAACGTTTGTCTCCTTTGTTTTTCTCGTGTATTTACTCGCATATCCCTGGTGGATTCACGATGCAATAGTTAAATTCTACGCCGCAAATCCACTTTTTTCGTCATTTGTGATTGGAACCCAAGAAAGCCTTCACTCTCTGGGGAAAGCGTTAGCACCGTTAGAATGGGTGGCAACAGCCATAAACGATTCATTACTAGACGTTGCGCCAGGCTTTAGAAGCAGCCTAACAGGCCTTGGGGCCTCTGTAGAACCCATAGTCAAATTGGACATTGCTGGAAAGTACCTTCTTGTTCAAAACCTAGCCGCTTGGGTCTGTGCATTAATCGCATTAGTTTATGGAAATTATGCAAAGGCTCGCCGATACAAGAAAAGATAACCGAGAGAACGCCTGAAATGGCAGACCGCCCAAGATTTGGTCCAGCAGGAGTGCCTCAAAGCTTCAAGGTTTTAAAGAGACCTGTAACTGAAATCCCCAAGTATCTTCACGACGAGGGACTTGACGCGTTTGAATATCAAGCGGTCAGATGGGGCCCAAAGCCTCAAATGAAAAGGGAAAAGGCAGAGGAACTTGGGATAAAAGCCGTTCAACACGATGTCTGCTTGACGCTTCACGGCTCTTACTTTGTTAATCTCTGCAGCGAAACAGAGGTTCTTGAAGCCAGCAAAAGACGCTTACTTGCATGTGTAACCGCCGCCGATTGGATGGGCGCGGACGCAGTTGTGTTCCACCCGGGTCACTATGGCAAAAAACCTCCTAAAGAAGCATTGGATATATGCGTTAGGGCAATGAAAGAAATAGTGGAGTTCATGCGGTCAAATAGCTTAACAAAGGTGCACCTCGCACCTGAAACCGCTGGCAGGCTATCTCAACTTGGGAATCTGCAGGAAATTCTAGCTCTATGCGAGAAAGTTGAACTAACCGAACCAAACATTGACTGGTCTCACTTGCATGCGAGGGAAAGAGGGAAGCTAAAAACAATAGACGATTTCAGGAAAGTCATAGATGAAATTGAGAAGCGACTAGGAACACACGCTACGAAAAACTTGCACTGTCACTATTCTCACATAGAGTTTACGGACAAAGGAGAGAGACGCCATCACACAATGGATGAAATTGAATATGGCCCCGACTTCAAGATTTTAGCATCACTTATCATAGAATTGGACCTCAAGCCAGTGATGATTTGTGAAAGTCCCTATCTCGACATAGATGCACAAAAAATGCGAGACATCCTAAAAAGGCTGAAAACACGCGAAAGCTGATCTACCGGTGATTTCTACATTAGCCGCGCCGCGTTTCCTACTATTTAAATTTGGGTATCGTTTAACATTTTGTCAATGATGTGGTTACGTTGGGGCCTAGGCTTAAAGGATTCAAGAAGCTTACAAGTGTAGACGATGCCCTTTTCCTTTTTCTTAAGGAACTTAAGCCAACTAGACTCGGAGTTGATTATGTTCCAATCAATGAAGCGTTGGAACGAGTTGCGGCTGAAAACATTCTAGCGCCAAACGATTTACCTCGTTTTGACCGATCTGCTATGGATGGCTATGCGATGAAAGCTAACGACACCGTTGAGGCTTCTGAGTTCAAGCCTAAACTCCTTAAACTAACAAGAAAAGACAGCGTGAACAAAGGCGAAGCCACACAGATTTGGACTGGTGGAATGCTGCCTAAAGGTGCCGATGCTGTTGTCATGTTAGAGCATACAAGAAAAGCTGAAGGCGGAATGGAAGTTTTAGCCGCGCTTACTCCTGGTGAAAACATTTCCAAGAGAGGTGAAGATGTAAGAAAAAATGAGATTGTTGCGAAGGCTGGAATTAGACTACTACCTCAACATTTAGGCTTGCTTGCAGGACTAGGAATAACCCATATCAATGTGGCAAGAAAACCCAAAGTAGCTCTTTTATCAACAGGTAGCGAACTTGTCGAATTCGGTCAAAAACCAAAACTTGGGCAAGTAATCAATGCAAATCAGCTTATTCTATCTGCAATGTGTAAGCAAATTGGCGCTGAGCCCGTGAACCTTGGTCTTGCCAGGGATCAGTTAGACGAGATAACCAGGAGAATCGGTGAAGCAGTAAAACAAGCTGACGTCGTCATAACAACGGGTGGAACAAGCGTTGGCCACGCCGACCTTGTACCAATAGCTGTTAACAAACTCGGAAAGCACGGAGTGATTATACATGGTATAGCCATGCGTCCAGCCATGCCAACAGCATTAGCAATTGTTCAAGGAAAGCCTGTTTTCATTTTATCTGGTTATCCAGTTGCAGCCATGGTTGGCTTCGAAGTCTTTGCGCGTCCAACGATTCTTAAGCTTTCAGGCATTGAAGATGAGCCTAGACCCGTGCTTAAGGCTAAGTTAACTCGAAGAGTTGCCTCTGCCTTAGGGCGAAGAGTCTACCTTAGAGTGTATGTATTCGAGAAAGAAGGCGAGTTTTTCGCCGAACCAATACGAACAAGAGGATCTGGCGTGCTTTCCACAATGACTAAGGCCAATGGATATGTTGTCATTCCAGAAGATAGAGAAGGACTTGAAGAAAGCGAAACCGTAATTGTCCACCTATTCAACAAGATAGGAGGAAAATAGCATGTTCAAGAAACTTGTATCCTTAGATGAAGCCAAGCAGATAATAGCAAGAAACTTCTCATTAGAACCAGTTGGAAAGGAGAACCTTCAGCTCAAACAAGTTTACAACCGAATCTTAGCCGAAGACATAGTAGCACCATTAGATGTGCCACCATTTAACCGTTCAACTGTCGACGGCTACGCAGTCAAGGCTGAAGACACATTTGGCGCTGACGAAGATCGTCCTCTCGCTTTGAAGCTTTGTGGACAAGTAAGAGTTGGAGAATCACCCAAAGTCTCCATAGAAAAGGGCACAACAGCTGAAATAGTGACAGGGGCACCTCTTCCAGAAGGCGCAGACGCTGTTGTCATGTACGAAGACACCGTTCAAAGAGAAAACACCGTTTCGGTTCATGCTTCAGTTTCAAAAGGAGAGAACGTCATGAAAGCAGGGTCCGACATTCACAAAGGCGAAACCGTTCTACGAAACAGGCGAATGCTCGGGTCCTACGAAATTGGGGTTTTAGCAGCACTAGGCGTAATCGACGTTAAAGTGTATAAACGCCCTAGGGTTGCCATTCTTTCAACTGGGGCCGAAGTAGTTGAGCCTGGAGAGCCCTTGCCGACGGGGAAAATCTATGACATTAACGCGTATGCTTTGAGTGCCGCGGTGATTGAATGTGGTGGTGAACCGATCAATCTGGGAATTGTCGAGGATGAAAGCCAAAAGATGGAAACAACATTGAAAAAGGCATTAAGCATGGCAGACTCGGTCATAACTTCCGGTGGAGTTTCCGTAGGACCAACAGACATTATTCCTGAAATTTTGGATAAACTAGGCAAGCCGGGCGTAATCATAAACGGCATAGCCATGAAGCCTGGAAAGCCCACCACCATTGCACTAGTTAATGGGAAACCTGTCTTCTCTTTGCCGGGTCATCCAACTTCAGCTCTCTTAATTTTTCAACTGCTTGTTCGTCCAGTTATTGTTAGCATGGCAAAGCGTCCAGCAGAAGAACCAAGAACTGTGAAAGCGATAACTAGAACCAAATTGTTTGCTGCTAGAGGACGTCGAACCTTTGTAACTGTATATTTAACAAAGAACAAATCCGACAGATTTATAGCTGCACATGTTCCTCTGGGTTTGTCTGGCGCCATAACTACACTCTCAAAAGCCGACGGATTCATAGAGATACCTGAGACCCAACAGTTTATTGATGAAGGAGAAGAAGTCCTAGTGCATCTGCTCAAACCAAGCCTGTACTAAGACGTGGTGAGGAAGTGATGGTAATTAACGTAGGTGTGGTTGGCTGTGGAAGAATAGCAACACTTGTACATTTGCCTCATCTTCAAAAGATCAAAGGTTTCGAGATTGTGGCCCTTGCAGACATCCATCCGCCTAACCTAAAAAAAGTGGCGGAGAAATTTGGAATTAATGAACGCTATCCTAGCCATAAAGATATGCTGAGACAAGCAGACATAGACGCTGTTGTCATCTGCACCCCGCCGAAGCATCACTTCCAAATTGCTCTGGACGCAATACAACACGGAAAACATGTGCTTTGCGAGAAACCTATGACTACCTCGATAGAAGAAGCTTTAGCCATAAAGAAAGCCTTAACGAAAAAACAAAAGGAAGCCCAGCATAGCCTCATTTTCATGCCAGCCCACAACTTCATCTTCACTCCATGCTTCACAGAAGCGCAAAAACTGATCCACAACGACGCAATCGGTGAAATACACAAAATTCACGGACGAGCATTTTCAAACTTGAGATTCTATAACCCCAAAACTGATTTTCGAGTGCAAGCAAAAGGCGGAGCTATCGAAGATCAGCTTCCACATCTGCTTTATCTTTACAATGAACTCGGAGGTTCACTAGAAGGCGTTTCATGTGTTGAGCCGCATTCAAAAGGAGGTGTCATAAATGATGTGTACGTGGAGGGCAGATTGGCTCGTGGTTTTGAGGCGAATATGTCAGCCGGCTGGGCTGGATTGTTGCCCACATTGAAATTAGGTGTGATTGGAGAGACAGGTGAAATAACAATGGACCTGCTTCGAACACCTTACAAATTAACAGCGATTAAGAATGGCGAGGTCAAGACCCTGAACATGGGTCGAAAAATCCGCCAATACTTGGATGTTTTACGTTTCAGACATCCATCCTACGAACGGGAACACCTTCACTTTTTTGACTGTGTAGAAAATGAAAAAGAGCCTCAAGTAAGCATAGACGATGGCATCGAGCTTGTTAAAGCCATGAGTGAAGTCATGACCCATTTTGAAGCTAGAAAACCCATTTCAAAGACTGAAAGAGTTGTTGTGTTGCGAGCGGGAGGAGACGTCAACGAAACCGTGCAGAAGTCCATCGACATGCTTGGAGGCTTAAGTATAAAAAAGAACGATTTAGTGGTGGTTAAGCCCAACGTTTGTTACCCGAAAAATATTGAAAACATGATTGTAACTGATGCAAGAGTGCTGGAGACCGTTCTCAACGTTGTAAAGCGTAAAACCAAAAATGTCATAGTTGTGGAGTCTGACAGTCATTCGGGTACAGCTGAGAAACGGATGATAAGTACAGGAACGATGGACATTGTTAAGAAATGTGATGTGAATTTCCTTAATTTGAACAAAGATGATATTGAAGAACATGAAGTTGCAGGTTTTGCTCTTGAAGTTCCCAAGACCGTGTTGAAAGCTGATTTCTTGGTGAATCTTCCCAAACTTAAGACTAATGATTTCGTGTATATCTCAGTGGCTATGAAAAACATGTTTGGAGTTCTTGCAAACAAGAAAAGATCTAAGCTTCACAAGAGTCTTGCAGAAGTTTTAGTCTATATTAATCGGCTTCTTCATCAAGACTTAATTGTTGTTGATGGCATTGTGGGGATGGAAGGTATGGGACCCATTAGGGGGAGTCCCGTTCAGCTAGGGTTGATCATATCTGGTTTAGATCCAGTAACCGTGGACGCGGTTTGCTGTCATATTATGGGAATTAATCCATACGTAGTAGAGCCCTTGTGGAAAGCCTATAAGGCAGGGGTTGGGGAAATCGGCATCAAGCATATTCAAGTTATCGGCGAAACAATCGATAACGTAAAAACAAAGTTTCGTTTACCTTCGTTATCACCTCAAAACATCTTTACAGCACTGAAGACAAGCCTCAAAGTTTACTTTGAAAGGTAAACTAGGCGGACTGAAATGGTAAAACTCTCTGTAATAGTACCTGCCTACAATGAGGCAAATTACATCCATAACATGTTAACCTCTTTAAAAAGACAGGTTTTTACAGATTTTGAAATAATTGTCAAAGATGGGCAAAGTTCTGATAGAACCGTCGAGATAGCAAAAAAATATGCTGATAAGATTACTTCATCAAGAGACATTTCGGTTTCTGATGCTCGCAACTATGGAGCGAAATACGCAGAGGGGGGCGTTCTCGTGTTTGTAGATGCTGATACGGTGCTGCCGCCCAACTTGCTTCAAGAAATTGCTGAAGTAATGGAAGACAAAAATATAGTTGGTGGAAGCTGCAGAAAACTTCCTGGAAACAAAAGCGTTTTAGACAGAATGGTCTACGAGTTCGTTAACATATCAACACATTTCTCTGTATACCTTCACATCGGGGGAGCACATGGCAACTGCTTTTTCATTAGAAAGAACATTTTCAAGAAAGTAGGCGGTTTCAATCCTCGAATAAAAATCGCCGAGGAGCAAGAACTCGTAAGAAAAGCCATGAAATTTGGAGATTTTGTTTTCCTCTTGGACCAGTATGTCACCGAGCATCCGCGAAGAATACAGAAATGGGGTCGACTAAAACTTTACACAACATGGCTGAATGGAACACTACGAAGTTTCAAAGCTCGCGAAAAGCAAACCTACGAGAAGGTAAGATGAATGCTTCCCTCAATTCGCATCGATAGTGCTGCTTGGAGCTAAACAATGGTCAATATATCAATCATCATACCAACTTTCAAAGAAGCAAGATATATCAATCAAACATTAAATAGCATTAAAAAGCTGAATGGCAACATCGAAGTTATTCTGGTTGAAACCATCAGCGAAGAAACCGCATTTCTAGAGAACGTTATCAAGAAACATAAAAGCGTTCAATTACATAAGATTAAAGAGAGAGGCATAGCTAAAGCTAGAAACTGTGGCGCGCAGAAAGCACATGGCAACATACTTTTGTTTCTAGATGCTGACGTCTTTGTCACAGAAGATGTTGTGAAACAAGTTTCTCGAGCTTTCAAAGACGCTTCAGTAATAGGTGCAACTTGCAACAACTACCCGGCCAACCCAAAATTTGGCGAACTGCTCTTTTTCAAATTTTACAATGCTTTGATAAGACTAGTGTTAAGCTTGCCACTAATTAAATTCAAACATTCAAGGGGTGAATTTATCGCTGTAAGAAAACCACATTTTGAAAAGATAAGAGGCTTCAATGAGCGTCTAGTATGTATGGAAGACGCAGACCTTGCACAACGGCTAAGCATGGTGGGCAAGTTTGTTTTTATTAACGATTTAGTTGTGTACGAGTCGATGCGCAGAATGAGAAAGCTTGGGCTATTTAGAACATTTATGTTGTGGTTAAAAAATTGGCTGTTCTATACTATTAAACGCAATGTTATCGCAAAAGAATGGAAACCTGTGCGGTGAAACTTATTTGAAATCTTTCCTTTTCGCTGCAGCATAAAAGAGTG
>JAPUUO010000061.1 GCA_026967815.1 Candidatus Bathyarchaeota archaeon | reverse complement strand
CCGATGTCTATGTACGACCGCATTGTTATGTCTGGGTTCAATGCCCACCTATCAACCCACTCCTTTGCAAGAGGCCAGTCGTTGATGTCAATGAGGCCCGTATCTATTTCTTGGTTTTCAGCATCAGGATTAAGATATATGTGAATTATGAGGTTCTGTGCCTTCGGACCATACTGAGCAGCTACTGGATACACAAAAAGACTCGTCGCAAGCAAAGAGACGCCAAATATCACCAGGAATACGGTTTTACATTTGCTGTTCATGCTTTTTTCTCCTATTCTTTTTATATGCAGCGGAAAGGTATAATGTCCAAGGAATTTAAGGATTGCGGAGATAAGAATATATGCGTCTGCCACCCTAAACAAAGCGAAAAGCAAATAAAAACCAGATAATGCGCGTGCGCTTCCATCCGCATTAGAGTAAAAGAGAGATAAAAATGGGGTTTAAAGCTTATCTTGCAAAGAGAGTGGCATTCGCAATAGTGACTGTTTTTATCGTTCTCACAGTAAACTTTGTTATTTTTGAGTTGATGCCTGGAGATCCAATGGAAGTATTTGCGTCTTCTGCGAGACTGCAAAGTTTAGAACAAGTTGAGATAGTTAGAGAAATGTTCGGTTTAGATCAACCGATGCACGTAAGGTACATCAGGTATATTACCAACATGTTGACTGGGCAATTCGGATTTTCTTATCATAGTCGCACCGCAGTTTCTGAGGGGATTATGGCACGCCTTTTGAATACACTGATGCTAATCGGCATTTCTACAGTATTAGCAATAGCAATTGGCGTTGTTGCAGGAGTGATAGCTGCCCAAAAGCGTGGAGGAATATATGACAGCACATCGGTATTGGCTTCGCTGTTGACCTATTCGCTTCCATCCTTCTGGATAGGCATGGTTTTGTTGCTAATATTCTCCCACAACCTAGGCTGGTTCCCTGGATCAGGCGTTGTGCCTGTCGAATGGGCCATCACACCGCCTGAGAACCTGTTTGTTGTAATTGCCGGTCGGCTACGCCATCTGTTCCTGCCGGTTGTTACTCTGGTCCTCTTCCAGTACGGTGGCTTTCTTTTGCTGACAAGGGCAACAATGTTGGAAACCTTGACCGAAGACTACATAATCACGGCTAGAGCCAAAGGACTCAAAGAGAGAACTGTACTCTTTAAGCATGCTTTGAAAAACGCCTCACTACCACTAATAACCAACGCAGCCATAACTTTCGGATTTATGTTCAGCGGTGCAATAATCACAGAACAGGTTTTCACCTATCCAGGACTTGGATACTGGCTTTGGCAAGCAATAAACTTTAACGACTATCCAGTTCTCCAAACCATGTTCTTCATAATAAGCCTATGTGTTATCGCGGCGAATCTCATAGCCGACCTTCTTTACGGCATAATAGATCCAAGAATAAAGTATGGGTGACAAATTTTGGCAGCTCCCAAATCGAAAACCTCTTTCGCAATAAAAAGGTTTGTAAATTTCTTCAAAATCTTTTTGACCAACAAGAGAGGAGTGCTTGGACTCGCCATCCTTGTCGTGTCTTCAACAATCGCTATAATCGCTCCGCTAATTGCTCCAAACGATCCAGTTCAAGCCACGTACGTGGCTGGAGACTTCGCTGCACCAATCTGGTTAAAGTGGTTATCTGGAGGACAAGGCTTTTCTGAAAATCTTCAGTTGATTGACGAATCAGGCTTTCCTACTATGGCCTCAGTAACAGATGACTGGAACTTCACCAGCACATCGGAAAATATAGATCTCGCTTATGAACAGAATGAAGGAAGCCCATTGAGTGGACCTGGATCCGTTGAAATACTTTTTAGAAGGCCAACTGGAAAACCCCTCATTGGCACGGCTGAAGCCCACCTAACCTCTAAGGAACCTTTAACCTTCCCTTATGAGTCTCCACCCAAATTGTTTATCTGCAATATGACCATCAGAGCCAGCGGCGTGGAAAATCTTAGAGCCGTCCAGGTTATGATATCAATCAGGCGGGTAGAAAACGATACAGCATACGTTGTTTGGAATAAGAAGTTTTCCAGCAGCGCGAATTGGACACTCCCCACAATAAGTTCATATTCAACACAAATGAGAGCACTTTTCAGCCCGGGCGGGTTTAATCTGACAGTAGATCCGGCAAAAGTTGTCTTTTCGCAGCCTGATCAGTATGTATTAGACCTCCGTGTATCTTTTGATGATTCGAAGCTAGATATGGATGAGAAAAGGGTAGTAACAGCCGTATTCATTGACGATTTTAACATAAAAGCCTATGGAACCGCCTACGGCATCCTCGGAACCGATCATTGGGGAAGGGACATATGGTCCCAAATGGTATATGGCGCAAGGATATCACTTTTCGTCGGATTGTTTGCGGCCTTCATAGGCGTGGTTATAGGATTGGTGGTTGGTCTAGCTGCTGGTTACGTTGGTCGTATCGCGGATGAAATCCTTATGAGAACCACAGATATACTGCTTGTCTTGCCAACGTTGCCGCTACTGCTAGTGCTAATCGCAGTTTTGGGGCCCTCGTTGACCAACATTATAATCCTAATCGGCTTCCTGGGATGGATGGGCTTCGCAAGGGTAGTAAGGTCACAAGTTCTCAGCCTTAAAGAGAGACCATTTATCGAAGCTGCTAAATCCGTTGGAGCAGGAAAATTTCACATAATAACGAGGCACGTTCTCCCAAATGTGATGTCCCTAGTCTACGTTTCTTTGGCGCTTTCAGTTCCTACCGCTATAATATCGGAGGCTGCCTTAAGCTTCTTGGGTTTATTCGACCCGACTGTTATTTCATGGGGACGAATGCTTCACGACGCACAAACCATCGAAGGAGGACTAGATAAATGGTGGTGGTGGCTGCCACCTGGTGTGTCCATAGCATTAGTGTCGGTTTCATTCATTTTGCTCGGGTATGCCATTGATGAAATACTTAATCCAAAACTTAGAAAAAGACGTTAACGGACCCTCAACTTCTCACCTAGCAGGCCGCCAACAAAGCTTCCCAAAAAAGACACAATTATTGTTATCGGGAAAATGCTTCTAAAGACCATGACAAGTACACCGCTGTAAAAAGCTTCTAGAGGAGCAAAGCGACCAACCTTACCTAATGTTGCAGGCAAGGTTAGACAAAAAAACAGTATAAATACGGAAAACAAGATTGATGGTATTAAACCGTACACGATTCTTTCAATATCAACTAATATCGAACCAGCTAATACAGCTACCAGAAAGACGGACACATAATCCAGCCACGTCAAACTTGCTCCCCCATACAGACTCTGCAAAATTATTGAAGCTGTTGTTACGCCCCAACCTGCGACAACTAGAGCGTCTTTCAACTTCTCCTTCAAGAAACCACCGAGTCTTTTCAGCTACTTCAATGTTTATAAGCTTAATTGAAATTATCAACACAGGGGCAGTTGGATATGTTGAAAAACAGGTGGAATATGCTTGTAATAGTGTTTTCTGTAGTATCTATTACGTCCACTATCCTCTTGATAGGACCCACGTTGAACTATGCAGAGTTTTATGCAGCCCTTGAAACACTTGACCTAAAAGTGCCACACTTCAACTTCAAAATTGAACAAGACCGAATCTACATCAATGCAACTTTCACTCTTGAAAATAATTCAAGCTACGTCGGAATCAAACTCAAAAATCTATCTTGGAAAATCGGATTCTTCGAAACTGACGAATCCTACGTGGAATTAACAGCAGGAACATTCTGGTGGTATCCAGAAGTGCCTCTCGACCCTGGTTCCAAAATTACAAGAGAATTGCCGCCGGACCACAGTATAGCCGAAAGTGTACCCAACGCAAAATCCCTCATAAACATGTACAATAACCAAGAATCCATTAGATGGATGATTTCTGGTTCTGTTCTACTTGACACATTTCTAGGCACCGTCAACTTACAAAACTTGGGTCCGATAACAATTCAACATGCCGTATAAAAACCATTTAATGAGTGTTCCATGCGCCTGCCGCTTCCATTTTTACTAAGAACTGCGTATCTGCATGCATGCGGCGTCTCTATGGACTCTGCACATTGCCTTTGCTGTGTGATCCAGTTACATAAGGAATTGCCTCTTCTACATAAACCCAAAATTCTTTCTCCAATCTCTCCAGTGCCTCCTGTAGCTTCAAACCTCGCAAGACAAGCGTTCCACCGCCAAATGGGATTGTAGAGAGTCCTAGCAGAGTGGAAAAACGTGAAGTTTCACCAACTGAAAGTTCCACCATAAAATCGTGGGGACGCCCCAAGATGGTAGCTTTGATGCCGGCTTTCACATCGCGAACATGTTTGGGCACTGTTGAGATTTTGTACCCCTGTGGTGATACATTTCTCTTTGTCTTGAAGCCTTTGCTTTTGAAAAAGCTTTCAATTTTTTCGGTCAGCAAGTCCAAATTAGCGTCTTTTGCAGTCCATCTTTTTTGCGTTTTCAAGGCATGCCGAACTAAGGGCATAAACGAACTTCTTAAAAGTTGTGGTTAACAACCGTTTCATCCAAAATTTCTGTTTTACGGCGACCAGTCTGCCCACGCACAAAGAAATCAAAGCTTTTTATATAACTCTTCGATTATTAATCCAGAAATGGGAGCCACAACCTCAAAAACGTAGAAACCTATGGAAAGTGGGTTAAGGGATGCCACTCTTAGACGTTCAAAACCTGAAAACCTATTATTTCACGCTCAGAGGTCCAGTTAAAGCGGTAGAAGACATCAGCTTTCAAGTTGAAAAAGGAGAAGCCCTTGGACTAGCTGGAGAATCTGGATGCGGCAAAACGACAGCTGCTTTATCGATCCTCAAGATCCTTCCTAAAGGAGGAAAGATCATAGGAGGAAAAATGTTGTTCAACGACGAGGACATCGTTAAACTCAAAGAAAAAGATATGAGAAAAAAGGTGCGATGGAAAGGGATATCAATAGTGTTCCAAGGAGCCATGAACGCTCTTAACCCAGTCTACAAAGTGGGCGACCAAATTGCCGAAACTATCTTGGTGCATGAACCAGACACCAAGAAGAAAGAAACTAAGGAAAGAACAGCAAAACTATTTGAATTGGTGGGGATTGAACAATCGAGAGCAGATCACTACCCGCACGAGTTTAGCGGAGGAATGAGACAACGTGCGTTGATAGCCATGGCCGTAGCATGCAATCCAGACCTCTTGATAGCTGATGAGCCAGGTACTGCTCTAGATGTCATCGTACAGGCCCAAGTACTGAAAATGATGAAAGAAATGAAAACTAGGTTAAATCTGGGAATGATATTGATAACCCACGATCTGTCCATCATAGCTGAAACATGCGAGAAATGTGCAATCATGTACGCGGGGAAAATCGTGGAAAATGGAGACATCGTACGTATTTTCAAAGAACCGTTACACCCATACACGCAAGGCTTGATTAAAGCTTTTCCAAGCATCAAAACAGCCAAGACAGAAATGACTTCAATTTCAGGTTTTCCACCGGATCTTTTGAAACCGCCTCCAGGGTGTAGATTTCATCCAAGATGCCCCTATGTTATGGATGTCTGCAAGAAAGAAGACCCGAAACCCATAGAAGTAACCAAAGGATACTTCGTAGCATGCCATCTAGTCCAAAAAAAAGTTAAATGAAGAGTTGCAAAATGAAAGAAACATTAGCAGAAGCTGTAGATCTAAAGAAATGGTTTCCCGTAAAAACCGGATTTTTTTCCACAGTTTTTTCGAAGAAACAGCAGTTTGTACGCGCAGTGGACGGGATAAGCTTCAGAATAGCGAGAAAAGAGGTTTTCGGTTTAGCTGGAGAAAGCGGTAGTGGAAAAACGACCACCGGAAGACTATTGCTCAGGTTGATTGAACCAACTGAGGGTGACATATTCTTCGAAGGAAAGAAAATAACAACTCTTCCGGAAAGAGAGTTGAAAGAAATGCGCCGCAAAATGCAGATAATATTCCAAGATCCATACGAATCACTTAACCCAAGAATGACCATCAGCGCCATCTTAGATGAGCCCCTAAGTGTTTTAGGAATAGGCACTCGGGAGGAAAGAAAAAACAAGGTCAGTAAGGCCCTTGAGGACGTAGAATTACTTCCTGCAGAAGAGTTTCTCTATCGTTTTCCCCATGAACTCAGCGGTGGGCAAAGACAAAGAGTTGCCGTGGCTAGAGCCTTGATACTTGACCCAAAATTCATAGTTGCAGACGAACCGGTGTCGATGCTAGACGTTTCAATCAGGGCGGAAGTTCTGAAGCTAATGCTTGATTTGGTGAAAGACTTCGACATATCACTTTTGTACATAACCCATGACTTGGCGTTAGCCCGACACATGTGCGACCGACTCGCAATCATGTACCTAGGCAAAATAATGGAGATGGCTCCAACAGAGAAAATCGTCTTCGAACCTCTCCATCCTTACACAAAAGCCTTGATTTCAGTGGTGCCGGTACCTGACCCAGCATCAGAACGCATCGACGTAGTGATCAAAGGCGAGATCCCAAGTCCCATCAACCCGCCGTCAGGCTGCAGATTCCACACAAGATGCCCAGAATACCTTGGAGACATATGCCGCACAAAGGAACCAGAAATCATTGAAATCAAACGCGAGCATTACGTGGCATGCCACAAATTCACTAAGAAATGAGAAAATTCGAAACGTTTTTGTCTCGCCACTCACGTAATTTTGATGCCGCAAATGAAGAGAAGCAAAAATACAGCGCACATTCGCTACAGGCACGCCAGTCTAAAACTTAGATCCGTACTCGAAATAGAATAATCTGTGTGGTCAAAACATGCTGAAGAAAATTGTCTTTTGGATTATCTTGACGGGTCTCTTACTGCAAGTGTCTACTGCAACGTTTCACCATTCTTTTTCAGTTGATTCTCAAAAGCCTCTTGTCTCGGTAGTGGTTCACTCATCCATCTACGCAACAATAGAGTCATCAGTGAAACAGTATGCAGCAGACATCGAAAATGAAGGGTATTCCGTGAATATAATCGAAACCAGTCAACTACAAAATGAGACGCCGCAGGAGATTCGATCATGTCTACAGAACGACATGAATGACAATCTGGTTGGCGCCTTGTTTGTGGGAGATATCCCTGAAGTTTGGTATGAAGTGGGCGATGAGAAAATTCTCACAGACATGTACTACAAGGACTTGGACGGTTTATGGTTAGATCATGATGGTGATGGAGTCTACGATGAACACAGCGGCAATATATCGCCTGAAATATGGCTAGGCAGACTCAAGGCTTCTACAATTGCTGGAGATGAGGCTTCATTAATAAACAATTATTTCACCAAGAATCATCGCTACAGAAATGGTCTGCTAGTATTGCCGTGGTGGCGTAGCCTTGCATACATAGATGATTCTGGACTTAATTGGACAGAGGAAGCTGAACTTTCATTGAGCCGAGTAAACGCCGAGGTTACACTCGTAACAGATCCAGCGACAACTAATGCAAGAGATTATGAAAGCAGACTCAAAGATCCTTTCGGGTACGAATGGATATATCTTATGTGTCACGGATCATACGATTTCCACACCTTCGAGGTTCCTGAGGAGCAAGACCCGTCTTCGTGGGGTGGAACAATCTTTTCTTGGGAATATCAGGCGATCGATCCTCGCGCCTTTTTCTATTTGCTTTTTGTATGTTCCGCTGCAGAGTACACCAAGCCTGGGTATCTAGCAGGTTCAGCCGTTTTCACAGACACCTACGGTCTCGCCGCAATTGGCTCTACCACCGAGATGTTCTCCGTTTCCTCTCTGGAGTTTTTCACTTCTCTATCCGAAGGAAATGCGATAGGCGACGCTTTTCAAGAGTGGTTTGCAGAGCAGAGTGAAGAAAACAATGAGCTTCAGGAAAATGAACGCTATCAAAGCATCTTTTACGGTTTAACAATAGTGGGCGATCCTACACTTAGGCTCTATCGTAAGCAAAACGTGCTCCTTCACGACATATCCATCACAAAAGTGGCTACTGAATTGGAAAACACAACGAACAAATTGTCTCTCTCAGTCGCAGCGACGATTGAAAACACAGGCGACTTCGCCGAGACCTTTGACTTCACTATATTCGCAGGCTCGCGTACGTTGGTAAGGGTTTGCCTGTCTTTGCCACCTAAAGCTAATGCGACAGTGAGAGCTACTGTTCCACAATCTTATCGAATCGTTTCTGTTGACAGCTCGAAAATTACAGTAAGGGCAAAAGCGAGCATTCTTCCAGAAGAGTTCAACGGCGGCGACAACGAGGAATACGTAGAAGTTAAAGGGGTGCACCTTGTTTCTTTGACACAAGATTTCTCGCCGTATCCAATTATACTTGCTTTCGTCATGGTGATAGTAATCCTCTACGCTCTCGCCAAAATGATAGCTTCAGAGAGACCGCCACTGTTGAACTATTGGAT
>JAPUUO010000060.1 GCA_026967815.1 Candidatus Bathyarchaeota archaeon | reverse complement strand
TTGAGTGAGGATTCTACGGCTTGAAGTTGATCCAATGAAACCTTAAACGGTTGTTCATAGCCCATTTCTCGTAGTCTTGAAAGACCTTGGTCTAGCCGCAGTTGAAGTGTTTGCTGGTTTAACTGAAGCCTGTTGTATAGGCTTTCAGCGTGCTCGTATGCACTGTCCAGCCGATGCGACTGCTTATCAATGCTGTCGATCTGGTCCGTGAACTTTCTTGCCTCTTTGCGAGCGCCTAGTAGTGAGCGCGATAGTTCCTCTTTGGAGCTGTCCAGTTTTGTGAGTTCTTTTTCTAGAATCACTTTTTCCTCTATGGCTTCTTTAACTTCGTCTTCAATCCTAGTGAGTTGCCGCTCCACTTTTGTGCGTTGAATCTTAACGTTTCCATGGTTTATTTTTAGCACATCTTCAAGCTTTGACCTATGAGTTGAAAGATCTGTTTCAATGCCTCCGAGTTTTTGTCTCAACTCTACGAGTTCGTCCCCAAGTTTTGCTCGCTGAGACTCCAGTTCTTGAATATGAGCTGGGTCAATTCTTCGTCTTAAATCAGCTAATTCGCTTCTAAGCTTGTGTGCTTTGTTTGTCAGGGCTTTGCGTTGCGCTTTCTGAACTCCTAATTGGGTTCTTTCCTTCTCGAGTTGAACTGAAATTCTTTTGGCGTACCGTTCAATACGTCCAATGTTTTTACTTGTCATCTTAATGCTTCTTTGCAGTCTGGCAGTTTCATTGTCTAAAGTGCTTATGGTTTCAGTTAGCCGAGTGCTTTCCATCTTTGCTCGATCTATTTCTTCCTCAAAGGTTGATAAGTCGCCTCCTCTTCTGTCTAAATGCACCCGAAGAGTTCTTACAGCTTCGTCTAGGCTTTTGAGAGCTGATTCGCTTGGTACAAGAGAAGCGAAGTCGACTGGGGCTCGATAATAGCCGCTTTCTAGGGCACCGCCAGCTTCGTAAAGGTCTCCATTAACTGTAACTGCGCGATGACCTTGACGAGAAGCCAGCAAGGCTGCTTTGTCATCATTTGCTACGAGCGTATCGCCGAAAACGAAAGTTACGGCTGGCTCAAATTTTTTCTGATATTTGACAAATTTCGAGGCTGTTCCGTTAATTCCTCCAATTCTTGGCGAACGCATAGACTTTACAGACAGTAATTCTCGCAGAGGTATAATCTTAATTCTGCCTAGTTTTAAGCGTTTTAAGGTTTCTGTGCAGGTAAACGCCACTTCGACATCGCGTACAACGAGGGCGTCAAGCCAGCCAGCAGCTGTTACTTCTACAGTTTGCCGATAGCCTCGTTCCACTTTTATTAGGTCTCTAAGCCTGCCGAATATGCCTGGGACAACACCTAGTTCTCCCATTTCTTCAATGTTTCTTAGTGCTGCTTCTTCTCCAGCAACCGCCTCTGCCAGTTTCCTTTGGGTTTCAAACTCAACCACGGCCTCACGTGCAGAGCTGGCGATTTTCCCAGCTTCAGCCATCTCTTGGCCCACGGCTTCTTTCTGTGCCATCTTTCTGTCTAACGTTTGCTCTAGGTTCTCAAGTCTGCTTTTCTGTTCTTTTTGCACTTCTGAAAGGTCTTTGAATGATTTTTTGAGTTCTTCTAAGGTTAATGCAAACCGTTGTTTTCGAGTGTTTAAGTCTCCTAGTCTGTGAGACAAAGCTCTTACCGTTGCTTGGTTCTGGGCGTATGTGCTTCTGAGAGTAACCAGGTTCCGATAAACTTTGTCTAACCGCTGCTCAACTTCTCGCATCTTCTTGCTGTTCTCGCCTAGGTTAGTCCAGAGCTGAGATGTTTCGCCAACCAAGGAATTATGCTGAGCTTGTTTGATGGTTATCTCTTTACACCGACGGTTACGTTCACGTTGCAACTGCCTAACGACGTGATGGATTTCTGTCATTTCGTTCTTTATGGATTCAAGCTGCTGCAGTTGATTCTCTCTTACTTTCTTAAGTCCTTCAATGCTGGCTGTTGAGGCTCCGATCTTAGTATTAAGCTCAGTTAGCCTTGATTTGATTTCACCTATTTTGATTTGAATTTCAAGTACTCGTGTGCTGCCCTCTTCAACCATTTCCGAGCTAAGTTTTCTCCATTCTTTTTCGACGTCATGGCGCTGAGACCTTAGCCGTTCTCGCAAGGTCTTCAGCTTTCCAACTTTGCCTTCAGCTTCTGCAATTTTGGACTGAAAATCCTTGATTTTGTCTTCAACTTCTGTAATCTCATGGGAGATTCTGGTAGCTTCCAAACGTTTAATTTCGCTTTGCATATAGTTGTGGCGAAGTAGCTGGTTGCGTTCTCTTTCGAGGTCATCTACTCTCTTTTGCACTTCATCCACTCTGCCCATAGCGGTGCGGATTGAAATTTCAGCTATGCGCAGTTTTTCTTCAGCGTCAGCCTTTTCTGCGTCGTACTGTGCAATGCCAACCATGTCATCCAAGAATTTTCGGCGTTCAATCGGCGAGACTTCAGCCATGCGAGTGATTGTTCCCTGTAAAACAAGGTTATGCCCAGTTGAGCTGATTCCGGCCATCGATAGAATGTCTAATAGGTTGGTTCTCGAGATTCTTCGTCCATTCAGCCGATAGATGCTTTGTCCGTTTCTGTTGACTTCACGCGAGACTGTTACGGTGTTCGTATCAACAGGCATGCGATGATCCGAGTTGTCAAATTGAATGATCACCTTGGCTTTCTTTGCCTTTTCTATGTTTGCATCTGGAACACCGTGAAATATGAGCTTCGAGAGATTTTCAGCTCGTAGACGTCTGGCGCTGAGTTCGCCTAGCCCGAACAGGACGGCGTCCATGATGTTGGTTTTGCCGCTTCCGTTGGGTCCAGTTATAACCGTGAAATTTCTGTCTAGAAAGATAGAGGTAGACTTTCCAAAAGTTTTGAAGCCTCTCAATTCGATCTTCTTGATGTAAGGCATCTTTTCCGAAGCCTTCCCCTATCTTTTGAGCATTTATAGTTACCGCTTACTTTACAGTTTTTCTATAACCTTGTTCTAGAATAATAATAGATGTGGAAAACTCGTTTTAACTCTTATGCATCAAAAACTTCTTTTAGCCTGATTGTTTCTTGGCATCGCCCAGTTTGACAGCTGTTCTTCTTATGAAATGCTTTAGCTTATCTCCTTCACCATAGATGAGCATGTACCCGTCATCTTGCATTTTACACGCTAGTCCGCTTTCCTTGGCCAATTTTTCAACTTCTTCTTTAGGGGTCTCTGTAGAAACCTGGACCCTCACCCAACGTTGACCTCTGGGGAGACCTGGAACAAATTTTGAAGCAGCTCCAGTTGGCGTTCCAGCATCTGGTTTTTCCCATGCCTCTCTAAATCTGTCCATCCAACGATTCATGAATTCTGAGCCGAACTTGGTTTGAGCTGCGAAGATGAGGTGTGACTCAACATTGCGAAGATACTTTTCAATTGATGACACATTTTCTTTTTTGGTTGGGTCTGCGTTGAGAACATTAATCATTGTTTTGGCGGCTCGTAGGTCCGCCATTACTTCAGGGGGGATTGTTTCACCTTTTCTCCTAAACTCAGTGATCAACTCGTTGAGTATGTCCCATGTGTTTTTGTGACCCATTTTTCCACCACCAGTAAGGTGTATTTAGAAGACTTCATGTTGCGGATAAACATTTTTGTAGAGCGCAATCTCCGCTCAGGGTTCCTCACGATTTGGCTCCGATTCCGCGCTGCCTTTCCAGATTCAGCGCTATCAAGACTTCACGCACAAATATGAAGTTTCTGTCCTGAATTCTCAGATGTTACTATTTGATCAAGCACTAACCTGCGTCGAGAGTTCACTGAATAAGCTTAAATACTGCTCAAAGTTTTCAGATGTTACTGCATTTCAGAAAAATGGAATGTTTTCATGGCAAAGCCGCCGTAGCTCAGATAGGTAGAGCAGCTGACTTAAAAAGGCATAGAACCTTTTGAGGCTGAAGCTGTTAACCAGCAGGTCGTCGGTTCAAGTCCGACCGGCGGCGCCAACACCATAGTTTGCGTAAACCCGCGACTCTACCGTTTTCGCTTCCGAAACATCATTTCTTCCTGTGGAGTCGGGGAGACGTATTCGAAGCCCGTTTCTCGCGCGTGGAAGACTAGAAAATTCTATGAGGAAATACTGGGTTTTGAAGTGCACAATGCGCCCCAAATGGTCGATGGATCAGACATAAACCTCATTAACGATGATGGCTGTAGTTTCGCGAGATAGCAATGAATATTAGGATTCGAGGTGCAAGGGAACATAATCTCAGAAATGTCGATGTGCGATTCAGTGATGGGCTCACTGTTGTGACTGGCGTGTCAGGCTCTGGGAAGACCTCCTTAGTATTTGATACATTGTATCATGAGGCCCATCGACGGTTCTTAGATGTCTTCTTGTATGGTCGGTCTGGGCAACGGCTGACTCCTGCAAAAGTGGAGGCAATCGCCGGATTGGGACCAACGATTGCTGTTGGACAGAATCTACTAAACCGCAATCCACTTTCAACCCTGGCCTCAGCATCCGGGCTACATCCATTCCTTCGGTTACTCTACTCAAACTATGGAGTGCGTCATTGTCTGCAATGTGGTAGTCCCCTGAGTGTATTGACGGAGGATGAGATTATTGACCGTCTCGTCTCTTTGTCCAAACAGGAACACCTCGACCTGTTTGCCCCCCTTTTGCATCAGGTGACAGGAAGCCATACGACGCTATTGAAGGTGTTAACCAAGGAGGTTGGGAATGAGCGCCTCGTTGTCGATGGAGAAATCTGGGATGCCAAGCCGCTTGACTCGATGGGGGCGCATGACATCGAGATTGAAATCGGTGGCATCGACAAATCGATGTCCGCGAAGAAGATTCGTCAAGCTATCCAAAAGGCCACAGCACTGGGTGTTGGAGCGATCAGGGTGTGTGGCAAGAAGAACAAGGTGACATTGGCGACAACACCCATCTGTAATATCTGTGGAGCCGGATTTAGAGAGTTAGAACCAACCCACTTCAATCAGTCCTGTCCGTACTGTAACGGAAGAGGCTGTGAACGGTGCGACCAAACTGGAATGCATCCGCAGGCAGCCTCCGTGCGCTGGGAGGGCATGCGGTTACCCGAACTACTGACCATCTCCGTTGATGAAGTGCGTCAACTGTTTTCGAAAGCGGAACTGCCTTCGACAGCAAAGCGATTACTCTCTGAGATTCAGCGACGTCTCGATGCCTTGGAGCGGGTGGGGTTAGGGTACATCTCATTAGACCGGTCAGCTCCCAGTCTATCTCGAGGTGAATCACAGCGGGTTCGCCTTGCGATTTCCTTGTCCAGCCGCTTGGAAGACATGCTTCATGTCCTCGATGAGCCGACAATTGGCCAGCATCCCGCGGATGTGGCTCGGTTTCTTCCTGCTTTTCGAGATCTAGCAGGACCTGTGATTTATGTTGAGCATGACCGAGTGGCAGCTGCAGAGGCAGATCAGGCCATCGATCTGGGTCCTGGGGCTGGAA
This sequence comes from Candidatus Bathyarchaeota archaeon, assembly GCA_026967815.1. Taxonomy (GTDB): domain Archaea; phylum Thermoproteota; class Bathyarchaeia; order Bathyarchaeales; family Bathyarchaeaceae. The sequence continues at coordinate 3,022 of JAPUUO010000060.1, read as the reverse complement.
GAGAAGGAGGAGATGTAATCTTCACTGGATCACCGACAGAATTATGGAAAGCGGATACACCGACGGGACGCTATTTTAGTCTCAAGGATCGGGTTGCGACACCAGAACCCCGTCTTCCCCCTGACCAGTTCCTCCTTGTGCGAGGAGCATATCAGCACAATCTGAAGCACATTGACGTTAAGTTACCAATTGGTCGGCTTACTGTAATTACAGGCGTGTCGGGTTCAGGGAAAAGCACGCTTGTTGAACATGTGCTCGTGCCAACATTGAAAAAGAAAAAGCCAATTGGCTGCGAAGGAATCGAAGGTCCCAGCATCAAACCGGTGATGGTCGACCAGAGTCCAATTGGAAAGAATCCGCGATCGAATCCTGCTACATACACGAAGCTTTCCGATATTATAAGAGACCTTTATGCTGAGGCTACTGGTCTGTCTAAGTCTCATTTCTCCTTTAATCGCCCTGAAGGAGCGTGCCCTTCCTGTAAAGGCCTTGGAGCGACCGAAATCAGAATGCGGTATTTGCCATCAATTTGGATTACCTGCGCTGATTGTGATGGTCAACGGTTCAACGAAAAAGTTCTGGCTGCAACCGTTGAATTTGGTGATCAACGACTATCAATCGCAGATTTCTACTCGCTCTCAATTCAAGAGATTGGAGAACTTGTTTCAAGATCTCAGTGGTTATCACCTTCTCGGCGTAAAGCCTCCCATAGGATTCTCCAGGCCCTCAACGATGTTGGCCTTGGTTATCTGGGGCTTGGTCAACCGTCACCCACCCTCTCCGGTGGTGAGGCGCAACGTGTCAAGTTGACCAGATACCTGGGACGAAACAGACTAAATAATCAACTAATTATTCTTGATGAACCCTCAACGGGACTTCATCCACAAGACCTTCATGGACTGCTGAAAGTTCTGGATCGCTTGGTTCGAAGCGGCGCCACTATCGTCATTGTTGAACACAATACAGACATTATACGGACGGCTGATTGGATTGTTGACCTAGGACCAGAAGCCGGCCCCAAAGGAGGTGAACTCCTTTATGCAGGTCCGTTAGAGGGACTCCATGATGTAAAGGAATCAATCACTGAAAATGCACTTAATGATGAGAGTGTTGTTCAACCGCGAACACCATCTCTGAAAACTGAAAGCTGGGCGACACCTGTCATCTCGATTCGAAATGCGAGAGCAAATAACCTGAAGGGTGTCGATGTGGACATCCCAAAGGGAACCCTGACCGTCGTTACAGGTGTTTCCGGGTCAGGGAAATCCAGTTTGATAAGGGATGTGCTACAAACCGAAGCGCGACGACGTTACTTGGAATCGCTCTCGATGTTTGAGCGCCAAGGCGTTCGGGAAAGCGCAGAAGCCCCTGTTGATTTTATAACAGGGTTAGGGGTAACCTTGACTGTGGCGCCACATCATGCTCATTTATGGAGCCATATCCCCCAGTTTACTCGGCGAAATAGTGTTGGCGCGATTTCTGAGCTGAGTTTTCACGTTGCAAATTTGCTTGCTTCATTTGGCGAACGTCAATGCCTGAAATGCGGGGCGAAGATGAAAAGAGAAAAATCGTGGGTTTGTCCGAATTGCAATGCTACAGCGCATATAGCTAAAGCTCGACATTTCTCGGGCGCACACTTTGCCAGCTCATGTGGTAGATGCAGTGGACTTGGTTCCCTTCAAGCTCCACAACCCGAAAAACTCATTATTCACCCAGAAAAGCCATTGTGCGCCGGAGCTATGTGGTCACCAGGTTACTGGCCGAAAACCTATCTGTGTAAAGACCAACCTGTCATTCCAGCACTCGGCCAACAGTATGGGTTTGACCCGTTCAAGACGCCTTGGAACGAAATGTCAAAACAGGCGCAGAATGCCTTTCTATTCGGCGATGATGAGACCTATGTGATTACATATCAGAGTAAGTCGACTGGGTCGATGAAAGGAAAGTTGCGAACCCACAAGTGGAAATGGCGGGGGGTCTTTAGCAAAGATAGCTGGCTATGGGATTGGGATGTCCACGGAACGTATACCAAGACAGTGATTTGCCCGGAATGTAATGGAAAGGGACTACTTCCTGAATTTCTAGCTGTCACCCTTCAAGGACGCAATGTGTATGAACTGGGTGAAATGCCCTTAGACGAGTTGGAGGAGCTGTTGGAAGCGGTTCCCACTCCATCGTCAGAAATCCCCTTGGCCCAAACTAGCCTTAATATTGCCCGAAGGCGACTGAGATTCTTGCGTCACGTCGGACTAGGGTATTTACACCTAAATCGCCCTACAGGAACTTTATCGGCTGGTGAAGCCCAACGAATTCAACTGGCTAGCCTGTTGGGTAGCGGGTTGACTTCTCTGACTATCCTGATTGATGAACCCTCACGGGGCATGCATCCCTCCGAACTGGAAGCACTTCGTGAGGCGTTGCAGGAACTTCGGGATGAAGGGAACACGGTAATAGTTGTAGAACACGACTTACTACTCATTCGGGCAGCCGATCATGTGATTGATCTAGGACCCGGAGCAGGTGTTTTAGGCGGAGAGATTGTCGCCGAAGGGAAACCAGCTGAGATTATCAAGGCAAACACTGCTACTGGTAAATGGCTTCAAGATTGCGCACTGAGGTCAACTCCCAAACGGAGAAGCCTTCAGGATTGGATTTGGCTGAATCAACGGCGAAAACCAAAGGGATGGATGGAAATCAAGGGTGCACGGGCTCATAATCTTCATGGAGATGATGTTCTGTTGCCACTGGGAACGTTCACAGGGATCTGTGGCGTTTCGGGCTCAGGAAAAAGCACGCTATTAATCGACACTCTAGGTCGAGCGTTGGTAAAGAAATCACATTCTTCATCGTTCGCCCGCGAACCTCTCGAGCCTGGTGAACACGATTCCATCGAAAACGCCCCAAAACGCGCTTTCATAATAGACCAGTCTCGAAGAGGAGTCCGAAGCCCAGCCATTTTTCTCGGGTTAATAAAACCCGTGCAAAAGATTTTTGCTGACTGTGATGATGCTCAAGCCCTCGG
>JAPUUO010000059.1 GCA_026967815.1 Candidatus Bathyarchaeota archaeon | reverse complement strand
GTCTCATGGCTGTTTTTCGGCGAGCTATGTTTTGAAGTCTCGCTTGAGCTTTAGCCATTCGCATGCATGGATCCTCAACGCTTTGAAAGCCATAAACCCAGTTTTCCTTGCGTAAAACAGAATTAAGAAATAGAAGCTTCAGCTTCTTTTCCTAGACGAAGATCAACCAGTGCTTTATTGTTGTTTTAAAAAAAATTGACGATGAACACAAAAAAGAGGGGAAGTTAGCGCATCCTACTTCCCAGCTGCTTGAAACGAGAGTTGCGAATTGATTCCTAGCCACACACGTGTATTTCCTGCAAAAGCATATTTCATCTAATGAAATATTGTTCAAATATGTTCGCCTCTTTTTATGTTTGGGGGAGATTGCTTAGAAAAAGGAGAGAGAAAGGAATGTTTGAAGAAATGACACTTTCGGCTACGCATTGGCTCATAATCATATTTGGGTTGGTACTGTTCTTCATAATCGTTTACGGTGCTTTAGGGGTTCGGGCATCAAAAACGAGGCAAAACGCATTAAAATAACAGCAAGATACGTCGAATAGCAACAAGAAAGGATAAGCTAGATGTGGGTCCAAATCCCACAAAAGCGCGCATGTGATTTGCTTTCATTCAGCAAATGCCTTTGCTATATGTTAATAGATCATGACTGTGACCCAATCGCATTCAAAGACTTGCTGATATTGTTAACGCATTTTAAATATCGCCTTTTCGTCTCGATCATCAACCATCGTAACCATATAACAGCGACTAAGCAGCCAGTAGGTCCTGAGATATTTTGCGCGCGCTAAGAAGAACCATCTAAAACTTTTTCTTTTGACAAAAGTAAATCAATGAGTGCTTTTTGGTCGATTTCAGCTCGGGTTCTCCAGTCTAGATAAAGCTGTTTGTTCTCATCTTCAGCTAGGTATCCAGATCGAATGTAATTGTTCATGTTTATGTCAACTCTCCAGCCCGGAAGCTTGTTTCGCAGGAGTTCTTCTACTTCTTCGCGGGGAGCCTTTCCCTTCTTAGCTATGATGTAAGAGATGGCGGTGGCCAAACCAGCTATGTCGTCTATGCGCCAGCCCATCATCTTAGTTTCTTTTGGAACTAGTCCTCCCTTGAGAGTTATGTAGAATCGAGCCTTATCCAACTGTTCGAGAGTTGGCTCTCCAGTGGGTTTCTCTCCCTCAAAAACGGTTTTCACCTGCAGATCAAGCTTTTCCAGATGGCCATCAAGTATTTTTAGTACTTTAGGGTAATCTGACCCCAGTTTCCTCTTTAGTTCCCACCCCTTCACGCCAGGCTTTCTGTGGCGTCTATAAAAGAGAAGGTGGGTTGCCCTCTTGATTTTCCTTGTGTAGTATGCTTTTCTCTTCAATTTTGTTTGCCTCCTTTCCAGTTCGTCCATTCTTCAAAGCTGATGGAAACTGGAATGGAAACCATTCGCTTTTTTCCTAGCATGGACCTTTGTTTTTCGAAGGGTTTGATGAAGATCTCTTCCTCTAAGGGATGCAGCTCTAAGGTTGCGTATCCATAGGTTACAAGAAAACTTGTCATGTACGCTCTCTTTACGGTTTCAGGATAGGTGTCGGCGCCGATGAAATTCCAGTATAGACTTTTTTCTTTTCCGCCAACTCTGTGCTTCAATTCTTCCCAGAACACTTCCAACTCTTCTAAGAAGGGTTTCTCAGCCAGTATTCTTAGCTTAATCAATTCTTCGCGCGAGGTAGCTCCGATTTCCGTTTCTAAGGAACCAGTTTTTAGCCATCTCTCGCTTAGAGGAAGAAGACTCTGCCAGTATTTGGTGGCTTCTGCTAGGCTGTGAAGGGAAATCTGTTCTAATTCGATGATGGGGCGCCAAGTTTCTAGAAAAAGTGTAGCAAGTTCTTCCTTGCTTAATCTCCGTATTTTTTCTTCGAGGAGGAAGGGGTCTGTGTAGAGAGACGTTGATCGATGTTTCACCCAGTCTCCTTGAAGTTTGATTATAGATGCGAGGTGGTGGATGGCTTCTGCGTCTAGGCAGAGTTCTTCCGGCAATTCCCATTCTGGGAAATATTTTTGAATAACTGCTATGACGTCGTCAACGTCAACATTAAATGGATCGAGACTCCTTTCTTCAATAGATTTACACATGTCGATGACGCGTTGAAGATGTTCACTGCCTCGCTTTTTCCTCTTTGAGGACAATCAAGTTACCTCTTTGATCAGCGATGTCCCTTCTACATTTTGAACCGTTATGATGTGAACGTCCTTTCCAGTGTAAGTTACTTGGCTTGGTGTGATGGCTAGGTATTGGGCGTCCAAACCCCTGACTGAAGAAACGAGGAGGTTTGCTATGATTTCCCTGTTTTTGGGGTCCATGTGGACGTCATATTCGTCAACGGCTCTGAAGGGAGATTGGACGTGTTGTTGCAGGGCTAGGAGGAAGGTCATGGTGGCGGTGCTTCTTTCTCCTCCGCTCTGAGTGTACGCGTTGAGGGGAACCGGTTTTCCTCCTTTGAAACCCACGAAGATTTCAAGTCCAGCCGCTTCAATGTCGTGTTCATTTACTAATCGAACGTCTCCAATCGCGTGGGCTTCTGAAAGGATTCCTCGATATTTGAGATTAACGTGATCCAGAAGGTTTTGAATAACTGTTCTCCACGCTTCCATTCTTGTTTTCACTTCTTCCATGGCTTTTTCGCGGTTTTCTGCTACCAAGCGGGCTTTTTCTTTCAGCTCTAAATAAAGCTTAGAGTAGGATTCATACATGCGTTCGATGTCTTCGGAAACGTCGGCTAGGGCCGCGAGATATCCGTCTGTTACCCGGATCTCATCTAGGATATCGATGATGCTTTTCATGGGCACGATTCGAGGACCCCCTTCTTCCGCCCCTTTTATGGTTTCCTCAATATCAGTAAGTGCGATTTGAAGCTCCTTATCCAGCTTCCCTAAAACTCTTGAAAGATCTTCCTTCCGATACCGCAACAAGGCTAGGCTGATCTTACGGTCCAAAACATCGCTAGCTGCGCCTTCAATTTCCAGATTAAGGTGATCGGTCTTTGCTTTAACATCCGAAATTTGGAAATCTAATTTTGCGAGTTTTTCTTTGGAGTTTTCAACGGATTTTTTTAAACTCTCGCTTTTGAGGTTAAATCGCTGGGTCCACGTGCTTTCAAGATTTTTGTAAGTTGTCTTTATTTCAGTTAGATGGTTTTTTAGGTCGATTGGGTTTGTAGTTTCGTGAAGCACTGTTTCCAGCGATCTAATCTTGTCTAGGTACTTCTCCATTTCTTTGTTATGAATTTCAGCCCAAGACTCTGTTTCTTTCAAGGCTTGATCAGCCATTACAACACTGGATTCATGCTTCGCCTTTTCTCGCTCCAAGGTTAATCGCTCTTCAAGAAGCCTTTTCCATTCAGTCTTTGACTGTTCCAGGTTTCTTTGGAGTTCTTCCAGTTGACCGTTAACGTTTTTTATTTCATTTTCGATTTCTAGGTTTTCGTTTTGTTTCTTTTGAATTTGCTCCTTTAAGTCGGTGGCGATTCTCTCCCTTTTCGAAACTTCAGCCCACGCCAGTTCTCGTTCAAGAAATCGCCGTTTCATCCTCAGTTGCTTCTTCTGTTGGTAACGGTCGTATTGTTCTCTCCAGTAGGTTAGGGTTTGTTCGGCGGATTCAAGGAGTTTCTCTACCGACTCTTCCTGGCTTAAGATGCGGCTTAGCTTCTTTTGGGCTTTTAAGACGTTTTGGCGGTAGGATTCGAAGCCCACTGCAGCCTCAACTATTCTTAGTTTTTCCTGAGGTGAGAGTACTGTGAATTGTTCCACCATGTTCTGGTGCATGATGATGAGCATGTTTTCAGGGTCAACTCCAAACTTGGAGAGAAGCCGTCTGACCTCGGCCTTGGTTGCGGCTCTGTTTTCCAGTTCGAACCAGTATTTTCCATCTCGTCTCAAACTTCTTGTCAAAAAGATCTGGTCTTTTTTGATTCTGGGATATGGTCGGCGTCCACTTTTAGAGGAGTTGTCTAGAACTAAGGTGACTCTTCCTTGGTCTTTTCCCCATCGGATAAGGTCGCTTAATTTTTTTGAGCGTTCTGTATAGGATTGACCCAGTGCGACTGAAATTCCTAGAAGCATGGATGATTTGCCTGAGCCGTTGGGTCCGCAGACAACGTTGACACCTGGTTTAAAGGCTATCCTAGCGTATTCGTAGGACATGAAGTTTTCCAAGATGACTTCTCGAATTAGCATATTCTGTGGGCGCCTCTTGATGTGACGTTATTTAGAATCATTTTCCACTATTAAAGGGATGTCGATGCCGAGAAGGCTGAGTCACAGTAGGCTATTAACTTTTCTGGTTTTCCTTCGTTTCCTGCTTTTCGGTCCCAACGGCTTTCCTCACAATTATCCCTGCTGCGAGTTTTGTTATGGCCGCGGCAATGAACAGGTATGAGCCTATGCCTAAACCCCAAGATATGCGTAGGATTCCGTAGGAGTCAAGGGTGTCCCTGTATTCTCCTGTGATGGGTGATGACGCCATTTCTTTAGCCATTTCATCTATCTGTGTAGGTACTGTTCCTCCTCCCATGGCGTTTGCGAACGGCGTTATAAGTCCAGTCAGCAAGATTATGCAGACTAGAACGATTATTACGGGAATTAACGATGTGATGCCACTCATTATGTAGGTTCTAGAGAGACTTTTGGCTTTTTCAACCCCGATTAAGTCTAAAAGATTCAGCACAACGCTGGTTAGGAGGATGATAGCGAAGGGTATGCCCAGTCCAAAAAGTTGCGTCAAGCCTTGATCGCTTTGCAAGGTGTTGACTCTAAGCCCGTTGACGCCGTCAATAAGAACTAAATCGGTTTCTCCAACCGATTCAAGCAAGGTGGTCTGGATGTTGCCCCTAACCACGTACCATGGTAAAAAGAGCGCAACTAGATAGAGAGCTATACCAACAATTCCCAAGACTACGCCAACACTCCACTTTGAACGCATTATTTTCATGAGGTTAAGCTTTCCCTGCCTCTTTCGTTTTACAATTCGCCAAACCTTGATGGCGGCAAGGATTGCTATTATTCCTGCGAAAATATAGAGAAAGTTAAAGGCAACAAAGCTTAGGGTGAACCACGTTTGGTTTACAAAAAAAGCGTCACTTCCCCAAGATATAGGATCAGACCATTTTTCCGCATTTTCACCGTGCCCTGGGCCTCGTGGACCAGTTCCGCCTAGGGAAATGTCCGCAAGTTCAGCCCAGTTGCCCCACTTTCCTCCGTACTCCAGCCAGTCTTGTGAAGGAGGGTGGTTTCCTGAACCCTTTTCTCCGAGGAGGACTAATTGGAGATCGTCTGGTTCTAGTGTGAAGGCGTTTCCTACAACGTCGTTTTCTAAGCCAAGTTTACCTTGGTATTGTCTAAAATAGTTTGCATGTGAGCCTAAAGCCACATAAACTCTTGGATGCGTCTCATCTACCTTTTCTACATCGTTCCAAGAAGCCCTTTCACCAGAAAAGTGTTGTGAATAGACAGCATACAAGGCCGTTTCCGTTGGGTCCAACACTATTTCTATCATCTCCCAATCTCCTTCGTGTTGATTCAGGCTTCCAAGGTTGAAGGCGTAGAAGAACCAATACTGAATAACAAAATATTCCCCTTCTAGAGTTACACGGCTGTAGACGGTATATCCGAGGCCTTCCTTTTTCTGCTCATAGTCTTCAGCTATCTCTTCAGAGGCGCCCAACACGTTATCTAAATAGTAATCTCCTGTTTGGTAAAGAGAGATACTTGCTATTGTCGGGGAAGAATCTATCAGTGTATCGGTATCACTTGATTTTAGGTAAAGAACCGAATTATCTATATGGTAGCTGACAACTGTTGGGAAGAATTTTTCTCCAGCCGCAAAATGAAGGTATGGAACATACAACGACTCTAATTGCCTCTCCTTTAGGTCTAAAATTCCATCGTTGTCCAGATCGTCTTGAGCTATAACGCCTTGATGAGGAGAGAAAATCAGCAATCCTGCGAGGAAGATTATTGCTAAAAAGCATGCAGGTATACGCATACGTTTGATCACTTTATGTAAACCCCCAATCCATTTTAGGTCCTCTCCGTTTTCATGGGTAATAAACCTTTAGATTTTGGGAACAGAAGTCAAGTGAAAAACAAATACTCACTTCCAGTCATCTTAATGCTAATAAAATACTGGGAGCTACGTTCTCAGCAATAGTTTCCGATCAACCCATTCCCACACTTTTCTTTGTCAAGGCGTACGCATCAAAGCACGAAGGTCTCTTGTTCAATGCTAGATATTTCCTTTGAGACGTAGGACGTTTTTCTTTTGTTTTCTGGTGAACGAATTTGGTAGAATCTAGAAATCAGATTATTTACAGTAGAAAAGCCAAAAACAATGGAATAGCAGCATCTCGAGCTCTGTATGCCTTGACTTTCTAAGGCTCGCGCTTATACTTTGGGTGATTTCAGGATAGAATGTTGTTAATTTTAGTTTCTTGTTTTCAGGAGAAGTTCTATGGTTTGATAGTCTCGAAGGAATCGCATCCCTTTCTCGGTTGTATGATAGGAATTTCCGATTTCAAGAAGATTATTTTCTAGTAACAGAGCGATATATTTTTCGACAAATCTGTAGCTAAGCCCACACGAATACATAATGCGCGTCTTTTTCGCTCCGTTCTTTGAAACTCTCAATATTTCCGCAATTATTTCGAAGGAACTCCTCATCTACTTAACTTCCATAGCCTACCGTCTTCGTGGGATCGGAATGATTCTGGAATGTATTTTATAATTGTTCTCTTGAACTGGCTTACAAAACGTATTTCTTTGAGTTCTTTGTCTGAAGTGTTCAATCGTTTTTCTGCCTCAATGGAAGAGATCAATCCCCTTGCAAACTTTGTCAAAACGGTGGTTTGTTTGTCTGTTAACTCTTTGCCTCTCTGTTCCTCAAGCTCGTCTACGAAATCGTAAAGAGCCTCAATTGCTTTTTCGCCATGCAATCTCGGAAACTCTGGAATCTCAATATACTGCATTTCTATCACTAGAACACAATGTTAATTTTTTCTATAAATACCATCCTCTAAGAATCAAAATATTCTTGATTTTGATATATTCTGTGAATCACTTAGCAAGCATAGACGACGAGTAAGGTTCATAAACAGTTTATTTTTCTATTCCAGCGGTCTTTCTGATAAAACTACCCACCTTCTCGATTTGATGATCCTCAAGTTTCTTTATAAACGCATTCAATTTTTTCTCACCCGTTTCTCTCTCTTTAATCCATTCCTTGGCAAACTTACCGCTTTGAACATCCCTGACAGCTTTCCTCATGTTCTCCTTAACATGTTCATCTATAACTTTGGGTCCGACGACTAAGCCGCCGTAGTTAGCAGTTTTCGAAACCGCCTTAAGCATTCCCGTGAATCCCCCCTGATAAATCAGATCCATTATAAGTTTCGCCTCGTTACAAGCCTCAAAGTAAGCAAGTTCCGGTTGATACCCTGCTTCTACAAGGACCTCAAAGCCCTTTTTGATGAGTTCAATCAATCCACCAATGAGCACAGTTTGTTCCCCCACGAGGTCGCTTTCTGTTTCTTCCTTAAACGATGTTTCTAGGACACCAGCCTTAGTGCATCCGAGGCTTTTAGCCATGGCTAAGGCAATTTTCGTGGCTTGACCAGAGTGGTTTTGATAAACTGCGATGAGAGCTGGTACCCCGAAACTGTTAAGGTACATGTCTCTAACCTTGAAGCCCGGACTTTTTGGAGCAATCATAATAACATCAACATAAGGTGGTGGAACAATCTGCTTAAAATGGATGTTGAAACCGTGGGCAAAACCCAGAGCTTTTCCGGATGTCAGATAAGGCTCCACATGGTCTCTGTAAACAGCTGGCTGCTCTAAATCCGGAATCAACATGTGAATGATGTCACCTTTCTCAGCTGCTTCTGAAACCGGATAAACTTCAAAGCCGTCTTTTTTGGCTCTGTTCCACGATTCGCCTTTAGGTCTCAAACCCAATATGACTTTTAAACCTGAATCTCTCATGTTTTGGGCTTGGGCGTGTCCTTGACTTCCGTAGCCAATCACGGCTATAGTTTTGTTCTTCAAGAGGTCTAGACTTACATCTTTGTCGTAATACACTCTCACCAATTGAAGGTCACCGGACATTATTCTACTTTAAGGGATTTAACTCCTCTGGAGAGAGCGGTCACCCCTGTTCTAGCGACTTCCTTCACACCGAAGGGTTTCATCAAATCAAGGAAGGCGGTTATCTTATCTGAAGTTCCCGTTATCTCCACCATCAACGACTCGGAGGAAACGTCAACCACTCGTGCCCTAAAGATGTCAGCGTAGTTGATTACATCCGATCGAACTTTTGTGTCTAATGCGCGTACTTTGATTAGGGCCAGTTCCCTTGTAACAATGTTGGCTGGATCCAATCTGCTTACCTTAATGATGTCGATTAACTTGTTCAGCTGCTTAACCACCTGCTCGATGGTTCTTTCGTCTCCTTTAACTGTAATAGTCATTCTAGCTAGATCGCTTTGTTCTGTAGACCCTACAGAAATGCTTTCTATGTTGAATCCTCTGCGCCTGAACAGATTTGCAACAATGTAGAGCACACCTGGTTTATGTTCAACGATGGTGGATATTATTTGATTTTTTTCCTTTCCCATTATGATCACCCTGAAATTGTATCCTTGAGACCTTTGCCCGCTGGAACCATTGGAAACACGTTTTCCTCAGGAGAAATTGGAACGTCAATAACTGTGGTAACCTCAC
>JAPUUO010000058.1:6477-8808 GCA_026967815.1 Candidatus Bathyarchaeota archaeon | reverse complement strand
TTCTGTTGATGATGTCTCTGGCTTTTGCATAGGTGCCTAAGTAGCAGAATGGGGTGGTAGGCAAGAAGACCCCGATGGTGCCCTTGTTGGTTAAGGCTTCGATGTCTTCCATTGGTGTGAAGATTAAATGGTCAGCCGAGACAGCTCCAAGTTCAGCTCCTAGCTTTGCTCCTCCACTGTGGACAAGCCAGTCAGCGTGAATCCGCAATTTCATGCCGTATTTCCGGCCTGTCTCAAGTACTCGTCTCGTCTGTTCTACATTGAAGTATCCTTTTTCGCAGAATACATCGCAGTATTCAGCCAGTTTCCTCTTTGCAATCTCTGGAATCCATTCCTCGACTATCGTGTTTGTCAATTGATCAACCTTATTTTCATATTCATAGGGGATTCCTTGAGCCAGAAACGTTGGAATCAAGTCGATTGGATGCGTCCTGTTGAGGGTATTGATTATTTCCAGTTGTCTGATTTCACCCTGAAAGGTCATCTCATATCCGCTTTTCGCTTCGATGGTTGTTGTGCCGTGAACTAGCATGGTGTCCAGTATTCGGGTGGTTCGCTCAAGCAGTTCTTCAGTGGTTGCATCGCCTGTTTTTCTTAGTGTTGTCGGCATGCCTCCCCCTCGAGCTTTGATCTCTAAGTATGGAATACCTTTTACAGCCATTGACTCGAGTTCTTTTTCTCGTGAACCTGCGAAGATCAGGTGAACGTGAGGGTCGATGAGCCCGGGGGTCACGAGTTTTCCGCTTGCGTCTATGACTTCAAATCCTTTCTCAAGCTTGTTCAACACTTCATTGGTGGTTCCAACAGCCACTATTCTTTTATCTTTAATCGCGACAGCTCCATCATCTATTATGCCAAGATTATTCATGTCCTCCTTGACTCGAGGCTTATTGCTTATTCCCTTCAAAGTTACGAGTTCGTTTGCATGAACTATTGCGAAGTCAGCTTCCACTGCCATAATCTTTCACCCGTTCCGCCATAATTCAGACATCTAAGTATCTCTTTCTTTCCCAGTCGTGCACGATAACATTGAAATCTGCCCACTCTTTTGTCTTAAGTTCTAAAAACTTATTGCAGAACGCCTGTCCCAAGGCATCTTGCAAACACTTGTCCTTAGAGAATTCCTTTAAAGCCTCTCCCAGATTTTCTGGAAGCACATCTATGCCTTTCTTAACTCTATCTTTCTTGCACATCTTGTAGACATCCTCTTCCACAGGTATTGGGGGCTCGATCTTTTTGCTTATGCCATCTAGTCCAGCGGCCAGAATACCAGCAAACGCAATGTAAAAATTGCATGATCCGTCAGTAGGTCGGTACTCTAATCTAGTTTTTTTCTCTTTTCCCGGCGGAACTCTGACGAGGGCGGACCGATTGAACCTCCCCCAAGAGATGTAAACTGGCGCCTCCCAGCCTGGGACGAGCCTCTTGTAAGAGTTAACGGATGGATTTGTTATCGCCGCCAGAGCTTTGGCGTGAGCTAGAATACCAGCTATGAAGTTTAAGCCTATCTTGCTGAGGCCGTAACTCCCATCTGGGTCATAGAAAAGGTTTCGGGTGCTTTCATTCTCCATGAGAGTAACATGGGTGTGTAGCCCAGCCCCAAATTGACCGTGAAAAGGCTTCGGCATGAAAGAAGCGATAAGGTCCTTTCTAGCGGCCATTAGTTTCGTGAGGAACTTAACTAGGTAAAGGGTATCGACCATCCTGAACGCATCTGAGCCATCAACTCCAATTCCTAGCTCCAATCCCAACTCCAACTCGTACTTCCCCGGGGGTACTTCATGGTGGTGTTTTTCGATCAAAACGCCCATGTTTTTAAGATTTTTTACGATTTCAAGTCTCAAGTCAACACCAAGATCTGCTGGGGGAGTAGCCAGATATCCCCCTTCGTCGAGTAATTTGATGTCGCCATTTTCGCCTCTTTTGAATAGGAAATACTCCATTTCACTAGACGCGTAATACTTTGCAGAGGACCCCAAGCTTTTCTTAGCATTGCTCATAACTTTCTTCAGGACAAATCTTGGATCAAGCTCAAAAGGTCTGTCCGATTCCGGCTCGTAAATATCACAAGCTACTCTTGCAACCTTCTGAGTAAAAAGATTCGGAGGTAGTACTACGAACGTGTCAACGGCGGGCATTAGCTTCAAGTCGCTTCTGCCCACATCCACCATGCCGATGGACGAACCATCCACGTGTATACCTCCTTCAGCTACCTTCGAAAAAAGCTCAGAAGGTATCCAAAGGGAATGCAAAATACCAGAGATATCTGTAAATTGTAATGCTATCTCTGTCACATCTTCTTTTTGGATTAACTCTGTGACTTCTGACATG
>JAPUUO010000058.1:2380-6377 GCA_026967815.1 Candidatus Bathyarchaeota archaeon | reverse complement strand
GTCGAAGATACTTTCTGTGAAACCTTTAAGGTGCGCATAGCTAGGATCCTCGTGACATCTGTGAACAGAAAATGGGCCTATGAATCAGCCTTGGAAACTAAAGGTCTTGGCAGATCGGCTACTATTCCTCCTTCAGAAGCCTCAATAGAGTCGGAAGCCAAACCTGAGGAAACTCCAGATAGCAGACCGGGTTTCATAATCCAAGTCATTGATCGAAGGCTTGAGCAACTGAAGCGATGGCTAATAATCAGAATTAGAAAGGGAGTTATACCATACCCTAAAACTAACGTCTTTGATGCTTTGCCAAAGGAAATGGCTGAAGAATTTGTGGGCATCAAAGGCACAATCATTCAAACCTTCGGAGATGGATTTGAAGAAAGAACCGAAGCGTTCGGGAGGAAGGTTTTGAAAATACCAAGGATGGACGGTTGGTTTCACGTAGAAAGGAAATTCGGAATCGCTGAAGGCGTAGCTGGTGGTATGTTCATCATCTTAGCAGAGTCCGATGAAGCAGCGTTAGAAGCAGCAGAGCGCGCAGTTGAAGGCATAACAACTGTCCCATACGTGGTTGGAAAGCTTGCGGCTTCCGGAACCAAAGTTGGAGGCAAAAGGTATGAGGACGCCATAGCCACCACTAACGATGCATACTGTTCATGCCTCGCTCGAAGCGAATGGAGCAAGATCCCTGAGGATGTGAAATGTATTTACGAAGTTATAGTGAGTGGATTGAGGCTAGAGGATGTCAGCAGGGCACTGAAAGTTGGCATAGAAAACGCCACAAGGGTTCATGGGGTAATAAAGATAACTGCAACAAACTATGATGGAACCCTGGGAAAAGGCAAGATTTTTCTTCGAGACCTTTTCCAATCTTAAGAGTTAAAGCAGAAAGGTCAAAATGAAGGAACTGGATTGAGCTGTTGTCATTTGTACCTGTTCACATCAATTAGCTTGATGGTTTTCACTGCCGAGTCTCTTGCATCTTTGAGAAACCGCGTTTTGGTTTAAATAGCTATATATATAATTTAATGAAAAGAGAATAGAACAGGTCACTAAAAGCTAGCAGATTACTCGTGTATCCTTGGAAAAGGAGAAATACCACCTGCAAAAACATAATCTTGACTTGGAATTTGATATTCCCACATGGGAACAGATCTATACGCTCCTGCTGAACCTATCAGATCAAATCAAAAGAGCCAAATTCAGACCTGACGTCATTGTAGGCGTTTCTCGAGGCGGGTGGCCTCCAGCACGTATCTTGTCAGACCTGCTAGAAAACCCAGAGTTAGCTAATGTGAAGGCCGAGTTCTATCTGGGTGTAGCCAAGACCAAGGGTGAACCCGTAATAACTCAGCCAGTTTCAGTATCGGTGCATGGAAAGAAAATTCTAATCGTAGATGATGTAGCGGACACTGGTAAAAGCTTACGCCTTGTGCGGTCGCATCTAAAAGAGCAGAGCGCAGCTGACGTGAAAATTGCAACAATCTATTACAAGCCATGGAGCGTAGTAACACCGGATTGGTTTGAACGCGAAACAAGTCATTGGATAATTTTTCCATGGGAAAGAAAAGAAACAGTGAGAAATGTTGTGAAGAGATTTAAAGGCGAAGGCAAAACCGTTGAAGAGGCCAAGGAGATATTGATACATCATGGTTTAGACCGCAAATTGGTGGAAAGATTCCTCAAGGAAATTCTTGAGGGGCAAACTTGATTCGGAAGCTAGAAGGTTTTGACAAATACGTTGTTATCGCTGGATTTGGAAATGTCAAGATTAAAAATGTTGAAAAGTTTTTTGTTCACGTTAAAGAAAAAACTGGAAATGCTTGTGTCCAATTTTTTGATGCAAAGCGGGTAGCAAGTTGGCAACATCTCTATTTTGCTGTTTTGAACGCTGCTACCGCTTTCAAAAATAAGTTGCATATCTCAAACAATTTAGCCATTGAAATCCTACTTTATGCTTCAGCTCACAGACAAATCAAAAAAGCTGTGAAGCTTATAGGAATTCATCCGAGTTCTCGTGAGGTCGCCGTCGTCATCATGGCAAACACTAGTAACAAAGCATCGTCGCTATTGAATATGATTTCTACGTTGTTGGTGGGAAGTATTCGAGATGATAAGCTTC
Source organism: Candidatus Bathyarchaeota archaeon (assembly GCA_026967815.1). GTDB lineage: Archaea > Thermoproteota > Bathyarchaeia > Bathyarchaeales > Bathyarchaeaceae. Next base: position 4,258 of record JAPUUO010000058.1, on the reverse strand, counting down.
TTGAGCTAACCAACGACAAGATTGAGGGTATAAAAGACCTTTTTGAAATTTCAGACATTGAATTAGAAGCAAAAATGGAGAAAGAAGACGAAAAGAAGGAAGCATTAATAGATTTAGTAATTGAACATGCTGCCTTGCTTGTGACGCAACGTTAGGATCAAAATTTTTCTTTCATCACTGCGAGAATTTGTTCTGGCCTTATTATTGATATGCCAGTTAGCCTTCCAACAACCTCAACAAGGATGACTTTGTCCGGGTTTCTTAAGGCAACTTTTCTCTCAATGTTTACGGCTGCAGCTTCAATCATGTCTTTGGTTGATGTGTCCGTGAAACGCTTTTCCACGGTCACCCGGAAAGATTCGTTCTCCTTGATTTTCGAAGCCAGCTCCGTGGTTGTTCGCTCTATTTCGCCCAGATCTGTTCGCACAACCTTTTCGATCGGAATAACTCTAAACGTGTAACGAAATTCATAAGGTCTCTCCTTCAATATTTCCCGAAACTTCTCGACAACCTCAAAAGGATTGAAAGCAGTTTTAGCTGCAACTAGTCCAGTAATGCCGGTTTTATCAACCTTGGCAGCAGAATCTCCAATTTCGCCTAGCAAATACCATATTTCAGAGCAGGCGTCTTCCTCGTTTCCCCGCGAGGTCGTTATGAGCAAATTGAAATCTCTTAACACCATGCGCTCTCCACACGCCAACTCCGCAAGTGACCAATAGAAAGAAGTTTCAGTGCGGCCACCAAAAAAGCTTTAGCCCTTCTCTTCTTTTAGCATTTTCTGTTTCAACAAATTTTGAGGTGTTCGGGGCTGCTAGGCAGCGTCATAGCGCTACGCCTCGCCGCACACACGAGATGAATGAAAATTATTGCGTTTATCCGTTCTGATGCGGATAAGCGGACAGAGACCTTAAATTCGAAGATCCAACACGTAATTACTCCATTTAGCTCGAGGGAAAACTATGAAAAAGCCAGTTATAGTTGTCCATGGGGGAGCAGGAGTTTGGCGTCCAGAGAGGAGAAAACCTGCGTTAACTGGTGTGAAAGAGGCAGCCACTGTAGGCTTTGAAATCTTGAAGGCTGATGGAAACGCTTTAGATGCTGTGGAAGCTGCAGTTGTTTGCATGGAAGATAACGAGGTTTTCAATGCTGGAAAGGGCTCAACATTGACAATAGACGGAGGAATAGAGATGGAAGCCTCAATTATGGATGGAGAAACCCTTAACGCGGGTGCAGTTGGGCTTCTGAAGAATATTAAGAACCCTGTTCGTTTGGCAAGAATCGTAATGGAACACACAGACCATGTTTTTGTTACTTCTACAACTGCAGAAAAGCTGGCCCAAGCCTTCAGTCTAGAAAGAACAGATCCCCTTACGGAATTGCGAGTGCGGTATTGGAGTGAACTTAAACAGAAACTAAACCGTGAAAAGGGAATCGACTATTTGCCGAAGCTTAAAAAACTGCTTGCATCTTATCCAAACCTTTTCGAAACAGACACTGTAGGTGCAGTAGCACTCGACGAAGATGGAAACATGGCTGCGGCAACCTCAACGGGTGGACTAACCTTAAAGCTTCCAGGCAGAATAGGGGACACTCCTCTCATTGGATGCGGAATCTATGCCGACAATGAGGCTGGAGGTTGTTCAACCACTGGAATAGGCGAAGTTGCCATCAAGCTGGCTTTGGCTAAGAGCACATGTGACTACACACGTTCAGATAAAATAGCCCAGAAAGCAGCAGAAAGGTCCATCAAACTTGTGAACAGAAGAATAAATCTGAAAGAATCCATGGGTTTGATTGCTGTCGACATGCGTGGTGGAATCGGAGCTGCCCACAATTCTCGACATCTATGTTGGGCTTGCATGACATCTGAAATGCGTA
>JAPUUO010000058.1:0-2280 GCA_026967815.1 Candidatus Bathyarchaeota archaeon | reverse complement strand
ATACAAATTCTAGCGTCAAAATGCATGTAAGTTTATTACCAGCCTATTCATTTTGTTGTCTACACAAATGAAACAAACGGGACATCTATGGTTCGAGTTGCCGTTCTAGATAAAGATCGTTGTGATCCAAAACGTTGTGACAGAATTTGCTATCGTTTTTGTCCACCCGTTAGAAGCAAGATTGAAGCAATTCGTTTTGAGAAAGGCAAGCCCGTCATAACAGAAGCTCTATGCGTTGGATGCGGCATCTGCGTCAGAAAATGCCCATTCGACGCTCTCTACATAGTCAATCTTCCAGACGAGCTTGAAGAAGAATGTAGTCACAGATTTGGACAGAATACCTTCAAGCTTTTTCGCTTGCCTATACCTTCCTCAGGTGTGGTGCTGGGTCTGTTAGGACAGAACGGTATAGGAAAAACCACGGCGCTCAAAATACTCTCTGGTGAAACTAAGCTTAACCTTGGAAGATATACTGATCCTCCTGATTGGTCTGAAATAATCCAGCATTTTCGCGGCTCAATTCTGCAGGACTATTTCGAACGATTGAGTACTAATCAGCTTAGAGTGGTTCATAAGCCGCAGTACGTGGATAAGATTCCACAGCTTGTTCATGGCAAGGTAGGTGAGCTTCTTAATAGAGTTGATGAAAGAGACGTGCTTGATGTTCTAGTTGAACGGTTGCAGCTTGAAAATGTTATGGGGCGAAGCCTTGACGTTTTGAGTGGAGGCGAACTGCAGAGAGTGGCCATAGCAGCTACAATCAGCAGAGAAGCAGATGTCTATCTCTTCGATGAACCTTCAAGCTACTTAGATGTCAAACAACGTCTGCAAACAGCAAGAACTATACGGAGTTTGAGAAAACACGGAAAAACCGTGATTGTAGCTGAACATGATCTTGCAATCCTTGACTACTTGTCCGATCAAATCTGCGTTTTTTATGGTAGCCCACGTGTTTATGGGGTTGTTTCGCATGTGCATGGAGTAAGAACTGGCATCAACATCTACCTTCAAGGCTTCATTTCAGACGAAAACATACGTTTCAGGAAAGAACCCATCATTTTCCATGTGAAACCTCCAACCATAGGCTGGGCAGCAGGCGAAACTGTGCTTAAGTGGGGTGCGATGAAAAAATCCTATCAAGAGTTCTCGCTAGCGGTTGAGGCTGGAGAGGCAAAACAGGGTGAAGTCATAGGTATACTAGGACCAAACGGCATCGGTAAAACCACTTTTGTAAGGCTCTTAGCTAGAATTGAACAGCCGAGCAAGGGAAAAACACCCGCAAAAGATGAATTAACGGTAAGCTACAAGCCCCAGTATATTTCCGCTGAGTATAGAGGCTCAGTTGAAGAATTACTTAAAGGCATCGCGAAAGATGATTTCGAATCAGGCTGGTATCGAAGCGAAATTGTACGACCTCTCAACGTGCTTTCTCTTCTCGACAGTGACATTAGCCAACTCAGCGGTGGTGAACTTCAAAAGGTAGCCATAGCAGCTTGTCTCTCTAAAAAAGCTCAACTCTACTTGCTAGACGAGCCTAGCGCCTACTTGGATGTGGAAGAACGATTATCCATGGCTCGAACCATAAGACGAGTTGTTGAAAACCGAAGCGCAACGGCATTTGTTGTTGAACACGACGTCGTCACACAAGACTTCATCGCCGACCGCCTAATGATATTTACGGGTACACCTGGAATAGAAGGTATTGCCAATCCACCAACCAATTTACGGGTGGGAATGAACGAGTTCCTCAAAGAAATGGAAGTCACTTTCAGACGAGACCTTGAAACAAGAAGGCCACGCGTTAACAAAGAAGGCTCTAAACTTGATAGACACCAAAAGAAGATAGCGGAATATTACTATGTGCCGGCTCAAAAGGATTAACCATCATCTGCCTTTCCAATGGGTCATGTTCAGATGTCTTTTCTTTTGAAGTGAATTAATAAGTTAGGATTTTTAATTTTCCACTCTCAACAATACAATCCGTTACGGGAAACAAAGGCAAAAGTTAAATACAGCATTGCCTAGTGAGAGTGCAATTTGAGATTAAATCTGTTGAGGGACAAAAATGGTTAACGAAGGTAGAGGAAGGCTATTCAGAAGAAAAGACGGCAAATACTTAATCTACGTTCCAAAAGACCTTGCTGAAGACAGCATGTTTCCGTTCAAGAATTCCTCTTCGATACAAGTGAAGATCAAGTTCAAAATCGGCGGCGAGAAAATCATCGTAGAACGCTGGAAAGAAGAGGAAGAAATGGAAGAAGCGTAGCCTCCAGAGAGACT
>JAPUUO010000057.1 GCA_026967815.1 Candidatus Bathyarchaeota archaeon | reverse complement strand
GCGTTTCTGCCTCATTTTCTCTACTGCTTGGGCTACTCCTTTCCTGCCTTCCATGGTTTTTGCGTGAACTAGTTGAAATGCTTCTTTTCCAGTGATATTATGCAATTCCATTCCAGTTGCTTCTCTTGTTAGGTATTGAGCAGCACGTAACACTTCACCATTTAGTCTGGAGTCCGTAATATCAGCAAGGTGACAAACCAAAGCTTCAATTGTTCTCGGACCAATTGGTCCATATCGATGACCGTGATGGGCACAAACAATGTGAACTAGATGAAGGGGAAAGTCTCTGCGAACCATTTCGGAGACTATAAGCGTTAGATGGTCCATGTTTTCAGCTAGGGAGGACTTGCTAAAAGCTCCATTCTTTCTTTCCACATAAGTTAATGGCTTAAGAATATCATGGAGAAGGACTCCTGCTAGAACAAGGTCTCGATTGACCAGCCCACGATAAACTTTCTCCACAACATCGCATAAGGTCAAAGCAATTTCCGCAGTTGCAACCACATGCTCAATGTACCCGCCTGGATAACTGTGATGATGAGCCAAGCCAGCAGGAGAAGTCTCCAGAGACACCCCTTCATACGTTTTTCCCTCAATCTCAATCGTGGGATTTTCAACAAACTGAACGATCTTATTTCGCAATTCTCCGTCTCGAATCTTACTAACAACCTTTCTCAGTCGAGAGTCCAAGTCTGAGTCCCCTTTGTGAATTAAAGCCATAGTTCTCGTGTGCTTATATCTATTTCCAGCCGGTTCGTAGAAACAAAAGCGTTGATTTTTCAAATGCTTTCTATCTGCTTTCCAGGTGTTTTCTCTTTTCGTCATTTGCTATCTTGTGAGCGGCCCAAATCGGTTCTGGGACTCTGTGGATTCTTGTGCAACGCCTGACAATTTCTATGGCTCTTTCGAGTGAAACTTTATGGCCTATACTAACATACAATGGTTTCCGCCCTACTTTCGTCTCAACCACAGCGCCAACGACATCTCCTTTGTCGGCTAAGTATACACACCTTTCATCAGTCATTTTTTCAGCTTTACCGCAGAGTACGCTCTTTGCAACTCCAATGGTCGACTTGGCAATTACCAATCCTAGATGGCTTGCGAATCCTAGTCTATATGGATGGGCAATACCGTGTCCGTTTACTAGGAAGACATCGGGCTGATTTTTCAGCTTTGTTATGGCCGCAAGGGTTGGTGGTATCTCTCTGAAAGACAACAGAGTTGGAATGTACGGAAATCGTGTTTTAACTTGGGCAACTTGCGATTCTATGAGGGCAAGTGAATCATAATTAAGAACTGTTGCTACGCCGATAGATATCTCTCCGACATAAGCCACGTCCGCCCCAGCCACAAAACGAATCTTCCTTGGAAGGTCATCTTCTCGTACTACTTGTTTGGCTAAACTCCTCTGCATCGCATGAGCCTTGGCCACAGAAAACTTCGAGTTGAACTGAACAGGTAGTTCTCGTTTAAACCTTTTCGGATTTGCCAACTTTCCTCTTTCTTCCAAGAATTTTCTCCAACTTCCCGATCGACTGTTCCAGCGAATCTCTTCGTGCCTCTAGGGTAATGTCGCCCCTTGTAGCTTCAATGATACGACGAGCTACATCGCATTTTCTTCGAAGCCCATGAACAAGCATGTAGGCTTCGTTCATTGATAGCAATTCCACGTAAATTTGCTCCATCACTTCTAAGTGATGCTCTGCTCTCTTCAGATCACCAGCACGAAGAGAGTCGAGAGCTTGACGCCTTAGTTCGCCAATGACGTCAGCTAATCCAAGTACGTAATCAACAACTGGAACTTTCAGTTTCTCAGGTGCTATGAACCGGTTTTCCTTAACAAGACTGAGAAGAATTTGAGCCTCAGAATATTCTTGGTTAGCACCAGCCACGATTCCTGTGTAAACGAGATCGGGGTGCAGTTCTGCAACTTCGCGGAGTTCACCTAGAAGCTTATCTGCCTCTCTAAGCAGTTTCCCTGCATCATTGAGGCGTCTTTGATGCGTAAAAAGGATTGCTTGTTTTGACAGGCGCGTAGCCTTTCGCATATCTCTCTGAACGTTTTCCTTGGCTTCTTCCTTGGTCTTTAGCTCTTTCTGAATCTTACTCATGAAGGATTTTAGTGTCAACTGATCACCGGGTGTTCAAGGATGATGGTTCAACTTGGTCTAATATGTTTTTGCCAATTTCATCATCATCTACTAGCATGCATAGCTTTAATGGTGAAAAAACTTCAAGTTAATTTGAGAGGTTCTTCCAAGTTGCTTAGTAAGACCACACGGCTCTCTGGAGCCTCTGCTAGAAGGTTGTACCCAGTTTCTTTTGCCATTGTGACCGCAAAGTCACGAATCTCTTGGTGGCTCGGCATATTTTTGAAGCTTAACCGCAATTGTGAAGATCCTACGTGCATGTAGGCTTTAGGCTCTACATACGTGGGATGTGTTTTGTCAATAAGCTTAGCGTATCGTTCTGGGTGGCTAAGGTTTAGGTGACGTACCAATGTTAACCTGATGACAGTTGGGCACTTGAAACTTGAGAGTAATGATAAGGTTTCATTAAGTCTCTCCCAAGCTTTTGGAATCTGCGGTCGACAGGTGTTGGCGAAAGTTTTCTTATCGTACGCGCAAAGTGAGACGTAAAGTTGTGTGGGTTCAGTGCCGAGTTGGGTTAAGGCTTCAGGGAGAGTCCCATTGGAGACAAGGAATGTGGTGAAGCCACGTTTGTGGAAACTTCCGATTAATTCACCCAGACGTGGATAAAGCGTAGGTTCGCCTGATAAACTGATGGCTACATGCCTAGGGGTTAAAGCTTCTCTATACCTCTTTTTGTCAGCTTTAGGATTTGCTTTATATCCACTCAAGATGTCCATCTGTGCTTTTGTGCATCCTTCAACGATTTCTTCGGAGTCATCCCATCTGTTTAAGCCCGTTTCATCCCATTTGAAGTCTGAGTCTCCGCTTTGAATTCGCCAGCAAAAGCGGCACCTCATGTTACAGTAGAGTACCGACGGCGTCATTTGAACGCACTGATGGCTCTTAATGCCATAGAATTTCTGCTTATAACATGGGCGATTGTGAACAAGTGATTCATACAGCCATCTGCAACGTTTAACAGCTGAGTGTTGCCCAACCAAATGATACTTCTGATTCTTCAACAATCGCAGAAGAGCTGTGGAAACCGAAGTTTGCAAGCAATGACACCTGAAGTTTGTCGTCTCATTTTAGAAGGCACTTTCATTCGCCTAAAGGTGGTTGTCCACGCCTGCGCGAGAACATCACCCTGCAATTCAGCCTGTCCGAGTGTGCTCATCCAACCACCGTACATAACGGATAGCTTTTTATGGCACTTAAACCTTCACGTCTAAAAGCCACAATGTTGAGAAACGCAACCAAACGCTAACTCTCGCTTTAGAATATGGAGGCCACCTGTTGGAAGAAGAAAAAACAGAGAAAACTGATCATAAAGAGGAAGAAGCAAACTTTGGCACAGCCGCCCGCTTCAAAAAAGTGGCTTTCAGAATAGAAACCTTGAGGAAAATCGTACAGTTTAGCCTTTTTGTGCTGTTCAACGCTGTTGTCTTCGGTTTGGGGTCAAGGCCGATTCTTCTTCCGATTATTGGATTGCTGGGCACTCCTTCTAAGACTGTGGGCGATGCCCTAGGCGCATTACAGCTTATGCTTTTTGAAGTTACTTTTCCATGGCTTGCCCTAGCTTCGATTTTTGTCGCAGCCGTGTTCTTGGGCAGAGCACTCTGCGGTTGGGCTTGTCCTTTCGGCTTTATTCAAGACTTGTTGACTTACGTAAAAAAGCGACACATGAAAGTCACGCCTAGAACCCATCGGGACATGGCGAAGGTCAAATACGTAATTTTAGCCGTCATCTTATTTGTCAGCGGAACTTTATCGGTTTCTCTAGCCATGGGAGCCGGTGAAAGCTACAAATGGGCGTTAGGTGTTTTTGCGCAGGCACCTTTCAACACAGTAAGTCCAGCAGACACGCTTTTCGCGGTCATACCGAGAATTGCAATAGATCTTCGATACGGAATCCCTCAACTACTAGAGAACCCGGCTGATGAAATCTACGCCAGCATTGGCAACACAATCACGTCGTTGCAGCCGCTTCTCTTAGTTAGGCTCTTGATAATGGGATTCATAATAGGTCTAACAGTTTATGTGCCTCGAGGTTGGTGTCGTTACCTATGTCCTCAAGGAGCTTTCTCCGCTCTGCTTAGCAGGTTCAGCTTTCTGGGGCTGCGAAGGGATCCTGTCCGATGCACGAAGGCTGGCTGCCGAGACTGTGTACAGGTGTGTCCGACCTTGGTTCCAATTCTTGACTTACCTTGGGAGAAGTTTACCCATCCAGAGTGTATTTATTGCCTGAAATGTGTGGATATATGCTCAACTAAGGCGATTAAACCGAAGTTCCCTTGAGGTTCGTTTTAAGCAGCCAACGCTTTTATTTCGTTTTTCCAATGCAGCATTCTGATCGCTTTTTCTTTTGGCACCCAAGTGTAGCCGGCAACTTCGCTGATTTGAAGTCTGATGTGTTCGCCTTGATTTGCTTTCACCTTATAGCTGGAAACCATATGTCTCACGTTTTTGAACGTAAATTGGTAACTGTAAACCTTACCGAGAACCTGCACGTCTTCCAAGCCGACTTCTTCAAAAATTTCCCGTTTGAGAGCTTCAATTTCACTTTCTCCAGTTTTCACTCCGCCCTTGAGGAGTCTCCAACGATACCTTCGAGCGGAAAAGTCCTGCTTTTTCACAAGTAAAAACCTCTCTTCTCCGTTGAAATTACAGAAAATCACTGCTTGAACAGCTCTCCTTATCCTCATTGCATGCACCCTTTCTAACACTCTAAGCTTTACACGGTTATTTTTGGATTACGGACTAAGAATCTTAATATTTTAGTTCTTTTTCAGTTCAATTGCCATCCAACCTTGAGGGTTTTGGCTGTGCCGGAACGAAAACGGAGAAAAAAGCCAATTGATTTTTCTGACGTATTTGGCTTTGAGAAGAAAAGCTGTTTGAGCAGGAGTCAATTGAAGGAAGTTCAGGATACTCAATATCTGTAACCTATGATGAGAAGGGCAAATCAGCGGTGAAGGTTGAAACTTATGGCGACGTGGATGCTGAAGAGCTTCGCAAAGACATTGAAAGACAGTGTCCTGAAGCCGAAATTGAAGGGTTGAAGAGTCAGCCATTGATTGGAATAGTTGACGAGAAAACAAAAAGATGAAGAGCAAAAGTCGAAAAAGAAGAATCCAGTAAAAAGGAGAAGAATTCCTTAATACGAATAGTTAAATGATTTAGTATTCTGGAAAAGGGTTTTCGCCCGAATTTCTAACCACAGGCGTGAGATTAAAGTATAATTTTCTTCTCACTTTTAAACATCACCGTTGAAAAAAAGCTATTGTTTTTTTACCAACGTCAAAAATTTCCACCATGCAAGTCGCCTTCGGATAGTAATTACTTAAATAATGTAAAGGAAAAGGTATTCAGGGACCTCATATGAGCAAAACCAGTGGAGAGAAAACTGCAGCATACCCACCGCCATTGTTGCCAAGACCCCCCAATAGACCTGAAGAGAGAAGATGGCCTTCACCAACGCCTGTTCCTCTAGTTCCAACAGAAGATGTTGGCAAGGTGCTTAAACAAATACTAGATAGACTTGACGCTATTGAGAAAAAGCTGGAAAAAATAGAGAAAGTACTAACCAAACAGTAGTCGGTGACACAAAGGGCTAGGCTTTCTAGGCGCTGATGAATACTCTTTGCTCAGAGTAGGAAATGCCATTTTTTGATGTGTCTACCTGTAATTGGCACCGGTTTGTGGCATTCTGGGCATTTTTTGTCTTCAGTGACTTTGTATGTGACAAGCGTGTAGCCGCGTCTCCGGATGAGTTCTTCTCCGCAGTTGGGGCAGTAGGTGTTTTCATATTTGTGGTTGTGAACGTTTCCGATGTAAGGATAGAGGACCCCCTCTTCCTTTGCCAAGTTATATGCTTGTTCTAGCGTTTCAACTCTTGTGGGCTGGTTGTGAAACTTGTAGGCTGGATAGTACCGCGTAAAGTGTAGTGGAGTTTTTGGTCCAACGGCTTTGAGATGCTTTTTAATAATCCATCGTAGGCATTCTTCATCGTCATTAACGTTGGTGACAACGAGATTTACAATTTCCACGTGGAAGCCCATCTTTTTGGCTTTGCGAGCTTTTTTCCAAACTTTTTCAACATCTGCTCCGCCACAGTATTTCTTGCAGGTTTCTTTGTCGCCTTTAACATCGATTTTGAGCCCGCTCATGCCTGATTCTTTAAGCAGTTCGAGCGCTTCGGTTGTCATGTAACCGTTTGAAACGTAGCAACAGTAAAGTCCATGTTCATGACCCAGTTTGAAAAGCGGTAGCACCCATTCAGTGAGCAATGTTGGCTCTTGAAAGCTGGCGCATAAGCCTTCGTCACCGTAGCGCTTTGCCATTTGAACGATTTGCTCAGGGGCATGAGAACCTGCGTTAGCTGGATTTGGCTCAGTCTTGGATAGGTGATGATTCTGACACCAGATGCAGTCGAAGTTACAGGACCAAGTAGAAAATGTAAGTGCTGTAGATCCTGGCCAGTAGTGGAAGAAAGGCTTGATCTCAATAGGTCTGCTTTCCATCGCGCTTAGGTTTCCGTAGACAAGCGTGTACAACCTGCCATCAATATTTGTTCTTGTTTTGCAAACGCCTTTGTTTCCTTGAAGAATTGTACAGCGTCTCTCGCATAAGCTGCATTTCACCTTGTCGCCTCTAAGCTTCTTATACAAGAGGGCTTCATGAACCGTGGAATACCGTAGCAATTCGTGCACGACGGACACTTCTACTAGAAAATATCTGAGAGCTTCATTAACTTTTCACTTGCTCGCAAGTACGAGTGAGTGTAGGTTTCGCATAGGTATTCAACCTGATTAATTGTTTGCTCCATGTTCAAAATGTAGGTCCTTGTTACGGCTTAACCATCTTAGCGGCATCTGCTACTCTGTTTAAGCATTCGAGAGCGCTTTCATAAGTTGGGAAGCTTTTAAGACCGCATTCGGGCGTGCCGTATGAGATTCTGTTTGCACCGAAGTTTTCAATCAATTTAATCAATTGTTTCTGCATAGAATCTGTGCTTTCTAGAAATATCTCGGGTTTCACTTTTCTTTTTTGGATGTTTCTCCATGTTTCGCCGATTTTCTCGTTAGTTGTCGTTTCACTCATTTTGTGCTGAGAAGTTGCAATCAAATAGTTTCGGATTAGTTGGTCGAAATCTGTAGTAGTCATGCTTGCGTTCAAAAACTTGTCTGTTGATTCTAATAGTTTCTTGGTTCTTTTTGTTTCATAGATTGGGTCTTTCATGTGCGTTTCTATTATGTTTAGGGATCCTATCTCCCAGAACAGCTCATCTCGTGTACTATGAATATGCAAGCAAGTTTGAGCATTTCTCAAGCTGGCCTTTTCCAGAATTAGTTCCCAAGCCTTGCGCAGGTTGTCTCTTGCCTCTGAGCCTCTGTCCATCAATGGGTCGTCTATTAACCCGAAAACCGGCTCGTCCAAGGCAACTACACGTACGCTCCCATGCTTATTGTTGAAGATATTGCTCTCCACAATTTGCGCCAGTGCAGTGCCGATTCTGCTGAAAATGCTCTTGTCCTTGTAGAGGAATTGCGAAGCCAACGTGTAGGGACCAGTAACGCAAATTCTAACTTTAAAAGAGTTACCGAGTTTTTCATAGAAGTCTTGAGAGTGTTTCCTAATGGCTGCCACTTCGGGCAGGATACTCCTTTCGCTCTGGAAAGAGAGAGGGGCAGTTTCGACGTAGCCGCCTTTAACTTTCTCCACTCCATTAATCATTGACAGAAACATGTTGCTCATGTCTCGGAACTGGGGAAAATTGGGAACTGCAATCCCAGTTTCTATTTTGCGTAGAAAACTCTCAATGATTCGGTGCTCGAAATATTCAGCCCTCGAATCTTCAGCCGAGGAACCAAAACAGCTTGCGCCTCCTAAGAATTTGTCAACATCGCCAAAGAAGGGCAAGCTTCCGACGTCACAAGATTCAACCAAAAGACCTTTTCGCCACCACTACGACTAAATTTCAGCGCAACAACTAAAAAAGTTGCCGTTTGTCCTGCACAACGTCTGCGAGACCTGTGTCGCAACGTGTCTGTCTATGATGCCGTTTCACATGAATCTTAGGTGTACGCATCAGATGGCAGGTTACAATTCACAATGTTGGCTGAAAACGTTTATAAAGCCCATATTTGATTCAGAGTTTCAAAACAGACAATATAGGAACAAGGGATGAATGATGAAGGTTGTGATCCGCGCGGACAAGTTGTCCAAGTATTATGGCAAGGGGAGCGAGATCAAGGCTGTGGATGAGCTTGATCTTGAAGTTTTTGAGGGAGAAACCTTCGGGCTACTCGGTCCAAACGGAGCGGGCAAGACGACGACCGTTCGCCTGCTAAACTGTATCATAAAACCTACTGGCGGGACAGCCACCGTGAACAGTCATGACATTCTCAAAAATGAAAACGATGTTAAAAGAGTGACAGGTCTGCTTGCCGAGTCACCTGGCTTGTATGAAAAGCTCAGCGCCCATGAGTTTCTGGAGTTTATGGGAGCCCTCTATGATGTTCCAAGTGACATTCTCAATGAAAGGATCGATGACTTACTGAAGCTATTTGGACTTTACGACAGACGTGATTACCTGCTTGAAGGCTACAGCCGCGGCATGAAACAAAAGATTCTGATCGCAGCGGCTCTCATTCACGATCCGCCTATTCTGTTCCTTGACGAACCCACGTCCATGCTTGATCCTCGCGCCGCCCTCATGGTGAAGGATCTGATTAAGAAGTTAGCCGATAGCGCAGGAAAAACCATCTTCATCTGCAGTCATATTCTTCCCATTGTAGAAGAACTCTGTGACCGTATAGGCATCATCAACCAAGGCA
>JAPUUO010000056.1 GCA_026967815.1 Candidatus Bathyarchaeota archaeon | reverse complement strand
GCTGCAGCTATGGCCGGTTGATCTATGGATTGCCCTATTTGGCTCAGCAACCAGATATAGACCTCTTCGACTTCAGACACCCGCTTGCAGACGCGATCAGCTATGTGATGCGATAGGCTGTTGTAGATTTTGCCGACATGGCTGACAGGATTCTTTCCGGCTGCTGCTTCCGAGCATAGGGGTCGGTTTAACGGGATGATTCCGTTGACTCGATTGCCCCTTCCGACTTGGCCAGAGTCGCCACTTTCTGCGCTTGTTCCCAACACGGTTAGATAGACGCCTTTAATCCCTCTGCCTTTTACGTCCAATGTGTTCAAGCGCACCATAGTGCTACCAAAGTCTGCTTCTTCTTTTGCGAAATTGCTGATATCCTCGAAAATCTCTGCTTTCTTTCTGAAATAGTCGTTTTCACTTTTCACATATTCATCGACAAAAGCCATCGAGATGGTTAAACGCAAATCATTGTTCGTGCGGAGGCCCATAACCTTAACGTCTTCACCAGATGCGGGAAATTTCTTCTTGAATTCTGGAGAATTCACGTATTGCTCAGTTCGCAGGACAGTTTTCTCGGTTCGGGTCATAGGGGCGTAGCCTACTGCAGCGGATGTGTCATTGGCACCAAGTAGTTTGCCTTCTTTTCGTCCAAAAATGTCTACGAGTTCAGGATGCCCAGGTTTCAATTCTACCTGATACTTCACGTGCTTTTCGGGATCTACTCTGAGTTTTTCTTTGAACCATTTTTTAGCTGTTTGAATGGCGATTGCTTTCACGGGAATCCGGATGTCACCAATCTCAAAAGTTGCCCTATCGCCGACCACCAGAAGCATGGGCTCTTTTATTGTGCCTCCGCCGAATCTGGTTTCAGCTTCTCCAGCGGCTAATAAGGATTTATCAACATTATGGTGCAGTATTGCTCCAGTTTGCCTTAGATACTCTTGGCTGAGCTCAACTGAAATTCTGTCCATGATGGCGTCACAAATATAGTCTGGATGCCCGAGTCCCTTTCTTTCCACAATTTCAAGCTTTTGTTGCTCAAGCGGAGTCTGCTTCAAACTGTCAACGAGAATGTTTCTAGCCATGAAGGTTTCACCTTGGCGAATGATGATAAATGGCAACAGATATATACTTTGCGATATTCATGAATGCATAAAAAATAACTGATGGTTATAAAGAATGATGGTCACAGGTTTCACGGTCAAAAAGCTGCGAATAGAAGCTGGACTCACCCAAAGGCAACTCGCAGAACTTGTGGGCATTTCCCAAGCTCATATTGCTAAAATCGAGAAGGGAAAAGTGGATCCTAGGCTTTCCACGATCAACAAGATTCTTCAAGTCCTCACCGAAGGACAAGGAAAAAAATGTGAAGAGGTCATGACAAAAAATGTTATTATTGCCAAACCAAATCAGAAAATTCAGAAAATAAGCGAACTGATGATGAAGCACGCCATATCTCAACTGCCCGTGATGGAACATGGAAAAGTTGCAGGCACAATCACAGAAGAAGATATCGTCCGAAACCTAAACTCAAACCTAGCTGAAGAAAAGGTTGAAACAATAATGCAGTCGCCATTGCCTATAGTGCCAGAAGGCACAAACATAAACGTGATCCGCCCGTTATTAGAGGATAGCCCCGCTGTGCTCATTACACGAAAAGGAAACATTGTCGGCATAATAGCACGATCCGACCTGCTCAAAGTTATTTCAAAATTGCCGTAGAATTGTGTGAAGGTTGAGCCGTCTACGTCCATGATTATTCTGTTACTTGAGCTCGCCTGAAAACGTACCAGGAGATTGCAACAAAGACGATGAAGTAGATTAGTGCTACAGCAATTGACGTTAGGATGATATTAGAAAAAGGTTCTGAGTAGAGCCTAACCCATTGAATCTGGTCAGGCGTGGTTCCTCCTATGTTTATCTTGTAGTAGGTAACCTCCCATGAAGGATGCAGAATGTAATTTATGAGGTTTGATCCTATGCTGTCTGTGCCGGTCGAAACGCCAGTGCCTGTTGGACCAAACGGTGATGGTCCTCCATTAGCAAACCCTTGATTGCCAGAGCCGGGAATATACGTGAAAATCCACCCTTGACCTGCTAGTACGCCGATTATTGAACCGATTATGGTTGTGCCAATCCAGACGCCTAAGGTCCCAAAAGCAGCTATGAGGGAACTCCGAAAGACGGTGCCCAAGAACAGAACAATGGCTATCCATATTAAGGTGCTGAAAAGGGCTCCGACAAGAGAAAGCGGAACAAGATGCAGATTGTTTTGAGGTCCAAACACTAGAAAGCCGCCTACGGTCATGTAAATCATCAGAAAACAGTATGTTGCCAAAAGCGTTAGGAAAGCTGCAAATAGCTTGCCCAGAAACACGGTTGTTCTTGACACAGGTTTGGCTAGTAACGGGACAATGGTTCCGCTCTCAAACTCTGCCGAAATAATATTCATTGTGGTCACTATCGCAAACAAGACAAACACAAATCCACCTAAGCCTACATTAGAGTTGATCACGAAATCCGGATTCAGTTCTACAGGTGGGCCACCAAGGGCGTAGGCGATGTGGTTTAGAGCCAAAGATAAGGTGGCAAGAGCAAACGCGACAACAAGCATCCCGAGGAACTTTTTCTTTCGGACATTCCAGAGCAGCTCGTACCTAACCACTGCAAGAAACTTCACTGTCCAACCTGAATGACTTACACTCATTTTGCAGCCTCCTCTTTCTGGTTTTTAGCAAGAAGACCCATAAATACGTCCTCCAGGCTTCCTCCTTTCAGGTTCATAGATGTGACGATGCCCCCACCAGCTGTAATAGCCTGAGAAACACGAGATCTAACGTCGTCACGGGTTTTCACCTCGACGAAGAGCTTTTTTCCATCTTTGGAAACATTTGCCACGAAAGGCAGTTCTTTCACTTTTCCAATAACAGTTTTGGAGAGCTTATCAACTTCAGCCTCCAATATCAAGGGTCCTCTGATCTTGGCGGATATCTGCTCAAGTGTGCCCGAAGCTAACGCAACTCCCTTGTTAATTATTGTAACATTAGTGCAAACCTGCTCAACCTCGTGAAGAAGGTGTGACGAAAGAAAGACGGTGACGCCTTCCTTAGCAATTTCCTTCATTATCTCCCGGATCTCAACCATTCCAACAGGATCTAAACCAAGACTCGGCTCATCCAAGATGACCAACTCGGGCTCGTTTAACAACGCCTGCGCCATGCCTAAGCGCTGTTGCATACCCTTACTGTACTCACCGGTGAGATCGTTCCCCCGTTCCTTCAAGCCAACCATGTCAAGAAGTTTAGGTACCTGTTTTTCACGCGCTTCTTTGCTCATGCCATACATTCTTCCATATATGTCGAGAAGCTCTCTTCCTTTCAGATGCTTGGGCAACTTAGGAAGCTCAGGCATGTAGCCTATTCTCGACCTGGCATCTGGGTTGTCCCAACCAAGTTCTTGACCAAGAATACTTACTGATCCGCCGTCAGGCTTCAACAACCCAACTAGTATCTTGAGTGTTGTGGTCTTTCCAGCGCCGTTGGGACCCAAAAAACCATGAATAGTGCCTGCCTCAACTTTGAGATCTAACTTATCCACAGCGACCAAAGACCCGTATTTCTTTGTAAGATCTGTGGCTTCAATGACAAACTCCAAGGAAACCCATTCCTTTGTATAAACCCGCAGCTCCACCTTAAATTCTTTATTATTGCGTGCGCATGTAAGAATTCAATAAGAACAGAAGAAGAGGCACAAGCATTCTGCATATAACGTCTTTGTGTAAATAATTGCATTCAAAACCGTAGAAATTGATATATACTTGTATGTTTGATTAATCCAATATGGAATATCGAGTAAGAGTAGAAATAAGCCTCAAATCTGGACACTCTGATCCAGAAGGCGAAACCACGAAAAAGGCATTGTTCGAGCTGAAGTATCCGGTCAAGGCTGTTAACGTCAGCAAGGTTTACAATATTCGTTTGGAAGCAACCAGTTTAAAAGATGCCAAAGGAAAAGTGGAGGAAATATGTAGGCGGTTATTGGCCAACCCTGTCAAGGATAATTACGAGTTCGAGATTGAGGAGGTCAAATGAGCCTCTACATCAAAACAGATGTACCCTTTGAACTCAACGAAATACGCTTACCAAAAGCAAACAACAAGCAGCTTCTGCAAATCAGCAAGGAGCTGGAACTCGGCTTAAACTTGGAAGAGATGAAAGCAATTCAAAAGCACTTTGCTATGAAAGGAAGAAACCCAACAGATGTTGAGCTTCAAACCATTGGGCAAACATGGTCAGAACACTGCCATCATAAAACCTTCAAAGGCGATGTGGTCACGGAAAACGGCACAATCAAGAGCCTTTTCCAAACGTACATAGCCAAAGCCACTATGGAGCTCAACCCAGACTGGTGCCTCTCAGTTTTTGAAGATAACGCTGGCATAATCAACTTTGACAAAGGCGTTGCACTTGCGGCAAAGGTTGAAACCCACAATCATCCATCGGCTATTGAACCGTTCGGAGGAGCAGCAACTGGCGTAGGAGGCGTTATACGCGACATACTCGGAGTGTGGGCTGAACCAATAGCCTGCACAGACGTACTAGGCTTCGGTCCGTTAAACTTTGAACATGACAAGCTTCCCGTTGGCGTGAAACATCCAAAATACATCTTCAGTGGAGTCATCTCTGGAATAGGATGCTACGGAAACAACATGGGCATTCCAACCGTCAACGGAGCTATTTATTTCGACGAGACCTACGTAGGCAACGTAGTTGTTTACTGCGGTTGCATCGGGACGCTTCCGAAAGACAAGTTTGTGAAAGACGCGAAGCCCGGCGACATCATCTTACTAGTTGGCGGAAAAACAGGTAGAGACGGCATCCACGGCGTCACGTTTGCTTCAGCCGAGTTGACGGAGAAATCCGAGGAAATTTC
The DNA here is from genome assembly GCA_026967815.1 of Candidatus Bathyarchaeota archaeon. Lineage (GTDB taxonomy): Archaea > Thermoproteota > Bathyarchaeia > Bathyarchaeales > Bathyarchaeaceae. The sequence continues at coordinate 4,068 of JAPUUO010000056.1, read as the reverse complement.
AAGACCAGCGGTTCAAATTGCTAATCCAATAGAGGAAGAAAAGCTTAAGCGAGCCATAATCGAGGTCAGAGACTGCCAACTAGGCTCATCCATAACTGACCTCGGCGGAGGCGGTTTATCAAGTGCCATAGGCGAAACTGCTGAGAAGTCTGGATGCGGAGCCTATGTTGAGCTAGAAAAAGTTCCTTTGAAACGTATGGGTATAGCTCCATGGGAGATCTACATCTCTGAGTCACAGGAAAGAATGCTTCTCTTGGTTCCAAAGAAAAACCTTCGAGAGGTTTTAGAAAAATTTGAAAGTGAAGATGTAAAAGCCACTCCGATTGGCAAGTTTATCAAGGACAAAATGCTCAAGATCAGCTATCAAGGATACAAAGTCGCTGAAATTGAAATAGAGTTCCTGTTCAAGCCACCAAAACCCCAAAGAACGGCTAGGTGGAAAGCGCCAAGTTATGAAGAACCGCGTTTTCCAGAGCCACAAGAGCTCACAAAAGATGTTCTGAAGATCCTATCTTCACCAAATGTGGCAAGCAAAGAGTCGGTAATACGAACCTATGACCATGAAGTGAAGGGAAACACCGCCTTAAAGCCTTTACAGGGTAGATATGCTGGTCCAAGTGACGCTGCGGTTTTGAAGCCCCTAGAAGATTCGTGGAAAGGTGTAGTGCTCTCCTGCGGCATGAATCCGAATTACGGAAAAATTGACCCCTACTGGATGGCAGCGTCTAGCATAGACGAGGCTATCCGAAACAACACAGCGGTGGGCGGCAGAAGGATCGCGTTGCTTGACAACTTCACGTGGGGCAACCCTGAGAAAACAGATAGAATGAGCACTTTAGTGAGGGCATGCCAAGCTTGCTACAAGTTTGCGAAAGGTTTTGAAACTCCATTTATTTCGGGCAAGGACAGCCTTTACAACGAGTCGCCCTCAGGCCCAATTACCCCAACACTCCTAATTACCGCGGTCGGACTCATTCCCGATGTGAGAAAAACCGTTTCCATGGATGTTAAACAAGCAGGAAATCTCATTTATATTGTTGGTCAAACCTATCCGGAGCTGGGTGGTTCCGAATATTACAAGTCGAGAGGATTCTTAGGAAAAACCATCCCAGAAGTCAGAATATCTCAAGCAAGAAAAATCATGAAGTCAATTGTTAGAGCCGTTGACCTTGGCTGTATCAAGACTTGTCACGACCTCTCCGAAGGAGGCTTAGCTGTTGCAGTTTCTGAGATGGCTTTCACCGGCGACTACGGAATTGAGTTACACTTGAAAAATGTCCCTAGATCAAGAAGTATGCAGAGAAATGATTTCATCTTGTTTTCAGAGTCCAACAGCCGATTTTTGGTGGAGGTTCAGGAGAAACGGAGAAGAGATTTTCAAGCTTTGATGGATGGTGTTGCTTTCTCGGTTGTAGGTAGAGTTCAGCGGAAAAGGCGTCTTCAGGTATACGGGTCAGATGAAAGTACAGTTGTGGATGCCAGTCTAGTGGAACTTAGAAAGGCTTGGAAAGGCACCTTTGGAGGTTGACCTGTGAAGAAAGAAGACGTTAGGATTTGTGTAATGCGGGTTGGAGGAACCAACTGCGATGCAGAGACCAAGAGAGCATTTGAAGATTTATGCGTCAAAGCCGAAGTTGTCCATCTAAACCAGATCGTCAATAGGAAGAATCTTCTCAGCTATGATGCTCTTGTCTTTCCAGGTGGCTTCTCTTTCGGTGATTACGTGCGAGCTGGTGCCATATGGGCTAAGGGAATCGCAGCCAAACTTGGACGAGACCTGAAAAAATTCGTTGAGCAAGAAAAGCCGGTTCTAGGTATTTGCAACGGCTTTCAAGTCTTAGTTGAGGCGGGATTACTACCTGGTTTTGATAGGGTTAGTGAGTATCCACAAGCTGCTTTGGCAACGAATGAGCCGACTGGATACCGTTGCAAGTGGGTTCACCTTAAACATGAAAACAGTGGTAGATGCATATTTACTCAGAAAATTCCGAAGAGACAGGTGTTGAGGATTCCAATCGCACATGCAGAAGGCAGATTCATCTTTCCAAGAGAACAGGAGAAGGAATATCTCCAAAGACTCCTTGACAACGACCAACTCGTTTTTAGATACTGCAGCCAAGAAGGTGAGTATGCTGGAGGTGCGTATCCGGCAAATCCCAATGGAGCTTTCTACGACATCGCAGGCATCTGTAGCGTAGATGGAACAATATTTGGTTTGATGCCTCATCCTGAGCGAGCATACTATGGCTGGCAACTGCCAGATTGGACAAGGAGAGAACAAGTTCCAAAATACGGAGATGGAAAGCTGATTTTTGAGTCTATGACAGAATATTTAACGAAGAAATTTTAGAAATGCGCGCGCAAAGAATTAGGGTGATACACACTAAATTTTCAACATTTGCTTCATATGTTTTAGCTTTGGATCATTTTCAACTAATTTGCAGACGTTTTTATGATTAATAGCTTCAACTTCTTCAGGAGCGATATTCTTGAATTCTGCTACCGCCCTCAACATTTTTGGAAAGACTTCGGAAGGTACTTGAAAATTGGATTTCTGGAGAACATCAATTTCCAAAACCAATAGGTCATCAGGAATAAGTTGTAACCTTTCTGTCAACCGTTCTTCCCTTGGGTTACCTCTCCCTTCAAAGTTGGCTGCACCGTATGAGTAGTAATAGCCTTGATCGTTGATTTCCTTGATCATATCAGGAGAACCAGAGTAAGAATGAAAGATCGCTTTCTTAATATCATAGCTTTTCAAGCACTCAAACCCCTCTCGTTCTAAACCTCCTCGAAAATGAAGGTTCATGATTAAATTGTGCTTTTCAGATGCTTTAAGAAATACTTCAAAAAGGGGTCGTTGATGAGGAACACTAGCCTTATTTCGCGCATATTTTTCATCTAAGCCTATTTCTCCAAGCATAACAGCATCTTCACACAGTTCTGCGACCTCATCAAGTCTATCAGCATATTCCTGGGCATACCATGGAAGTATCCCGAAAGAAGGAAAAATATACTCAGATTGTTTGGAGTACATGAGCGTTTTTTCATAAGAAGGAATATCGCAAGACTGAGCCCAAGTGACAATTTTGTTCTGTGTGATGTCAGCAATAACTTTCTGTCGATTCGCTTCAGTTATTCTCTCTTTGTCGCTTAACCAAGGTTCATGCAGATGTAAATGAGTGTCAACATACATTCGATATCATCTCGCAATGCTTCTTACTCATGCACTCAAAAAAGACTTCTCGTTTTCTTTCTCCACGTGGCATTTTCTTTAATTCTCGGCGCACGCGTCCTTGGCACAAGCAAAAGCATTATCAAAGAAATTCTAGCTCACGTAGTTCAGATAGTTTTGGGAACCCCGTTCTTGGGCCAATTTTGGTTACACAACATGAAGCCATGAAATTCCCAAGTTTCGCACACGTATAGAGGTCTCTGCCTTTGATTAATCCGTAGAGAAAGCCGGCGCAGAACGCGTCGCCAGCCCCTGTTGTGTCCACAACTTCTGTTCTGAAAGGTTCAACATGATAGCTTGCTTTGCCGTCTGTAACATAGCATCCTCTTCCACCTAGTTTCACTACTACTATTCCAGCGCCTTCCTCAATCAAAATGTCGGAGCCTTCCTCTGATTCTCTTCCAGTAAGCATTCTGACTTCGTTCTCGCTGGGAAAAACTACGAAGCTTCGTTTAATCAGCGCTTTTAGTGTCGATAAACCCTTCCTTGCATAAATCTCGCCAGGATCGAGGCTTACCTTGATCTGTGGCAGTTCTTTAACCAGTCTATTTTGGGCTATGAAGGGTTCTTCTCCCACAAAGGATGTTAAGTGCAGAAATTCGGCTTGACTTATGTATTCTAGGTTTATTTCTTCGAATTCTAGAGTATCGTTTACACCTGGGTCTACGTACAAGGCTCTTTGACCTCTCATGTCTACGTAGCCGGTGGCAACCCCGCTTCTTCCCGTTGGCACAATTATTATGCCGCTTGTGTCAACTTTTTCTCTTCTGAAGTCTTCTAGAAGCAGCTTTCCTTCATGGTCTTTGGCAACTTTTCCGATGTAGCCTGTTTTA
>JAPUUO010000055.1 GCA_026967815.1 Candidatus Bathyarchaeota archaeon | reverse complement strand
CCAGATTACTACACGAGACTCAGCAAACTAGAAGAAGAAGCAGAAAAATTTCACAAGAAACACTGAAATGAAGCAAATCATTCTCAAAAGAATCCTATTCATCTAAATTTTGCGATCTGCCACAATGCGCGCGTAAACCATATACGCCTACTTATGCAAATCTCAGAAGGTGAAATTAGGTTGAAAGAATGGATGTGCGTGCAAGTCAAGCACCATAACGATGTAGCTAACGCAATCGAGAGGTTTCAAAAGAACGGTTGGCGTCTCCACACCTATTCTTGTGTTGGAATCGGGATAGGAGCAGATGTCAATCATTATCTGCTGTTTGAAAAGGGCGAGTGAAACACAACAAGCTACATCTTAATCTTCCGTTTTTTGACTAACTTCCACGCGCACGATGCTTTCAGAAAGTCTGTTTCTTCCAAATATTGTAAGGGCATTGACGCCAACAGTACGTGGAACCTTTAAAAATGCAACCTCTACATTGGACTGCGGAAAAAAAGCGAGATTTCATAGTTTCATTTCCCTTCATTTGCACGTGCATATTGAACAAAGGTTAATTGATCGTTGCCGTCAGAGTAACTCTGAAATTTCATCCCAGTATATCAACCTAATGCCTTCTCGTCATCCGGCAAAACAAAATAGTGCAAACAAAAATAAAAACTAATGCACGCGCATATATCATAAAGTACGGAAACCAAAAAAAATATGGATATGAAAAGAATAGATGTTAGCTTGTGAGCTTAATATCTACTTCTTCTTGGTGGTCTTCTTTTTGCCCAACATTCTCGGCAATATACTGGTCTGCTTGAGTCTGGTTTGAAGGGGACTTGACATTTTTGTCCACATTCGGCGCAGACTGCATCGTGCATTTCTCTTGATTCTCTATAGGACATTCGCATTGCACCTCCTGCTCGCTGGATGAATCAGAATTCTGATTCAAGGATGTTTTCCATAAAACTACTTATAAACTTATGTGCGCGCGCGGGCAAATAAAGTATCGTGGCTTGCAGGCGTACTCATATATTACCTGATTCTGCTTCCCACTTCGATGTCCCTTTCAGGTCTTATCAGAATAACGCTTCCCCTCTCATCTTCAGCCGCAAGAACCATGCACTGAGATTCCACGCCCATAAATTTTCTTCTTTGAAGGTTCAACACGAACGCAAATTTCTTGTTCACTAGCTCTTCAGGCTTGTAATACTGCAACAATCCAGCCACCGACTGTCTCTTTTCAGACCCAAAATCAACCATCATCCTGATTAGGTTCCTTGACCCAACAACATGTTCAGCCTCAACAACCTTGCCAACCCTCATGTCAAGTTTCAGAAATTCATTAAACGGTATTTCCATTCCAGTCACCCACAATAATTCTCCTTCCAAACCTCAGGATTTTTAAGCTTTACGTATATCACACGCACTTTTCCTCAGAAATGCCTAAAAATAAAAGCGTAGACCACATAAAGGAATATGGTGACAAAGTTGAGCTCAAAATCTCAACCAAAGGCAAGGTTCTATACACGTATCAATGAACAAGATTTTCTCGGCATCACCATCTGGCCTGGAAAGACCGATCCATCCGCCGAAGTCATTACAGTGCAACTCAGACGCAGGGATGGAGACAACTGGGAAACCGTTGGAAGAATAGCAGTTTATAGAACATCAGACGGCGCATACTCAAAACTTCCTGAACGCCAATCACCTCCAGCACGCTCGCAAGAGCAGTAGCCGTTTACGCGCGTTGCCTGTACACTACGGTGTTTTCAAAACAGGCTTGAGCATCGTCTGTTTTTCACCATAAACTACATAATCTTTCAATCTTTCTTCATCATACGCAAAAGGACTCAGGATATTCACGCCCGCAAGAATCAGCATGTCCACATACTTTTCAGCATCAAATCGAGTTTCAGCATCAATCAATTCCGCCGCCTTCACACGCCTACGTGGCCTCTTGTTTTCAGCATCAGTTATCAAGTACCGAACCGTCTGCCCCCCAGACACCTCTATACCCTCCTTCATCAACTGCCTAGCCGCTATAACCTGAAAAACATCATGCGTATACCTATCCGGATGCATAGACAAGCGCTTCGCAACAATCAAATCTTGCGCATCAACATTTCTTTTCTTCAACTTCTCTACATAACATCTCAAAACTTCGATAGACTCAGGAATCATCGTAATGAACGCCTCAGAGTTTGACGCCTTCGCGAGCATGCCTATCATATCCATCTGAGCCCTCTTAATGAACGACGGCGTATCCCGCCTCACCGCTTCAATGCCTCGCACCTTAATTTTTCCAGACTCAAACACTCCATAATATCGGTTAAGAACAGGAATCTCCACATGCATCCTCGACGGCAAAAACACAATCCAGCGATATCTGCCCTCAATGTTCAACTGCACACCGATCTCTTCGGAAACAGCGCTACAAAGCTTAACATACTCTCTCGAAGAAGCGCCTTCCTTCTTAAGCCATAAAGAATCAACAATGCCGTGAACTACTTCGAAACCTCTATTCTCAGCTATACGCACAGTCTTCAAAAGAGCATCTCTAGCAAAAGCACAAACCGCAATGTGAGCATCAACCTTACCAAAACGAGCATTCTTATAGCCTAGATAACCAAAACATGTCACCAAAATCCACTTCAAAGCATTCTGCCTGCTATTGTACAGCTTCCTCAGCTTCACGTCTTCAGCCTCATTTCTCAAACACTTATAGGCTGCCCGCTTCTGCAAAATAATCTTCAAAGTTCGAGGAACTATACCCTCCCGCTTCTCACACACGTTATATCCAAGCTCAGGCACCCTTAACGACGAGTCTGAACAACATTTGCAAAGCACAGTTTCAGCTGAGATATTCTGCTTCGCCATCAAAGTAGGATACATAGAAGAAAAGTCAACTTCAGCAACCCAATCATGTATACCCAACTTCGGCTCAAAAATGAACCCTCCCCTATCCGCCACAAGCAACTCCCAACCCGACTTAAACGCTTCAGGCTTACTCTTCTTCCAAGGAATAAGAATATCATCTCTCGTTGCCTGATAAAGCTGCAAAGAAGACATAATCGTTCCAATCGACGCCCTCGCAGCCTTATGCAAAGGAACCCTACAAGTTCTCGATACTTCAATCAATCCATCGAGTCCGCAAGCAGAATAGATGAAAGTGTTCTTTTCATCCACATGGATTCTTCCATAAAGCCTGCGTACAGGCGCCTTAAAGTAAACCCTTCCATATGAGAAGAACGTAATCCCACGCTTCTTTTTAGCTCTAAGGGGAATTTCCTCTCTTCCGAGAACCAGCTTGTTAAGAATGCCATTCACAAACGCCCTACGAGCAAGATAAGGAAAAAGAAACGAGTCTCCACCTTGAGTAAAAACAACGTCAGGATCCCTCTCTCTAATCGCTTCAACCATCTTGAGAATCTGCTCACTTTCATCTCCATCATCAATGACAACTCTTTCTCTATCGTATTCAAGAACAATCGAGCTGATCGCATCATTAAAGTTTGGAACAGCTCTATCTGTAACTGTTTCTACATGCATTCTCATCAATCGAAGAGAAGGAATCACATAATCCACGCTTTCAACAGAATCCAACACCCAGTAAGCAAGCCTATCACCTTGATCAGTAACCACTACATGCGCCAAGGGGAAAATATCCCTATCATAAAGATATGTCTGAGCAGCAGGAACATCCACATTATGAAGCCTAAACTTCTGATAGCTCCCTAGCTTCAACAGTTTACGAGCAAAGTAAGGTTTGTTTCGACAATCCGTCATAGTTACCTCCAAAACCTTCAACTTCTCGTCGTCCATAAAATCAGCATACTTCTCCACATATCGCCAGCTAACCACAGGCTCACTAGTCGCAAGATAATCCGTCAGCTTGGACAGATCCGCCGTTCTGCCTGAAACAAAAATTCTAGGCTGAAACCTATCTGTCAACTTTACGCGCTCGCCGTCTTCCGCTATGATCCAAACTGTCATTTCACCGGGACCAGAAGAATATACATCAAGCAACCAGCCCCTAATTGGCCTAAGGCTGACTAAGCCGTTTTTCCAGCCTGACAAGGCATTCTCTCATCTCCGTCAAAACCTTCTCCTGATGAAGCAGAATCGACATAAACATCGCTTCAAGCAAAATCGGTCTCGTAGCCATGCTTCCCGCCGACGCAAACATTCTGCAAGCGTTCATCATTTGATCGAAAGCCTCAGCATCCTTTTCTCTCAACCCCTTCCTGAAACCCGTCCACCTCTTAATTTCACGTTCCAACGCTTGACGATACGAGGGAACAGTTCTCCCCATTCAGTTACGCTCCATAAACATGTCCATCGTGACCCCATTGGAAGGAAAATCCATAACAAACGGTTCAATGCCCGAATGGCGCTCTAAAACGAGTTTCAAAGCACCCTTAGACTTTTTAAGCCCAATTACTGTACACGCTTTTCCATACAGAACCAGCTCTAGAAAGAGACTTCTGTTTGAATAAACTCGCGGAAAATACGAAGTGACAACAATAACTTGTCTTCGAGAGGCAAGGTTCAAAAGATGCTGAGTCATCTTAAAAAAGAGGTCTCTGCCCTCTATTTTAGGAACATCACGATCAAGAAAAAGCCCAGCTATATCCGAAATAACCACAAGCTTAGAATTATATCTTTTTAAAGCCTCCTCCAGTTTTTCGAAAATCAACGCGGTCAGCTGATATGCCGTGAAAGCCCTCGAGACAAAAATCTTCTCCAGCACAGATTCAGGCTCCAAACCATATTCGCGAGCAGTGGCTGAAACAGCATACGGATCAAAAGTGTTTCCACCATCAACGAATACTACTGTAGAGCTGAGTCCACCCTTTCTACGAGGCAACTGACAGCGAACGCTAAGACGAAAAGTCAACATCTTACATAGAGAATGCCCAAACAAAACCGCAAAGTCACCTCTCTGAAAACCAGGAAAAGCCTCATCGATCCTCGACATACCGAAAGACAACACTCTCTTAGATCCTCCAAACAATGCGTTCACGACACATAAAGGGGTTGAAAAAGTCGAAACCGAGACTCAAAAGGATTTAGTAGAAAAATATTCCATAGCTCAGGAGACTCCCAGATGAAAGTGAAAAACAAAAAAGATCCTTCTAGACGTTAATCTACATCAACACATCTTTATCCTAAACCTACGAACACCTGATGGAAAGTTTTTCTCAGCACGCGCAGAAAAATGAACGCTACCTTTTTTTGCCTCAATTGGCAAGGAGAACGTGGAAGTTGGTACAATGAAAAGTTTTCCTAAGGTCATAAAGGATTTGCCGGAGGCAGATATTCAGTTTAAAGGCGCAACAGGATGGATAGCTCAGGGCAAAAATCATCAAATAGTTTTCCTTGAAATGAAGCCTTTAGGAGGAGTGCCAGAACACAGTCACAACTCTCCACAATGGGGAGTTGTTGTAGAAGGAAAAATGGAACTAACCATCGACAACAAAACTAAGATCTATAAAAAAGGCGACGAATATTTCATTCCAGCTCACGCAAAACATTCTGCGAAGTTCTTAACCAAGTTTAGGTCAATAGATTTCTTCAGAGAGAAAATGAGATACAAACCCAAAGTTCCCTAAGAGTCGTGTTTGAAAGCAAGGCGTACTAATAACACATTTCACACTGTATCTTTTTTCTCGCGCAAAGATCTTGGATGACCGTTCGAACTCTCTCATAGTAGTCATTCTTTGAGCCTAGAACAGTTTGCCACTCACTTACTAATTGAGGATATTTTGTTCTCACGGTTTTTTCAAGCGTATTCCATAATCCAGGCTTCAAATTAAGCCTGTCTACATAGACGAAGTCAATCTTTAGATCAGCAAGAGTTTGAAAATATTCTTCCAAGTTTCTGTCGGACAAAAGAGGCAGTATTGGGCCGAAGAAAACGTAGGTTGTTACTCCCTTTTCCTTTAGTTTTTCTATTGCATCTAGTCTTTCTGATGTGGGTGAAGAATGAGGTTCAAATATCTTCCTGATACTCTCATCCATACTAGTGATGGTGAACCCAACCTCACAATCTTCAAACTTTGAAAGCAAATCTAAGTCTCTAAGTACCGAAGAAGACTTTGTTTGAATTGATAATGGAAACTGAAAGTCGAGAAGAATTTTAAGAATTTTCCTTGTGATTCCGTACTTGCTTTCCAGCGGCTGGTAAGCGTCTGTAAGAGAACTTATGAATACTTTGCCTCTTTTGCGTCTTTGAACCTCCTTTTCTAGGATCTCTGGTGCATTAACTTTAACATCCACAAACTGTCCCCACGGTTCTTTATGCTTTGTGAATCGTCTAGTATATGATTCAGCGTAACAGTATCTGCATGCGTGACCACAACCGACGTATGGATTAATACAGTAGTCTGCTAGGCGACTTCGATTTAGCAGAGATTTGCATGTCACTTCGTTGACAAACATTGACGAGCACTAAGAGATTCAACGCCTTGTTCTCATATATCTACGTTAGTACTGCAAGCTAATTGGCAAAGGTGAAACTGTCTTGTTGAGTTCGAGAGTTCCAATTCCACTTTGAAACTGACTAAGAAAGCTATACTCTCCTAAAATCTTCATCTGATTAAAGAGTTATGCAAAGTGCAAAAAGCGGACGAGACTAATACCAAAAGGGTTCAAGTCTTACTGGTTTAGATCCTTCTGGCGCCTCTAAACCAATATCCTATTTTATTTCTGACCCTAAGATACATATGAGGACCACGGCTTGACACGATACCTCATCGGAGCAGGGGGATGGGCATACTTTCAAGTTCCCGGTCTACACCCTTTGGCAGCCTACTCGAGAGCATTCAACTTTGTAGAGGTGAATTCCACTTTCTATGAAACGCCTAATGTCAAGCTTGTAGAATCTTGGCGCAAACTGGTGCCTCCAAACTTTGAGTTCGCAGTGAGATGCAACAAGGCACTGACTCATAAACACAAGTTCCAGCCGACACCAGAAGCTTGTGAAATCTCTAGAAAGATGATCACCATCTGCAACATCCTAAAAGCAGAGATTCTACACCTTCAAACTCCGCCAACTTTCCAGCCTACTGAGACCAATGCTGACCTCATACGCGACTTCTTTTCAACAGCAGATCTGAAAGGCGTCCGATTAGCCTTAGAGCTGAGAGGCAGCAAGCGACCCATCAACCCCTATTTCACCAAAATGATGCACGACTATAATATGGTCCATTCCGTTGACCTCGCCAAAGATGAAGAACCTGCCTACAAATCAGACATCCTATATTCAAGACTCTTTGGCAAAGGCACTCACAACATTTACCAGCCAACAGATGAAGAACTCAGAAAAATCGACAAAAAAGCCTCTAAAGGAGACCACAAAACAATAGCTGTGAGCTTCCACTTCGTTAGAATGTACAAAGACGCCGCGCGCCTTAAAACCTACAAGAAGACAGGAAAATTTCCTATGGTCACCAAATCTACAGGCTTGCATTCACTCGAGGAAGTCCTTCGTGAAGACGCTAAGTTCCCAAGCAGCAAGACGGAGCTGATTCGCCATCAGGGATGGAAGCTCATCGACCTAACAAAGACTGAAAGAGTTCACGCGTCTTCCCTGCTTCAGAAACTCGAAGAAAAAACGTATAACAACATCAACGAGATAGTTCAAACCCTAGAGTCTGTCCAATCATGGTGAACACATTGACCAACATTATACTTGGAACATCTGGCTGGAGCTACAGAGAATGGATCGGACCCTTCTACAAGAAAAAAGTAAAAAGCATGCTCTCAGCCTACTGCAAAGTCTTCAAAACAGTTGAAATAAACTCAACTTTTTACCGCTATCCATCAAAAGGCACAGCCATGGGATGGCTAAAATACTCACCAGCCGACTTCATTTTCGTAGCGAAAATCCCCAAACTGATAACCCACGAAAAGAAACTGAGCCTAGACGAAGGCGTTGAAGACGACCTCAAACGCTTCTGCGAACTCATGGAGCCGCTACATCTAAACGGTAAACTCGGCTGCATGCTAATCCAACTTCCTCCACGGTTCGACTTCGATCTTGACCTTATGGAAGATTTCTTCAAGATTCTTCCAACCAACATAAGGTTCGCCGTAGAGTTCAGAGACCTATCTTGGATGAGAGACGAAACATGGCGGTTACTCAAGAAATATCAAGTAGCCTACACAATCGTCGACGAACCCCTGTTACCCCCAGAAGTAAAAGTGACGTCAAAAATAGCGTACTTCAGATGGCACGGAAAAGGAACACGACCATGGTACAACTACCGATACCACATCGGCGAACTCGAACCATGGATTCCAAAAGTCAAAGAAGTCGCAAACAAAGTGGAAACTGTCTACGGATATCTCAACAACCATTACCATGGCTACGCAGTTGAGAACTGCCTTCAAATCCTAGAAATGCTAGGCGCCTTGACCCCAAGACAAGCACAGGTGAAAGCAACTGTAGAGAACTACCTCAAAACGCCAATCGAAACTAAAACGCCAACTCTGGAAGCTTTTGTGGAGCCCAAAAAAATAACCTTCGAAAACCTACTGAACGCCTTCATTGACAATCCAAGACTAAAAAGAGCCCAACGCATCAAAGACGCAGATTTGACTATCCACGAGCAGACGGACAATCTGGTAAAAGCAGCGATAAGAGACTACCATATAATCATAGACTTCAAAAATCGCGAAATCCTACATGACTGTGCAGACTGGAACAGAGTGTTATTGAGCAAGCGATTCTGCAAACACGTAGGCAAATTACTACTGGCACTAGACCAGGAAAAGGCCTTAACCTTCTTGAAACAGATCTACTCAAATAAAGAAGCGTGGAAATTCAAACCATATGCCGAATAGCAGCAAACTGGACGTGCACACCTGTGTTGTTTAGACTGCACTTGGATTTAAGATAAAAAAAGGGTTTGTGGGAGTTCTATTTTTCTTTTGCCATAGCTAGGACGCCTTTGATTGCGATTATGACCGCGGCAGGAGCTGCGAATGCTGCGATGTATGATGTAATTGCA
>JAPUUO010000054.1 GCA_026967815.1 Candidatus Bathyarchaeota archaeon | reverse complement strand
AGAAGAATTCACGACTTGGCAAAAACTGACAAGGTTTGACGCCGTCAAGAGTCAAGAATGTGATATTTGAACCTCTTCTCCGATTTCCACTTCAAACCTTTTCGCAGCGTTGTCTTGATTAATGGAAATTTCCAGAAAATTGTGGCTTCCAATTATGCTTAGAGGCTGTTTGGGTCTGACTTCGCCATAAGCTCTGCAGAGTTTCAGCTTCAGTATATCTTCTTCGAGTTTGACATGCAACATGTCGCCCTTCTTTATACCTATCTTCCCCAATTCGCTCATAGAAACGTTTGTAACAACATTGCCGAAGTTGTCAATATGTAGAATTTCTCCGGACAACATGTTTCTGTCCAAACTTGGTCTGGCAAATTTGGGAGTTATGTAATCATTGATTTCGGGGCCAGACTCTAAGGGAGCATGCCCTTTTGCTAGGTGCGCTGCTGTGGGGGCGAAGATATCTCTTCCGTGGAAGGTTCTGGAGGCTTTTAACAACATAAACTGTTTGTTTGTAATGTGATATACATGGTTTATACCCTGTCTTTTTGCCGAGAGCATGAGAAGACCGTTGTCTGGTCCTACGTAGGTTGCGTGATCCGTTTCTACAAGGATAGGGCGTCGCTTTGTTCCTACTCCAGGATCTACAACGGCAACATGAACTGATCCTCTTGGAAAGTATGGCGCAGCAGAAGCTAGCACAAATGCGCCCATGCGTATGTTGAACTTCTCAATTTCATGGCTTACATCAACTATACGCGTTTCGGGGCAGATAGAAAGAATCACCGCTTTCATTTCTGCCACATAAGAATCTTTCAGACCGAAGTCAGATAGCAACGAAATGGTTGCCATGCCTTCTCCTCCGCAATACTTAATAAAAGAGTGGCTTAATGCTTAAAATCTACTCTTCAACGGAGGGGGCTTGAGTTGAAAGAACAAAGACAGCTCATCATGTTGCCAGGACCAACCAATGTTCCCAACCGTACTATACGTGCAATGATGAAACCCATGATTAACCACAGAGGACCAGAATTTCAAGCATTATATGAAAGCATCATGGAAAATCTCAAATACGTTTTCCAAACCAGAAATGAGGTTTTCGTCTTAACTTCTTCCGGCACAGGCAGTATAGAATGTGCCGTCGGCAACGTGGTAAACCCTGGCGACAAGGTTGTTGTCCCAGTTTTCGGCTTTTTCAGCCAAAGATTAAAAGAAACAGTAATCCGTCGAGGAGCCAGAGTCATTGAAATCCCAGTAGAATGGGGTCACTCACCTACGGCAGAGCAAATAGAGCAAGTTCTAGCTAGAGAAAGCAACGTTAAGGCAGTGGCCATCGTTCACAACGAGACCTCCACTGGCGTAACCGTGCGAGACCTTCCTAAAATTGGAAAAATAACGAAAGAAAACAATGTTCCCCTGATTGTTGATGCCATATCTATTCTCGGAGGAGACAAGCTGCCAGTTGACGATTGGAACATCGACATCTGTATCGCCGGAAGCCAAAAGTGCCTAGCATGTCCACCAGGAGTAGTGGTGGTCTCTGTTAGCGACAAGATCTGGGAAGTCATAGAGAAAAATGACACTAGACCTTACTATTTTGACTTAGTAAGAGCCCGAGAATCGAGCGCTGAGAAGGCAACTCCGTTCACACCCGCGCTGCCAATTTTCTACGCTTTGGATGAAGGCTTAAAGATCATTCGCGAGGAAGGCTTGGAAAATCGGTTTGAACGGCATGCAACCTGTGCAAGAGCCTTTTACAGCGGGTTCGAAGCTTTATCGTTAACATCTTATCCAACGAGGCATGTTCGTTCCAACACCGTAGTTGCGATTAACGTGCCTTCTGAAGTCAACTGTGACGAAGTCAGAAAGATTATGCGAGAACGCTACAAGGTGATAATCGGCAGCGGCTTGGGCAAACTCGAAAAGAGAACTCTCCGAGTCGGATGCATGGGAATCATCTCAGCAGCCGAAGTCACTGCCACAATTAATGCCTTCGAAAACACATTAGCTGACTTGAACTTCCCAGTTAACTTCGGAGCAGGAATCCAAGCGGCTCGAAAGACCTTTCACTCATAATTCCAGTATAGCAACAACACAGTTTAAAGGAGCCTCTGAGCATTCTATGGCTAACAGATAACTGAACCACTGCCATGCGGGAAAACTGTTGCATCGGAAAGATATCATTCCCATCGAGCAGCTTCTTGAGAAAAAATATGCTGAAATTCTATGTTATCCCCGATACAACCTGATAGAAACAGAAAAACGTCTTCTTGAACTGGAAAAACTTAACGTCAAAGCGTTGGAATTCGCTGGAGACAAGAAAGCATTTGACGTTCACGTTTTAGGCAAGGGTTACGTCGGTATTGTAGTAGTTGCTCACACCAGCGCGGGAAAAACGGCCATAAAAATCCGAAGAATAGATGCTGGTCGTGTTGGAATGCAACATGAAGCTGAAATGCTGAAGAGAGCAAATGATGTGGGTGTTGGACCAAAACTACTTGATGTCACCGAAAATTTTCTTCTAATGCAGTTCATTGATGGAACACGACTGCCGGAATGGATTACAACCCTGAAAGGGCGAGGAACAAAAGCTAAAGTACAAAAAACTCTACATGGAATTCTAAAGCAATGTTGGCAACTAGATGGAGCAAGCTTGGACCATGGAGAACTAAGTAATGCACCTAAGCACATTATTGTAGATGCTGCCAACACACCCTATATAGTGGATTTCGAAAACGCCAGCCTTAACCGAAAAGTCTCTAATGTCACGTCTATATGCCAATATCTCTTCATTGGAAGTCTGCTTGCAATAGCGATTAGGAAGAAGCTAGAAGAGATCAGAACGACTAGACTGATACATGCCTTAAGAACCTACAAGCAAAAGCAAACAAAGGAAAACCTTGAAAATATCCTGGTCGCTTGTGGCTTAGAAAGGCGGCTTAACTAGCAAAGAATCAATGTAAGTTCACAAGGTTGACACTCAAACATCCAGAGTACTAAACCAACTGGGTTGTCTTCTCAGGACATTTCCCATGCTATTTTGGCATTTGATGCATGCAGATCATGAGAAACTCTACGTAAGGCAATGGGTCGAGAGGGATAACGCGTTCCTAACCCAAACTAGACTGCGACTCTCTCATCTACTTAGCAAGAAGGCGTGAAGTTTGACTTCCGCTTTCAACAGCGATTTGAGTATGGTGTTACTCGTCCGGTAGTAAGCCACATGTAAAGACAGTTTGAGGCTTCGTCTAATCAGTTTCAGCTTCCAAAGCTTTTCTACGCTTCGAATTTGACGCTGTTGCAACGCCACAACGCTCCAGACATCTACATACGTCATGAAAACGCCTCTTTTTTCAACAGTTAGCTCAAATGATACATGTAGGATATCTTAATATATCGGTTGTTATTCTGGCTGAAACATTCCTAAACCGGAATATATCCAAAAGCGCCCACATCAACGTCAGCTTGCTAAAACCATGATTGAGAACATCGTTAAGTTCTCAGCCAAAGCCAAAAGATGAGATTAACATATAGACTAATTTAGCAGTCCGAATTCACTCTCAGCCTATCTTAAGGGCTTCTTTTTCCTCCTTTAATGTTAACGCCTCCAACACAAGGAAAATATCCCTTCCCTCTTGAACCAGTCGCCAAGTATGCCCGCCTAGGCGGTTCAGTCTAGCCAACTTACGCATGGGCACACTTTCTATGCGGCTTCGAGTTTTAATATAATCTTTGTCGCCGATACGTTGCACGTAACCTGCTCTGCCGATTTTCATCTTAATTCTTTCCGGCATGTTAAGGCCAGCCCACAGTATGAATGTACACATACGTTATATATTCTTTCGATGTAAAGAGAACAAACCGGTCTAAAATGACCTGGAAACAGACGAAAAGTGAACGCAGAGGAAGGATTACAGTTTAATCTTAAGCGGTTCACCGAGGAAATTTAATGTTTCTTTCTTTAAGGCTTTCATTATTTCTTCGTCGCTTTCTCCGCGTTTGATGCTAACTTTCTTTTGTGTCGGCTCAAGGTGATTTATGTTAGCTCGTCTCCGCTTGACACCGTTTACTTGTTGTGGTCCAGTTATTAGAAGAAAATTCTTGTCAATAACATCGACTATAATGCATTTCTTCCCTGCTTCTCGTCCAGTGATTTTTACACATATTCTTCCTACTTCAACAGCGGGCATCCCACATTCCTCCTGAGTTGCTTCTGAAACATAACAAATTTGCCACACACACTTATAACCTCATCTACTTTAGGCTTGAGGTCGTTTTCCCAAAACTAAACGGTCAACCACCAAACATAAGGTTTTGAAAACTTCCTCAGTATCCAGCAGGTTCACGTCGAGAATTAGGTTGAAAGGTGAAAAATCTTCGCCCAGCTTGAAGCCGTAAAGATCATAATAGATACGCCGGGTTTTCTCATCTTTCTCATTGATGGCCTCCATTGCTTCCTTCTTGCTGATGCCATCACGCTTCGCTAGGCGACGACATCTTACCTTGGGCGATGCCTCAAACCAGACTTTAAAGCCTCCTTTAAACAGCCAAGGCATGGTCCAGCTATCTAAGACAACATTTCCGCGTTCTGCCCATTTTAGAAGTTGCTCATCCACTTGCTTGTCAAATTTTGGATCTTCAAGACGGTGCTTCAAAAACTTGACTCCTTCGCGTGTTTCCCACCATCCTATTTCATGTGGTTGGTATCCCATTTCTATGGCTAACTTTTTAAGTGCTGTTCCACCAGACAAATGTTTTAGGCCGTATTTTTTGGCTAGTCGTCTTGATACAGTGCTTTTTCCGCACCCAGTTAGTCCGGCTATGCAGATCACAATTGCTTTTTTCTTTCCTCGGCTCATTTCATTCGCTCTCTAACGGCCTGCTTGAGCAAGTCTTGAAGACATATGTGGCAGAGATGTCCGCCATACATGCGCTGTATTCTCTTCTGACTGGCGGTTAACTTGCCCATCTTGGATTGGACCAACCCTGGAGCGCCAGACAAAATCTGACTGCATCGAGCACAGCGGGAAGCCCCAACCTTTTCCTTTTTGTAATGGAGCGTAGCACCGCCGCCAGGTAACCTTTTTGGAGAGCGTTTTCTACTTCTTGTACGTTGGGAAGGCCTTGGCATTTCACTCAGTTGCTCCTGGGGTTACGCCCAACGCTTTCATAATTAGAGTTCCAGATGCGAAGGAACAGAGTAGATACCAATAAAACAAAGGTAATTCCCATATGCCGTCAATCCACGGAATTTTCGCAACCGTTGCATCACCATAAAACCCGATCAAAAGCTGCCATATGAGAAAGAAGGGGATCATGAAGAGAAGAGAAACTTTCATCGATTGCCACATCATCTTCGATTGAAGCGACAGAATGTGCTTTTCCTTTCTTTTCACCTTTGCAAGAAGTTTCTTATCGCCGCTTTTTCTGGCCTCTTTGGAGTCTTCGGTCCATCTAGCAACCTCTTTTCTCCAAGAATCCAACTGCTCTCTATTAGTAAGCAATTTGTTGGCCAACGCCGTGAGGAGCGAAAGTGACATGGAGAGCAATAGGATGAATAATGTAGAGTTGGGTATTATACGCAACCATTCCGGGAGTGTGGGAAGGAACACTTTTTTGTTCTCCTGCTTATTGGCTTCAAAGACAATTTTTTATTTCCTTACGTGTTCTCATCTTAGCATTTAACCATTTTCATAGATGCATAAATTGCTTTCTTTACATCCTATCGCATTTGTCTCAAATTAGCCTCCGAAGAAGCGACGAATGGCCGGATACATTTCTGCAACGCGCTCTTGCATTAAGGTCTGGTAATACTGGTAAAGAATACCAACCGAAAGAAGAATACCCATTCCAGTTCCAAAGACCCCAAAGAAGTCAGCGACAGCCGCGATAAGTCCAACGATGGCGCCGCCTAAAACCGTAACTGTAGGAATATATCGCTTCAAAACCGTTTCAATAGGCTTTCCAGATCGTCTGAACCCGGGAATCTGCATGCCCGAGTCGACAAGTTGCTTGGCTACGGTGGAAGGACCCAGTCCACCAACTTCAAGCCAAGTCAAGGAGAAGACAATGCAGAACGTAACCATTATGCCTGTGAACACTATGGCTCGCACAGGAAAGTTCATTACATCCGTGATGCTTCGAGGCGCGATTACGTAGTAAACCAGCCCGCCAAAAGGTTCCAGACCCTGCTGACCCTGGCGGTACATGCCGATTAGATTCAACCAAAAGTTGGTGTTTCCTTGATTGTAGTTACTCCAAAGAAGCTGAGATATGAAGTAAACATTTGCAAAAAGGGCTGAGGCGAAGATAACGGGTAAGTTGGAAACATAGAACAGTTTGATTGGATAACGTCCCCTGTACCCACGGTAGCTTGCATGAGAAATTGGAAGTTCAACTCGTACACCCTCAAAATAGATTACAATCAAGAAAACAGCGACTGTCGTGAACAAGCCGAGCAAAGCGGGAAGATGACTCGGAACCCTAACAAAAGCATTCTGCAAGGTCAGTCTCCCACCTAAAGCACTATAAATCAATGCAGGTATTGCCCCATAATAGTTTGGAGGATCCTCGCCGGGTGCTGGAAATACAGGAGATAAAGAATCCCATAAGAGGTTTTGAGCTACTCCGGCCAAGATAAACAGGCTGATGCCGCTTCCGAATCCCCATCCCTTTTGAATCATTTCGTCCAATAGCATAAGCACTAAACCAGCGACCAAAAGTTGAGCGAAAACAAAGATTGCTGCTATTGGATTTAATGTGCCATAGACACCGCCGATGATGTAGGCTGAGGCTTGAACACCGATCAAGATGATAGAAAAGAACTTGCTGGCCACCGTAAAGAGCTCTCTATCCTTGGGATCAGAGAAGTTGCATCCTATCATTCCGGAGCCAGCGAGCAATTGAAGAATAAGCCCAGCTGTTACGATTGGGCCGATTCCGAGTTCCATTAATGAGCCTCTTTGAGAGGCGAAAATTACGCGCATATAGCGGAAGGGGTCTCCTTCTGCACCTGCTTCTATTCCGTAAAGCGGGACCACAGCCATTATGAGATAAAGCACAAGCGCGAGACCTGTCCAAAACAGCTTTTCGTTGAAGCCTACCCTGCGTTCGGGGCGCTTCACTTCAAGGATGACTCTGGAAAGCGGCTCAAATGCTGATAGGAATCTTCCAGCCATTCCTTGTGCTTCTCCTTAATAGTAAAGGCAAATTATGTTCTCAGTAATTAATCTTATTGAACATTATTTCCTTGTGATTTTGTTTGCTTCTGCTCCTGAAAAATTTGTCCGCCAACCTCTTGTATTTTTCGAGCAGCGCCCTCAGAATAAGACAGAACTTTCACTGTCACAGCTTGAGATATTTTCCCAGCTCCAAGAAGCTTGTGATATCCCAGCTTTTCAAGATCAAGGAAAGGTTTACCCTTTTTCTTCTGCAGTTGTTTTTCCATGTTCAACTTATCTAAGAGTTCGTCGAGTTGCCCCACGTTGATTGCATTGATTTTACCTTTGAGGCTTTTTGGTGACCTAAAGCCCTTTTTCCCAAAGTATTTTGGCTCGTTCTTTATCACATAAGACCATAAATGCTTGTGGCGTCCAACTTTTCTGCCACCTTTGACCCCTGAGTTTCGATGTTGCCCGATTTGACCCCATCCATGGGTGCGGGAGCCACGTTTTTTTCTGGTTTTTCGTAGTTTGTGAGGCGTCATTGTGCTTCACCATTTGCCATAGAGATACCAAAGGGTTCCTTTTTTACTTTGTTCCTTGAACTGGCTTTTCAAAAACCTTTTCCTATAGCAACCTTAAAAATTTGTGTAACGTATTAGTTGTGATTGGAGAGTTGAAAAGTGCCAAAGCTACTTGTAGTATATGATAGCCAAACTGGAAACACAGAGAAAATGGCAGAGGCAGTTGTTGAAGGCGCCAAGTCTGTATCAGGCGTTGAGGTAGTTCTGAAATACTATGTTCGACCTCAAGAGTTAGAAGAGGCTTCCGCAATAATTTTTGGCTCCCCAACGTATCATCATGACATGACTTTGCCCATTAAGAACATTTTGGAAGAGGCGGCTAGAGCTAATGTCCAGTTGCGTGGCAAAATTGGAGCAGCCTTTGGCTCTTATGGTTGGAGTGCTGAAGCTCCAAAGCTGATTTCAGAAGTGTTAAAGAACAAGTTTGGCATGAGAACAATAGACGCAGTAACAACAATACTGTATACTCCAGACAATAATGGGCTGGAGCAATGTCGAAACCTAGGTAAAACCGTGGCAGAAAAAATCGCTAAAGTATAGATTGCCGGTGCCTCTTAACGGAAAGGAACTGAGAAATGACTGAAAAGACAGGCAGACCGAAATTTTCTGAGGTTAAAATGCTTGAAACCGTTTGCAAAGAAGTACAAGCAGACGGTCGAATCACGAAAGTTCATCGTGACAAGCTATCGCCCATATTTGGTCAGCGATTGGAAAAGGCTTTAGAAGCATTAGGAGACCGTAGAGTCAAAAAGTATGTGTTTCAGCCAAGCGGTAGAATAGTTTGGATTGTGGTGGGCAAAGAGAGAGAATATCTCGTTATGCCAGCTGCTGAGTACTGCACCTGCGATGACTTCTACTTCCAGTTTCATCAAGGTCACTTATGTTATCACATAATTGCGCAGAAACTGGCTGAAGCGACAGGTGAGTTCGATTTGATTGAAGACGATGATCAGCTATTTGACATTCTTATAAAAGAGTGGAAAACCACAGAAGTTAGGGTTTCAAAAAAGCATGAATCAGCCGCAGAGGAGAGCACAACTTAAATAGCCATGAAACTTCAACATAGAAGGAAAACAAAGGGAGAGACTCATGGACCCAAGAATATTTCTTCAAGTCGACTTCACAGGAGTATTCTTCGAAACGGTTTTCATAACGGTTCTGATAGCATTAACGTTCATCACGATAATCTTAGCCTTCCTCTACATGACCTTCACAAAGGAAGAAACCGAAAAAAGTTAAAACCAGCCAGACTTTTTATGTAAACAGAATAGAAAACAGCTGTATTTACAGAAATATCTGTTGGTGCCGGGGGCGGGATTCGAACTCGCGACTTCTGGGCTTGGGCTCACACGGCCCCGTTTCGCTCTCCAGATTATGAGTCTGGCGCCCAAACCAGGCTAGGCTACCCCGGCTGTTC
>JAPUUO010000053.1 GCA_026967815.1 Candidatus Bathyarchaeota archaeon | reverse complement strand
GGATTCCTATAGCTTTGGGAATCATCTGGTGGATAAACCATGAGATGAAAAAGAAACCTTAGAATGAATGTGCGCATTAACTTTCCTGTTTAGGCCACTTCCATGCATACCAGACAATCAATGCGTAAAGCACAACTTCTGCAATCGCAAAAACATAATAATAAGCCCATGCCCCTAGCATAAGCACTGTAATGAGAACAACACCAGTATAGACTATACCTAAGATGATGTTTGCCCAGCGATTCGCTTTAGCCTTCAACGTCAGGGCCAGGAAAATCATTTGCCTTCGTGCTATAAGAGATATAGCGCGCGCAGTAGGAGAGGTCCATGATCATGGAAGAAGGGCGTTCGGGGACAAATCTCGTGGTGGCGTAAACTTTACTTTTGCGGACTTGAGGCTCATCCCTAAAACCTTCGGGTTCACCGTGCCGAGCTCGTATTTCTCGGCCGTTGCGAGATGATGAATCTTCTCTGGTTTGAACCCCATGACCCTAGCCATGGTGGCATCCACGGATACGGGTTTCCTGCCAACGATAAACATGTTAATACGCCTTGTTCTTGGACCTTCCCAACCTTCGAGACCTACTCTTGCATCGACGATGCAGAGATCTGGTCTTACAAGTCTGTTCAAGTCAACGATTACATCATTAATATGGGCGTGGTAGAATGATTGGTCTTTTCTTGGAAGGAGCCCGAAGAGGTTCTTCAATGTGCCAGTTACGAAGGTTAAAGGGTGGGTTTTTGCCACAGCCAGCGAGACGAAATATCCAGGTCTAACAATTATATCGGGAAGTTTAGGATTTTTGAAGTAACGCCCCTTCAGATTAACCGAGACAGTCGGGGAACCACTGAGATTGACCAGAGATACGTCGAAGCCTAAGCTCCGCATTTTTTCCTCTAACCTTCCGTACCCGAATTTCTCAAAAGCTTCATCAGCAAACTTGGATTCACTGTCTGACTCCACTATCTTAATCGATAGGCTCTCATCCTCTTTGAGAACCAGTTTTACTAAAGCCTCAACTACCTCCACATGGGTTACGGCGAATCCTGTCTTGTCCACACGTGTACAGATATTAGGCTTGATTATGAGAGGTGATCTTAAAACTCCTAAACCACCTATCCGTTCAATACCCTCTTCAAGAACCTTCCGAACATCGCCCTCATAATTCATCAGAGCGACAGAATCCACCATCTAAACCCTCTGTCATTGGCTATGCTACCGCGCGCAGCCTCTTTGTCTCTCTGTTGCCTCGCTACGAGTAACCACTGTTGCATCTTGCTCTTTCATTCTCTATCCTTCCTCAACAGAGTTATAGTTTATGATGCGGAAAGGGTTTATTGTTTTTGCCGAATAGGGATAGTAGGTTAATATCTTCAGCTTCTTTTTCAGCATTCAAGAATGCCTTCTTGATGTCGTCTAGCGGTCTAGAGACACCCAATGAAACTAGAACCCGTTGAAATACCTCTTCAGAGGAGCCTACATCAGCCTCAATTAATGTGCCATCCATGTCAAACAAGAGTGCTTTGGTTATCAAGCAAATCAACCTATGCTAGCAAGCTCATCCAAGTATGATAGAATACTTGTTAATCTATTGAATTGAGAGAGAAAAGAGTGCGCGCGCGTCATACGGGTATTTCTGGGAAAAGGATTTTTCTGGTGCTAGCTCTGCAATTAGGGCACTCTTGTCCACTCACAGCGTAGCTGGTTTTACAATATGGACATTCGATTCTAATCATTTCATTGAAATGTTTGTCCATTATCTCCATCCTCTTTTCTTGCAGCTCTTTCTTGCTTCTTAGTTTCGTGGTTTTAAATGCGAACCATAATGCAGCGATTGTTACGGCAATGAACATAACTGAAAAAATCAGAATTATTTGCCAAGCCGACGTTGCCGCCATTTGCTTTACACCTACCCGAGACCTGTCTGTTTCAAGTAATCACAAACTGAACATGTTTTTTCAAATTGTCTCTGGTTAATAAAGACTTAGCCTTTATGAATCGAGAATTAAGACCTGACATAGAAATGTTGCAGGTATGCGTGCGCGTCGACTTTTGTTACCAAGACAGCCAAAGTTATCTACCGAAGATCTATAGAGTATTCTTTTACTAAAAAGATAACTATCCTTATTGGTGGAAATAATTGTTAGAATCAGTTCAAACGACCGCGAAGAAAATAAAACGGCTTGAAGTTCAAGGTGCCAGAAACGTTGCTATAGCCGCCATAAAAGCAATAGAAACTTTATCAAGGGAAACAGAAACAAAGAATACGGAGGAATTTTTGGAGGAGCTTTCAGAGGCGAAGGAAATTCTTTTTGTCTCAAGAGAGACAGAACCACTCATGAGAAATGCCGTCCGATGGATAATAAGTCAGGTGGAAAAAAGCGACAAGAAAAGAGTTAGGGAACTAGCCGAGATAGTCTCTTCAGCCTCGCAACAATTCCTAAAGAATCTTGAAGATTCAAGGGAGAAAATTGCTGAAATGGGGGCTAAAAGAATTAGAAATAACTCGGTGATTCTAACTCATTGCCACTCTTCCACGGTTACTTACTTGCTGAAAAAAGCTAAACAGGAAGGAAAATCTTTTGAAATTATCTGCACTGAAACAAGACCTATTTTTCAAGGCAGAGTAACCGTGAAAGAGATGTTAGAATTAGATGTGAGAACAACTTTAATTGTGGATTCAGCTGCACGTTTTTTCATGAATCAAGCCGACTTTGTACTTGTTGGAGCAGATGCGATAACTTCTGAAGGAAACGTGATAAACAAGATTGGAACGAGCATGATAGCTCTCGAAGCTCATGAGGCCCGAACCCCTTTCTACGTGGTTTCCGAACTTCTAAAGTTCGACCCGGTAACCATGTACGGCGACTATGAAAGAATAGAGGAGAGAAGCCCAGACGAAATTTGGAGAAATCATCCGAAAAACCTGATTATAAGAAACCCCGCCTTTGATGTGACAAGAAGAGATTTCATCCATGGCATAATATGCGAAGAGGGAATAATCTCTCCCCACTCAGTGATCGAAGTGACACATAGAAAATACCCTTGGGTTTTCAGGTAACCAAACTTTAAGCGCGCTGACCCCATGTCTGCAGTGCTATTTCGAGTTCTCTGTGCGTTTTAGCATATTCCCTCAAAGGCATGCCCTTCAAAGTTGCATCCACTGCTTGTCGCATGGCTTTTGCTCCAGCAACTGTTCCGTCTCTATGACCGTGGATGCCTCCTCCAGCTTGGATAACGAAGTCTTTTCCGAAAAACTCGATTAATGCAGGAACCAATCCTGGATGTAAACCACCTGAAGCAACAGGCAACACCAGTTTTAAACCATTCATTTTTTCTTCCAACGCTTTACAGTTTTCTGACACATCTTCTCTGGTTTCTGACATTTTTCCAACAACAGTACCTACATGAAGCTGGTCTACACCTATAATCCTAGCAATTTTAGCTATTACTCGCATTGAAATTCCGTGCTTAAGGTTTTTAGTAAAGGCTGCATGGCCCGCTCTGTGCGCGTGAATTACAAGGTTAAAGTCTTGTTCACGTAGCGTTTGTAAAGCAGCGAAACCACAAGTCAAAATGTCAATCATAACGTATTCCCCACCTGGGTCAAGCACGAACTCCGCCCTTTTCAGCATCTCCTTAGTTTCCGCCGTGATGTTAACCATGTAAACTTTTCTTTCACCCGTTTCTTCCTCGGCCTTGTCTCTACCCTCTAGAGTCTTTGTGACACGATCTTCGAATGAATTAAATCCTTGATCGCTTAGGTTCTCATCATCCTTTACTATATCGCATCCTCCAACCCAAGCTTCATAGGCGACTTCTGCGTGATCCGAAGTTTTCAATCCCAGCTTAGGTTTGATAATCGTTCCCACAAATGGGCGATCTTGAACCTTCAAAAGAGAGCGGATTCCTTCAACACCGTATTTAGGTCCCTTGAAACTCCTAATAAGCTCTGCGGGAAAATCAACGTCATTAAGCCTTAAGTTTTTAAGAGTTTTTAACCCGAAAACGTTTCCCGAAACACTGCTCAATATGTTGGGCATGTTTCCAGGCTCGAAAAGCTCTATCGGATAAGAGATTTTCACTTCGTTTCTCTTTATGCTGAAGACGCGGGCGGCAAGCTTTTCCACGTAGGGCTTGACGGTTGTGAGTTCCGTCCATGTCCCTATTGAACTCTCGGCGGCAACACCTCCAGCAGCTTCCTTTATGTCGATGCCTTCAGGTTCAACATAAAACGTACAAACAACATCCGTTTCTTCCGGTTTATATTCAAAATCAACAAAATCTGTGTATCTCAAATTGGCAAGACCTCTCAGCTTAGTTGATTATACAAACCTGAAAGCTATTTATATCATTTAATTTGACTTGTTAGGAATTGATATCTGATTTGTGAAGTGAAACTTCATGAAGCTTAAAGCCAGACTATTAGACCTACAAGCTGGCGGAAGAAGTATCGCAATATTGGATGATGAAACCGCCGGGCTTTTGGGCGTACACTCTTCCGACAGAGTCAGAATAACCTATAAAAAAAACGAGACAATCGCCATCGTCAACATAGCAGGTAACTTTCCACGCAACTATGTAGGGCTTTACGAAGAAATTTCGAGAAAGCTAGGAATGAAAACTGGAGAAGACGTTGAGGTGCAACCAGCAGAAAGACCTGAAGGGCTTAGTCATGTGCAGGCAAAAATACGCGGTGAAAGACTCCGAGAAAATGAAATAGAGATGATAGTCCAAGATGTGATAGAACGTCACCTTAGCGACACCGAACTTGCATCCTTCGTAACAGCCCTTTATATTCACGGCATAAACATGGACGAAGTTGAAGCTCTATCAAAGGCGATGGTGGAAACCGGTAGCACCGTAACATTTGACAAAGGTCCAATTCTCGACAAACATAGCATAGGTGGAATACCTGGAGACAAGGTATCAATTCTAATAGTTCCAATCATTGCAGCTGCTGGATGGGTCATACCCAAAACCTCATCCAGAGCAGTCACTTCTCCAGCTGGAACAGCTGACCGCGTTGAAACATTGTGTCCAGTGAACCTAACTATCAAAGAGATTAAGGAAGTAGTGAAGAAAACAAATGGTTGCATCGTTTGGGGCGGCGCCTTAGAGTTAGCCCCTGCAGACGATATATTCATCCAAGTTGAATATCCACTGGCTATAGATCCTTTGCTTCTTCCGTCAATTATGAGCAAGAAAAAGGCCATGGGCGCTACACACGTAGTTATAGATATTCCAACTGGAAGAGGGGCAAAAATAAAGACAAACGGCGAGGCTCATGCACTTGCATACGATTTCATAGATCTGGGGAAACGTTTAGGAATAAATGTTCAATGCGCTGTAACCTTTGGAGAACAACCTCTTGGATATGCTATAGGTCCGGCGTTAGAAGCAAGAGAAGCCTTGTCCACTATCATGGGGAAGGGACCAGTTGACCTTCGAGAAAAAGCAACAAGTATCGCGGGCATGCTTTTTGAAATGGTTGGCATCGAAAATGGAAAACAAAAAGCAGAAGGTCTACTGGAGTCAGGAAAAGCAGAGAGAAAACTCAGAGAAATAATTGAGGCACAGGGCGGAGGGCCGACAATAAAACCTGAAGACATAGCAGTTGGAGACAAAAAGGCAGATATAACAACAGAGAAAGAGGGTAGAGTTCTATGGATTAACAATAAGAGCATCGCTCGAGTAGCCAGAGAAGCAGGCGCTCCAAAAGAAAAGGGAGCTGGAGTCATACTCAAGATAAAACTTGGGGAGCATATTGACAAGGGCGGAGTTCTCTTTGAGGTATATGCGGAAAGAAACACAAAACTGGAAGCGGCCATAGATCTGGCAAATAAACTTCAGCCGCTGCGATTAAGCAAAAAACCGGAAGAAAGGATGTTGATGGATCAGATTCCAACACGAACTATATACAAAAAGATCTTCACGCTGGAAAGATAACTAGGAAAGAAGTGGAAAACTGAAGGCGCGTGCATTCAGCATTTACGAGCTTTTTCACATGCTTCCAGATAATCACTGACTCTCCCATGAACGTACGCCATCGCTGAATCAATGCTCTCCCAAAAATCGATGCGCTCATTCAACTGGCAAGGGCTCAACGTGTCAGTTAAATGACTCAATCCTGTAGATTTACACGGTTCCATTTTTCTTAAAATACTGAATGAAACCTTGAATGCTTTGTAGAACAACGCTTTGTCTTAGCATAACGTGTCTTTTGATGAATTCCTCTGCCTTTTTCATGAAGGGGTCTTGTTCTATAATCTTTGCATACGTTGCTTCTAAATCGTCACCTTTTTCAGTTGACTCTGAAACTATACTTGCCCACAGTCTTAACTGTTCACCATATGCTTGCAGTCGGCTAACTGCGTTGCTTGCATGGCCAAAATGGGTGTAACAAAGCATCTTCGGTTCCAAGCTCATGAGTTTTTCAAGCGAACTCAGTTTCATTTCCAAATGAAGCGGTGGAGGAGTTGTAGGAATAACGGCATCCAACTTTTGGAGATAGATTCCTCCAGCGTCTCCGAGGAAAAGTGTTCTGCTCTCTTTTTCGTAGAAGCTTTGATGATGAGAGGCGTGGCCTAGCGTTTCTATAACTTGTAGTTTAATATGTTCACCCAAATCGATGATCATTCCGTCTTCTGGGATGATTATGCGATTTTCAGGAACTGGCAGAATTGGACCGTATGAATCAACTATTTTACCGAGGACCTTTTTGGAATTTACCCACAGTTTTTCTGGATTTACCATGTGAGGGGCACCTCGTTTTTGGACTAGTAGTTTTGCATTTGGCAGCTTGTGTAAGAGTGCACCAGCTCCGCCTGCATGATCCATGTGAATATGAGAGACCAACACATAGCTAACGGCTTCAGTTTGTATGTCCAGTTCCTTAAGGCCAGCAAGCAGATTCGGAATAGAAGACGTCGGGCCTGTTTCTACAATTGCTACTTTGTCTTCTTTTAAAACATATGAGCCAATGAAGTTGTCATAGCCAGCTGTTTTTAGGTCAATTAGATACGCATAGTCGTTCAGCTTTGTGGTATACATTGCTTTCACCTTGGAAAATAACTAATGAATTGTGTTAAGGTTAAAGTTTTTGCAAATTGCATTTTATGGTTTTCACACCAACAAATTTTACTGTTACACGATACTAAGCTTGCTATGGGATGATTAGCATGTTGATAAGGATCATTCGGAGGCTTACAATAGAGGAGGTGAAGAGCAAAATAAAACAATGTGAAAAAGAACACGACATGACATTTGATGAATTTGAAGAGTTGTTTTTGAGCAGGAAACTAGACCGACGCATGGTAGGCACATATTTTGAATGGGCTAGTCTAGTCCACGCTTATCGAGGCTATGTAGAAAGCGGCGAACTCGACTATGTTGTTGAGGAATTACGCGACTTGAGCCCCAAAGAAACTGCTCTTCTCACACCTAAACGAATCGAACTGCTCTACAGCCTAGCGAGTATCCAAACAGAATCTATAAACAAGTTGGCACAAAAAACCAAGCGAAACGTGAAAAACGTTTATCAAGACCTGAAAGTCCTGCAAAGCTTGGGATTTGTCAGTCTCAGAAAACGAGGCAAACGAAACATCATACCCGAAACGCTAGTTGAGGAAATTACCTTATTAATTCGGTAAGTTTGTGTGAAACTCAAATGTCTAAGATAAACTTCAGAGTTATCTGTTCTGGCTTTTTTACTATTTCCATTCGATGGTAGGTGACCGCTTTAATTCCCACCTTCTGTGGATGTTTTTTTGAATTGTAGGTTTCACCCCAGATTCTTGCTATTAGTCTGTAGCCTTCTTTCGTTTTTTCTATTTTGTGAATTTTGAAACGAGAGTAAAGCTTACCTGCAGTGTCGAATTTGACTAGAAAAGCTTCCAGCCAATTATAGAGAAGTGATTGTTCGTCATGCCCCTCAACTTCTACGTTTTCCTCGATTTTTGGCTCTATCTTCTCAGCCTCAGTCATAACTTCAAAAGTTGCGTAGGCTGCGTTTTCAAACGCCTCTTCTAAGGTGCTGCCGTAAGCTGCAACATAAGCATCAGCTGTATGTTCCAGAAACTTAAAGCGCTTCAAACGCTTGACCTCTTCCTTATGTTCTTTTCTAAGTGACAGCGTAGATGTTATAAACAATTTTGGCGTCTTCACCAATGAAATCTGTACTAGACGAGGAATCAGTGTTTTTGTAAGGAATGCGACTAGCCGAAGAAGACCGTCGACATCTCGTAAAGTTTCGGGTCAACGGTTTTCCGTTTACATATCACGTCTTCTAGTGGAACAGAAACTATTTTGTTGCCTTTTAGAGCAACCATGACCCCGAATTTACCCTGATTGACCAAGTCGATTGCAGCTATTCCATATCTCGTTGCCAAAATTCTATCGAACGCTGTTGGAGAGCCTCCTCGTTGTACGTGCCCAAGCATTACAACACGGGTTTCGACGTCTGTACATTTCTCGATTTCTCTACCCAAATAGTAACCGACTCCGCCAAGTCTTACGTGTCCAAACTCGTCTACGCTGTCACCGTACGTAATTTCTGCTCCGCCTTTTGGTTTAGCTCCTTCAGCGACCACAACAACGCTGAAGTTGGCTCCTCGTTCTTGCCTGCGCTTTATGTGTTCACACACTTCGTCTATGTCAAAAGGTTGTTCTGGAATAAGTATGATGTCGGCTCCTCCTGCAATTCCTGCTTCTAAAGCTATCCAACCAGTGTATCTTCCCATAACCTCAACTATCATGACTCTACGATGTGCCTCTGCTGTTGTGTGAATCCGGTCAAGCGCCTCAGTTGCTATAGATACCGCCGTGTTGAACCCAAAAGTATAATCGGTGTGAGCCAAATCATTGTCAATAGTCTTGGGCACTGAAACGCAAGGAAGCCCCATTTCGTAAAGCTTCTGAGCTACCTTCTGTGTATCGTCTCCTCCAATCACAACTACAGCTTCTATGTTCAGCTTCTTGACATTTTCAAATATTTTCTGAGGTCCATCTTCACGCTTAAACGGATTGGTTCTTGAAGTCCCAAGAATGGAGCCCCCGAGATGAAGTATGCCCCTAATTGCCGTAAGGGTCAGCGGCATGAAATCTTCCTCAAGAAGCCCTTTCCACCCGTCTTTGATGCCTACCATTTCACATTTATAACGAAGGATGCCTTTGCGGACTACTGCTCTAATCACTGCGTTAATTCCAGG
>JAPUUO010000052.1 GCA_026967815.1 Candidatus Bathyarchaeota archaeon | reverse complement strand
AAAGAACTAGTTTTCGCCCAAGATACTAATTCTGGGGGATGTTTACCATAGAGTTGCTTATAAATTTATGTGAATGAATACGAAAGAGTGACGCGCGCATTTCAGCTTGGCACACCTACTCCATAACGCGCGCGCAGTCTATTTTCTTAACTTGGACTTTTCCGTCTTCAGCTTCTTCTCTTGCTGTGATTCATTCACCAAGGTTTCTCTTGCGCGCGCTTGCATTTGTTTCGTGAAGCAACTTGGGCACAATGGAAGCGGGATTGTCTCCCATGAACCATTCTCATTTCGGATCTTCATCACGTCTTCATCGGTTAAGTCAGTGCCGCATCTTTCACATCTTCTTGTTCTCATTAGGGGTTTTCGCTCCTACTCCTGACATTTCATATAGCACTAGGAAATAATAAACCTGCAACCTAATGCTTGGACCCGTTGGGGATGTGCATCAAATTTCTAAGCCAAACAGAGTCTCGAGACACTAGGTGGTACATGTTTGCAACGAACTTACAGTGCGCGCGCAAATATCTATTGCCCACAGAGAAGGAAAAACATACTTGTTTCTCTATTCAAAGACGCCAAAATGGAGTTCATTAAATGATGCTAGTTTATTATTAAATGAGTCTCAGTTCACTCAGAGTTTAGAGAAGAATATCTTCGTCCTTATGGGAAACTACAACATTTCTTTTGAATGCGAACAAGAAGTATTTCGGCTGAGACATTTCCACAGGCACTTAGATCAGTTTCATTATGCACATTGTCTATCTAGCTGGTATCTAGGGGTCCGTAGAAGCGGATGAGCTCTTGTGCAATTGCGTTGTCTCCGTCGGGCAGTGTTTTCATTCCTCGTCTAATCCATGAAGGCAAGAACTGTCGGCAATAGTCTGTTGCGAAGCGGTAGTCCAGGAAGACTATGGCTCCTCTGTCTTTTAGGGTTCGGATGGGTCTGCCTGCTGTCTGGGAGGCTTTCTTCAAGGCTGGTAGAACGTAGCCGTATTGACGACCATGTCTCGGAAAGCGTTTTTCGTAATAGTTGATTTGTGCCTCTATTCGAGGTGTAGGCTCAGCGTAGGGAACGCCTACAACTACCACAGAGTTCATTTGATCGCTTGGATAATCTGCGCCTTCAGAGGACCGCCCACCTTGAACGCCAAGCAGAACAGCACCTCCTCGATTGGCATAAGATTTAAACTTACTTACTAGAAAGTCGTTTTCTCTGGACGCCATACCTCTACGCTCGGCAAATACAGGTTTTTCCACAGCATTTTTCAGTCCAGCATTCATCAGTTTCTGTAGAACCTTGTAGGATGCAGTGAAGACTCCAACATTTGCGGGCGTGTGGCACGCAACTTCTGCGATGCGATTGACCATCTTTCTATACATACTCTGGGTTCTCTGTTGCATGGCTGTGGTGACCCCGCAGCAAACAAGAGATAGAATGTGCTCTCTTGGAAAAGGGGAGGGAACAGCTTTGCGAATTGTGGTCTCTGGCAGGCCTGTAATTCTTGCGTAGGATTCTAAGGGTTCAAGTGTTCCCGAAATGCAGATAGTCGAGTACACAGCGGAGAAAACAGGTGTTGTTATTTTAGCTGGGTCAAGTGCGACGATTTCCAGTTTGGCTGAAACTGTGCCTCTTTTGGTCATGTAGCTGCTTAAAACATGAGTGTATGATTGGTCATCTTTTGTTTCCAGCCATTTTTGGAGAAATTCGCCGATTCTATGGATGTAGGAGCGGGGATGTTGGCCTTGGCGTAATAAAGCTTGTCTGATTGCAGTTCCAGTTTCATG
Source organism: Candidatus Bathyarchaeota archaeon (assembly GCA_026967815.1). Classification (GTDB taxonomy): domain Archaea; phylum Thermoproteota; class Bathyarchaeia; order Bathyarchaeales; family Bathyarchaeaceae. Next base: position 7,448 of record JAPUUO010000052.1, on the reverse strand, counting down.
CAGGTGTCCAAAAAACAGCTCAGGCTCGTCTATTTTGGCTTTTTTCTTAATGGCTTCAATCAGGATTTGAGGTGGTACATAGCTTTCTTTTGCAATGTGAGTTAGCATGTTTTCTATTAGTGCTCGAAACCGTTTAGAAAAGGAAGCAATGCTTGGAAAATTGAATTTTTCTGCTTCACGTTGGGCTTGTCGAATGACGAAGAGTGACAGTGCGTCGCTGGCGATTTCCACCGCAGTGCTAGGTAGGTTATGTGCCTCATCTACCACCAGGATCACTTGGTTTAGAGGCTTGTTTAAATGGTGCAGAAAGGCGCCTCTGACCCTAGGGTGAAAGACGTACATGTAGCTCAAGGCGATAACGTCTGTGTCTTCCATTGCAAACTTGGCGATTTCGTATGGACAGAAGTTCTCAGCCCTGCAAATTTCAAGAATTTCGGAAGCTTTGTATGGTCTAGACGAGATATGTACTGAGACGTCAGCATATCGATCAGAGTTTTTTTCCATGTTCGAATGGTAGGAACATCGCTCTCTGCTTTTCAGTAATTCACAGATTTCCATGGCTGCTCTGGCGTCCGTTGTGTGCCGAGTGATTAGTGGATTAAGGCACATGTTGCAGCGTCCACGAAGAGAGACTCCGGAAACATCCATTCGTTTGGATATGGCTTTCAATTCTTCAATTACTCGGTCGTGCTGTCGGTGAGTTTTCGCCACGTAAAGAAGGCGTAAATCGTGTTCTTTCGCAACGGGCAGACAAGCGGATAGGGCTGCAACTGTTTTGCCTAAGCCGTTGCTTCCTTCTAGGAGCACATGTTTGCGACTTTCCAACCCTTCGTATACGGTGTTTATGAACTCATCTTGTGAAGGTCTCACAGTTGAATATGGAAAATATTCCTTCGCCTTCGCAGGAAGGTTCAGCTTGGCTGCGCTTGTTGTTACCACAGTTCAATCTCCTAGCTTTGCTGAGGGACATAGCATGTTTACTGGACAAGATGCATGCAAAGGATGTCTAGCCTTACAGTATTTTCGTCCGAGCATAATAAGCAGTATGTGTACAGCTAAGTAGTCGTTGGGAGAATAGAGAGATTGAAGCGTCAGTCGAACCCGTTCATAGTCAGCTTTCGACGCTGCGAGTTCGAGTCGTTTTGAGACGCGATTCACATGAGTGTCCACGGGTAGAACCGGCTTGTTTGCGGAGAAGAGGAGAACAACATCAGCTGTTTTGGGACCAATTCCAGAAAGAGCCATGAGCAGGTTGCGTGCTTCTTCAAGCGACGTTGAATAGATGAAATCGAGTGTGCCATTGAATTTTTCAACGATTGCGCGAGAAAGCTCTTTGATGACCCTGGATTTGTTGCGGTAAAGTCCGCCGATTCTGATTGCTTCTTCAATCGCTTTTACATCTGCTTCTGACAAGACTGTTGGGGTTATGTGAAACTTTTCGCTGAGGCTTTTGAACGCTTTGTCACGGTTTTTATCATTTGTTGCTTGAGAAAGTACTGTGCGAATCAGGGTGGCAAATGGCTTCTTAGGTGTAGTCTCCCAATCTGGGAGAGAAAAAGTCCTACGAAGAATAGTCAAAATTTCTTGTGCTCGCTCTTCCTGTGTCATAGTTGTCGCCAATCTTTACCCATTGGGTTTCAAGTTAGCCTATTTATTCCTAGTGGATGAACTTTCTCAAGTATCTAAACGCGAGCTCGGAAGAGCCCAACGCGGAACTAGGAGGAAAAGTGGAAGTTGCCGAGTTTGACGTTCCTCGATATATATTATGAGTTTTATCCTTAGGTGCGCATTCCAACCTGAGGTAATTCGAACATGATCATAATGGCAAACTGTTTCAAAAATATGTTTCAGAAGAAAGAGATATGGGTGACCCAAGTGTAATTCTGTTTCCTGTTGCCCGCGAGTTTTGTTTATGCTATCCATCGAGATTGGTGTCTTGGACAGGGGCAGAGAGAAAGATGGGAGCTGCGGAGATATCTTCGCCGTGTGGAACCGTCAACCTCCACATCCATGAGTCATTTATCTTTTCGGCTTCGCAATATGTCGCGTATCTCACGCAGCGTGATCAGGATCTCATCATCCAAACCTTTCATCCTTGGCACAGGTTCCTCAATTGGGTGGACTACTTCGGTTCCTGTCACATAGGGTGCCTTGAATCTCCTGAGTTCATTCAGAATGAAGTCTCGAACTTCCTCGTAGAAGACGATGCCTTCCAGTTTAACTTCTGGGCCTTTCTGCTGACTGCCAGAGTAACCCGCTGTCTCGATGTGGACTGAGCCGATGTTAAACAATCGATCGAAGGGTCCTGCCCTGCTAGATATGTTTGTGATAGTCCTAAAGGGCACGTGTTTGCGGGTATCGGTTATGACGCCCTTCTTCACATAGACCTCAGGCATTGTCTCACCTGTCTCGGCTTTCACCGAAAACTCGATACTTCTGAAGTAGAGGGGCGTGTATATCAAGAGTGGTATCAGCCAGATCATGTTCAAGACGATTGCCCAGAAGCTAACTGGACCAATCCAGGCGTTGATGTGTTGAACGGCGCTTGGGAAATTCTCCGGTTCTGCAGAAGCAGCCACAAAAGACATACCTATGAAAGCGAGGACGGTTATCAGCCAGATGATTACCGCTGCAACTGTGGGCTGGAGCAACCTCTTGCGTAGGAAAGCTTTTGATGGTTTGAAGATTTTCCCGCTTGTAACTCTCTTGACTGGAGGCTTGATGACCTTTTCCTCAATGTCACTTCTCAAATCTAATCACCCTCCTTTTTTCGTTTATATCGCGGAATCTCCTTTGCCGCGAGCTTGTTGAGAATTGCGATGGACTGTTGAGTCATGAGAAGGTCTTCTTCATCTGGTCGTAGCGTGATGTTGTATTCCATTAAGATGGTATCTAAGATCTCTCTGCATTCGGATTCCTTTGGGCACTCAGGGCATAGTTTTCCTGCGTAGGAGTCGTGCTTGTACCAGACAATGATTCCCAGGTTCTCTGTGAAGAGGATATATACTTGGGCATTTGCTTGATAGTCGAATCCTATCATCAGTCCCTTATAGTCTAGGAGACTCTCAATGTCAAGGCGGTGACTCTTTGCATGTTCTTCGAGTGCCTTGGCTATCTTTCTTCGGGTTCGGTTGAGGACTCGCGACACGTAAGAGGGGCTCCACTCTTCTTTTCTTTCATCGGCAATATCGCTTGTGGGCTTACCTTGGTGGAATTCTTTCCATACAATTGATTCATGGTTTGAGAGGAGTCCCATATTCTACCACCGGTATTTCTTTACCAAAATATAGTAAATATTTACTTATAAACCTTCCGCTTATGAATCTCCAAAACACAAGCTCACATTTCAGATGTCTATAGCGCACGCGGGCATAATGTCCTAGGATTTTTTGTGTGTTGGTTTCACAAGGTTTATAAGTTACTTTTCGAGATGGCTTGAGGCACATGAGTAGGGTGACGCCTGATGATCTTGTCAACTATGCTGTGATACTTGTATCGTAGCCTAGTTGTGGCTCTTTTTTCTGGAAGAGCCTAAGAGCGTTGCTCACCTGTTGGAGCGTGCTTTTGTTGGGTTTACGTTCTAGGATTAGACATGAGTTTGGATTTATTCGCGGGAATCTTTCGGTGCTTCTGGTCAGTTGGGTACTCATGAACCTAGTTGGCTCGCTTCCATACATTTACTTCTCATTGTACGTTGAAGAGTTAGGCGGCAGTCCGTTCATCATTGGGATGATAAGCTTCGTTTCTTTCATGGCCTGTGCTTCAGTTCAGTTTCTTGGTGGTTATCTGGCGGATGCTTATGGCAGAAGATGGCTCATAGTTTCAATGACGTTTGGCATGGCGTTTTCGAATCTGATCTTTGCTTTTGCGCCTTCCTGGGAGCTAATACTCGTCGGCGTTCTCATTCAAAACCTATGTTTAATCTATCAACCGGCACTTATGGCGATGACGGCGGATTCCGTACCGTCGGAAAAGCGGGGCTTAGGTTTCTCCATGATAATGTTCCTTTCGAACCTTGCGTCGGTGGCTTCGCCAATCATTGCTGGAGTACTCTTTCTGCATTATGGAACATTTGAAGGCGTTCGAATAGGCTTTCTCATAGTAACAGCCTTCTTTCTGGTAGCCGCTGTCGTTCGGATAAAGCTGAAAGAAACATTGAAAACCACGACCAAAAGCAAGAATGCGAAGAATGTGTTGAAATCTTATCCTCAAGCCGTGAAAGAAGGCTTAGGTGTTTGGCGGCTTCTTCCCCGTTCGATGTTTTTTCTCTTCTTGATAAACTGTATTGGAAGCTTTTCCTATGCTTTGATGGATTCCTACATGGTATTGTACGCCATCCAAAGTCTCGGTGTAAAGGAGTTCGAATGGGCAGTCCTGATGGTATGGTTAACCGCCATAATGATACTTGGAGCTCTTCCATGTGGAAAACTCGTAGATAGATATGGGAGAACGAAGCCCCTACTGATTTCATGGCTCGTATATGTCCCCTTTCCGCTTTTGTTTATCTATGGAAACCTTCCAATGCTTTACTTTGGGTTCTTCCTGTTCGGAGTCAGCAACGCCCTATTCATGCCTGGATACTCCGCCATGGAAGCAGATCTCGTGCCGAAAGAGTTGCGCGGTAAAGAAGTTGGATGCAGCCAGTTCGTGACGTATGTTCTGATGGCTATAGGCGGCTTGACCGGGGGCCTCCTATATGAAAATGTTTATGCAGCCTTTCCTTTCTTCGTCGCCTTCGCACTCGTGACAGTTTGCACGCTGCTCCAAATAGTGTTAATTCGAGAACCAGACGAACGACACGATTAAGGTGTGCACGCCTTCTACCCTAGGTGACAACGAAGCATCATCTTGCCGAAGACCTCTTTGGAAATGCAGAGATTGCATGAGGTACAAGTAGACGCTTCTTGTCCAGCTTTCAGTCGTTTCACGAGGTCTGGTTCCCTGATGAAGGGTCTACTCATGGAGATAAGGTCTGCCACGTCCTTGTTTATTATGGCTTCCATGCATTCGAGGCTTCTTATGCCATTAACAAGCGCCATCAGGGTTGGTTGTGTCGCTTTCCTCATTTTGATTGCGTGACCGGCGAAGGAGGCCTCATAGAGCTCCTGATCAAGAGAGCGCGCTCTGACCCTCAGATCTTCCTGCCTGCCTATTCCTCCACCACTGATCTCTATTGCTTGTAGTCCACGTTTACAAATGGCCTTAGCTACTTCTATGCTGTCTTTGATGGTGAAGCCAGTAGGTGAGAAATCATCGCAGTTGATCTTCAGCAGGACAGGAACGCTGCCGCCTACCCTCGCTCTGACGGCATCATAGACCTCGAACAGAAGGCGCATACGATTCTCCAGGTTTCCGCCCCATTTGTCCGTCCGTCTGTTAGCCAGTCGTGACAAGAACTGAGAGATCAGATAACCATGGGCGCCGTGGATCTGGACACCGTCAAATCCGGCAGCCATGGCTCGTTCGGCTGCTTCGCCAAAGGCCTCTATGATATCATGGATCTCTTCTGTGGAGAGACCACGCCTCTTACTACCATCCACCACATACTCGGAGGGCCCTGCCTTGTCAACAAGATTATGCAAACCACCATAGTTAAGCTGGGCCACAATCTTTCCATCATTCTTGTGAACCTCATGGGCGAGCTCTTTCAGCTTTGGAACATGATAATCATTACTAATGCCGGCCATCCCGACATGAGCCTTACCTGAGTCTTTGACGTAGAGGTGACCTGTGATGATTAGTCCGACACCGCCTTTGGCAAGCCTGCGATAAAGATCAATAATTTCAGCCCGTACAATTCCTCGCTTGGTCGACCAGTATGAAGTGGTAGCAGATCTGATGAAGCGGTTCCTAATCATTATTGAGCCGATTTTGAACGGTTCAAAGAGAAGAGCCATGTTCGATGATGCACATGTTCAGATTAAAAAGGATATTGCACGCGAACAAGGTTGAACGGAAGATTAGAGACCCAGAGAAGTGGTGAGGGGCGCAAAGAAAGACAGTGCACCAATCCTCAAGGGCTACCAGATATTTCGCAACTACGTATGACCCCGTCAGAAGCTTGCGCAACACTCCATCGATGATGAAACGGTAGGACCAATCAGAAATTTGCGAATATACAGTGAAAGAAAGAACAAGTGAAGAGTCTAGTCCAGAACGCTCTAGGATCTCAAGTTCAAAAAAAAGGGGGAAACCGTGCGGTTCTGTCTATCCGGCTAGATTGTTTTATCAACTATGAGTGCGGTTGGAGCATATTCCTTAACTGCCCTTATCCCGTTCTCGCATCCATCTTTGCTTTTGTACATTTCGCTCTTGGCAATTACTTCATTGTTGGGAGCAACTAGAACAAAGTAGAATTGACCGTCTGTTGACTTTTTTATTTCGAATCGTTCGCCGCCCATATCCAAATCTCCAATTCCAATTAAACTATCTTTTATAATGACAAGGGAAATAAAAAGTTTTTTCACCTGACACCTCAATATTGACAAATGTCCATGTCAACCGGCGACTTTGCAAATCCCAGATCAGAAAAAGCTATTTGTGAGCAGGAAAAATAGAATAAGAAAATCAGAGCGTGTGGGGGGTTGTTGTTGAAGGACACGATGCAGAAGCTGCTCTTTGAACTGATGAAGGATTCGAAGAAGAGTGATAGGCAGTTGGCAAAGATTCTGGGCGTGTCGCAGGCCACAGTCAGCCGCATGAGGAATCGGCTCGTAATGGAGGGCATGATCAAAGAGTTCACCATAATACCGGATTTCGAGAAACTCGGATATGAACTCCTAGCTATAACCGCCGGCAGGTTCAAGATCCCAAGTTCACCTGAAAGAATCGAGCGAGGAAAAAAATGGAGTGCCCGATTTCCCAACGTCATATTTGTGTCAAGAACCCAAGGTATGGGCAAGAACGCCCTGGTGATCTCGTTGCACAAGGATTACACGGACTACAATGAGTTTTTTCAGAACATGATGTCAGAGTGGGCAGATGCCATGGAAAATGTCGATAGCATGCTGGTTAGCCTAAAAGGCATAATTGTCAAGCCGCTGTCCTTTCGATACCTAGCAGAACAAAGTTCAGCATGAGCGCTCGGGTTTGTCTCTTTTGTGCGCGTACCGGATTTATCATCTGTTTCTTGCGGAACAGCTCGCATGGACGAAAATTGCTCCAAGTCATCAGCATGAAGTTGTTTTCAGAAATTCTCCGTGATCTATGGCCTCTTCCCACTCGCTTATGCATCCTCCTGCTGGGATCAAAGTAACGGTTGTTCCTTTTGGAAGCTCTTTTTTCGGGTCATCTCTCACGTTAAGCATCTGTCCCGATTGCCTACAGGCAGATATTGCCACCTGCTTATAGAACCTGTTTTCAACAGGATTGTAGATCATGTGGAGGAGACTCCGATAATCTGATATTGGGAAGTTTCCTTTGCTGCGTATCATTTTGTCTACTTCAGT
>JAPUUO010000051.1 GCA_026967815.1 Candidatus Bathyarchaeota archaeon | reverse complement strand
TTAAAAAGAAAAAGCACTTCTCCTAACTGGATAGTCAAGGTGATTGAATGAGTGACAGAATAAAAATGCTAACAACCTTCGCCATACTGGGGTTCTTCGCCGGAATTATCGCAAACTTCAGTTACCGGTACGTGCTTCCATGGTTCAGCAAAATCGTGTTGCCAGTGCTAGGCTTAGATTGGATTTTCTCAGGATTTGCTGGTGCTGCCTTGACGTTACTCCTAATGACGGCGTGGGCCTACTTGAGTGGACCTTCAGAGGCATAGACAACCCCAGCAACCTCCAACTCTTTTCTTTCGTTTCGAGAGTTGTGACGAACATTTCACTTAATGTGAGAGATCGAGTTCTCAACCTGTGAGATAGAATTAGCATCCTTTCATTTTCTTTGTAACTAGAAATAATACCTCTTGAAACGATTTGTTCAGCAGTTTCATGTGATCCCCATCCATTCAAGATTTTCACGCTTCTACAAAAGATCTAGTGAAAGCAGATCAAGTCTTATCTAATGCTGCCACTTAAGAACCTAGAGAGGGAAATTTCTATCTGAAGGACAGTTTGAGAAATGGCTGAATCGGCGCCACTGAATTCCAACGTTTTCAACTTGCTTGAAAGACCCTTGCAGGAGGCACTGATTGGGTTAGGGTTTTCTGAGCCTACGCTCCCTCAAGTTAAAGCTATTCCCCTTATTCTAAGACAAGAAAACGTTCTCCTAATTGCCCCAACTGGAAGCGGTAAAACAGAGGCCGTTTTGCTTCCCATTCTTTCCATTTTTATTCAGCAACCCGAAAAACATGGAATCTCAATTCTATATGTTACCCCTCTTCGTGCACTTAACAGGGACATGGTGAAGCGTCTTTCATTTTGGGCTGAGCATTTGGGCATTTCTGTTGAGGTTCGACATGGCGACACTGAAGTCAAAATTCGTCGCCGTCAAGCCCTTCGCCCACCGAATATGCTGGTTACTACGCCTGAAACTCTTCAAGCTATCTTGCCTGGTAGTCGTATGCAGCAACATCTCAAATATGTTCGTCACGTTATCATTGATGAAATACATGAATTAGCCGAAGACAAACGAGGCGTTCAGCTTACCGTTGCATTAGAACGTCTTTCAGAACTCACGGAGAAAGAGTTTCAAAGAGTCGGATTGTCTGCTACTGTTGGAAATCCCCAGAAAGTTGCAAAATTCATCGCTGGAACGAATCGTTCTATTAAGGTACTAGAGGTTTCTTTGGCAAAGGGCTATCACTACAGCGTGGAACATCCCGTTCCAAACGACCCTGACTATGATTTAGCTCAAAAACTACGAACCACACCAGAAGCAGCCGCTAGAATAAGGCGAATCCTAGACCTCGTAAGAAAGTACACTTCAACCCTAATCTTTGTGAACAGTCGAACAAACGCCGAAATGCTTGGACACAAACTCAACCAGTTAACCAAGGACATAGCAGTTCACCACGGCTCCTTGTCCAAGGAAGAGCGAACCTCAATCGAAGATGAGTTTAAAGCCAAGACATTAAAAGCCATAGTCTGCACGAGCACCCTGCAATTAGGCATTGATATTGGTCATGTTGACCTCGTCATTCAGTATCTTTCGCCTCGCCAAGTTTGCAGCCTCATTCAACGCGTAGGCAGAAGCGGTCACAAGCTGGACATGACTTCTAAAGGCGTTATTGTCACGGCCTTTCCAGACGACATAATGGAAGCATTAACCGCAACACGACGAGCCTACAAAGGTCAACTAGAGCCCCTACAGATACATGAAACCGCTCTAGACGTGCTGGCACATCAAATTGCAGGAATACTACTCGACAAACGCCAAGCAACAATTGACGAGATGCTTAAAATCTTGCAGCAAGCTTATCCTTACCGCAACTTGTCCAAAGCCAAGCTTTTAGACGTTGCCAGCTACCTACATAGACTAAGAAACCTCTGGTTAGAAGGTGACACGTTGAGAAAAACCAGAAAAACCTACCAGTATTACTATGAGAATCTGTCCATGATTCCCGATGAAAGACGCTACCCAGTGGTCGATGTCATCTCAGACCGAAAAATCGGCACAGTCGGCGACGAATTCATGGCTTTAAGAGCCCGCATAGGACTCAACATCATAATAAGAGGCAAAGTTTGGCGCATCGTCCAGATCGAAGACGAAACAGGCACAGTCCATGTTGTGCCCTCCGAAGATCCGTTTGCTGCAATTCCAGGTTGGGACGGTGAAATCCTCCCTGTGCCCTTCACCCTTGCGCAAGAAGTCGGCAAACTAAGACAAGAGATAACTGAAGAGTTGAAACACGAGCGCAACTATGAAGTGCTGGCAGCAAAACTTGCCAAAAAGCTTTCCACTGATAAGTCAACTTTGCTAAAACCTATTACAGAAATTCGTGAACAACTAACGCAAGGAGCACCAGTTCCAACTCACAATCGCATTCTCATAGAGGTTTTCGACAAGTACGTCATTGTCCACGCCTGCTTCGGAGAAATTGTTAACCGAACCTTAGGCTGCGTTTTTGACGCCGTTCTCTCTGACCACGAGCTTATAACTGGCTGGTGGAACGATGGTTACCGCATACTCATTGAGATGCCCAGAAAAGCAGAGTCACGCGATTTAGAAAAATTCCAAGCCACGTTGTTTGGCTTAACGAGTAAAGAAGTGGACAAAGCCTTTGACGAGTATCTCAAGGCTCGTTTCCCATTCTCCTACAAGATGAAATTCGTCGCGGAACGTTTTGGAGCCCTTCCACGCGGCAAAACCATGGGTCCCGAAAGACTTGCGCGATTGCCGACACGATTCGAGAAGACGCCTATTTATGAGGAAACCTTGCGGGAGGCCATGTTGGAGAAGGTGGCCATTCCTGCCGTGAAAAGAGTCATGCGAGGAGTTAAGAGAGGGGAAACCAAAGTCAGTACGCTGTTTCGTTTAGAGAAGCCCACGCCTCTGGCCTATCACATTCTTGCAAAATACGCGGAAATCCCAGAGTTAATGGCGCCGGAACGTGTGTTGCTCAGTAACATTGAACGCATGAAGCGAGCAATAGCTGCGCGAAAAGTTTCTCTGCTTTGTATTTCTTGTGGTAATCAAATGGAAGAAAGGCGAGTGCGTGAACTGCCGGAACGATTGGTCTGCGCGAAGTGTGGCGCAGGACTGCTGGCACGCCTTCGCCTAGGTCAAGACCCAAAGATGGTTCAAGATATCCTTAAGAGAAGACTTGATGGAAAAGAGTTAACGCCAGAAGAGCTGGAGCAGCTAACTCATGCAAGGCGTACAGCCGACCTCATCTTAAGCTATGGCAAAAAAGCTCTAATCGCGTTTCAAGTCAGAGGCGTCGGACCTGAAACAGCCTTCAGAATCTTAGGTAAAATGCATCCGACTGAAGACGAATTCTACATGGACCTCCTGAAAGCCAAAATTCAATACTTGAGAACACGACCCTACTGGGAAGACAAATCAGCAAACCGCTTCTAGAGATAATCTCTGCCCTGTTCAGGTATTGATTGGATCTGCCTCATCAGTTTCGCACACTATCAGACCAGAAAAGAAAAGTGAGACAACTTTTAAGCTGCAATTGCGCGCGCGATTATTTCTACGCTTGCAAATAGCTTTGGGATTCTGTGCTCAAGTTAGCGTCCTGAAAAAGCAGATTTCGTTGCGATCTTAAGGTTCAAAGCAGCACCCGAAGGTTGTCATCTTCAAAACTCGATCAATATGAAGACTTCATCGTTGAAGATTTCGTAACGGCGATAAGCTTTTAACACTTCCCTCAATTGATTTTTAGCAAAACTCGAGCTGAACATGTTGGCAGAGGAAAAGTCTTGAGTGAAAAGGGTAGAAACCGCTTGCTGGTTCTATTGAGTGTAGCTCACTCGCTTAATCATTCGCTCTTTCTTATAGCACCACCATTGCTGCTCATAATTATGAATGACCTCAAGACCTCCTTGGGTGCTCTCGGAATCGTAGGCACAGCAGGTTCAATTGTCTATGGTGTGGGCTCGTTAGTTGGCGGACCATTATCAGACAGGGTTAACGAAGTCAGAATAGTCACAATCTGTTTGGCTTTTGCGGGAGCGTCTTCTCTTATTCTCATCTTTGCAAGCAACATTTTCATCTACGGCATAGCCTTAATCTTGATGGCTACTTGGGCAGGTCTGTATCATCCTACAGCAAACTCATTGATTTCCAAGGTTTTTCGTGGACACATGGCAGAAGCCATGGGCTTTCACGGCGTAGGCGGAACGCTTGGAGTGATGTTTACTCCAATTGCTGCCTTTGCTTTAGGCATTGCTTTTGGCTGGCAGTTTTCGTTTTTGTTTTTTGGAGCTCTCTCGGTTGTTGTTTCTCTCCTGTTTTTGAAAAATAAGTTCAAGCAAGAAAGGTTCAGGTCTCAAAGCAGTATCCGTGAAGTTTTCGGAACTCCTGGGCTTTGGAGAATCTTTGTTTTTAACATTGTGTTGGGCTTGTATATGAAGGGGTTAGAATATTTCTTGCCTGCATACTTGGTTTTGAAACCATTTCAAGTTTTAGACAAGGGATCTGCTGAGTTCTGGGCTGCTGTGTCAGCTACTCTTGTGCTGGTTTCTGGAGTTCTCGGGCAATGGTTAGGTGGGAAATCAGCTGATGTTTTTGGTTCGAAAAAGGTGCTGATAGCCACTTCTTTAGGTGTCCTCGCTGGACTGGTTTTTCTCCAATTTACTCCTTTCTGGTTTATCGGAGTACCTGCCTTTATCGTACTCTATGGACTTTCCTTTTATGGACATCAACCAGCGTTGAATTCTCTTGCTGGCATTATGACTCCTAAAGATAGAAGAGGCATAGTTTACGGTATGCTTTTCTTTACGTCTTTTGGTTTAGGCTCAATTTCTCTGGCAATAACTGGTTATCTCATGGAGCACAGCGTTGATTTATCTTTCTACGTTCTGACCGCATTTGCAGTTGGCGCTCTCCTCCTATCACTCATCATTCCAGATGTCCGAGAAAACAAGGAGTCAAAGGCGAAGGTGACCACATGACATTTTCGATTGTAGCACGATATCCAAAAACCTTAGCTCCAGGCGTTTACGTGTCCACCGCTGTTCCAGCTGTTGGAAGTGTCCTTCCCCAGGCTGAATCTGGAATTGGCGCCCAAGTGATTGAGGCTTTGGCGTAAACCTTCGAAAATTCAAACGGTGAGCTTACAGAAAGTCTGTAAAAAGCTTTGGAATCGGCATAATAGGCGGGCGGAGACGAAGGGGAAAAGTATTCACTGCCTTTTTTGTGGTTCATAAGCAGCTTTCGGTGTCGCATTCCGTTGTAGGCCTAGGAGTAGATGAACATCTGAACCCTGTTGCCGAACTGAGAAAATTTGGGAAGACTTTAGGAAATTATTTCTAGGCGTCTAAAGGAAAATGGCTTAACTGCCTTGGCTTTCAATGAGACAAGGAACGTTTCCACGTCTCTCATGCTGCTGGACCATTTTCCTTTGAACTCCGTTATGAAGGTGTAGTAGTCGGTAAAGTTTTTATGCAGAGAAATTATCGTGCAATTTTTCCCGTTCAGTCCGTCTCCATGCATTGAGAGTATGATTTTTGGGTTTTCCAAAGTCCACTTGTGGGTTTTTTCAGTGAATTTGGCTTCATCACTCTTTTCATCGTGCGGAATTATTTTCATGAATGTGAAAGCTAGTATTTCATATCCAACCTTTGTCAAGTCTGGTACAGCGGTGTACTGTAGTATGTATCCGTTTCTCTCCAGTTTTCCCCTCGTCCTCGTTACTGTTGGCTGCGATGTTCCGAGAATTCTTGCCAGTTCTCTGTCGCTTCTTTTAGAATTTTTTAGCAGTTCACGGAGGAGTTCAATCATTCTATCTTTGGGCATAGTTGAATTAATGATTCACATTTGATATAAAACTTTCGCTGAAGTTACGGCAACGTGAGTCATTTTTAGACAACCCTTATTACATGACATTTTAGTAGAAGATTCTTCTATAACAGGAAATGTGCACATGGAAAATGCAACCACGCATAAAAATCACCCAGACGCCATGGAAAACGTAACCAAGCGCAGAGATCGCCACGATATCATCGTTGAAATACTTAAGACCGCAATAAACGGCAAAATAAAAACTCACATAATGTACAAGGCTAAGCTGAGCTATGCTCAGATCAATGAATATTTAGCTCTATTAGTTCGTAAGGGTTTCATAGAGCCTTTTGTAATGAAACAAAAGAGAGTTCGTAGAAGATTATATCGAACCACCGAAAAGGGAATGAAACTACTAGAAAATTTTGAATCCATGGCTGAACTTTGGGCCTAACTGCTTGCCTTCTGTTTGAAAACAGCCTTCTTGCAGAATTTCTTGCACAATGTGGTTTCAGCTCCCTCAGTATTATACCGTGTCAATCATTTTGGGTCAAGAACTAGCATAGAAGCCACAATAGTCACGCCATGCTTGAAGAAGGGTTCGGGGCGCGCACAAGACGTTTTACATAAACGTTAATTAGTTCGAGTCTTGTTATGTAGAATTTTCGAAATGCCATCACACCGTTTGAAAAATGCAAGGACCCTGTGCACTTTGAAAGTCACATTGTTAACTGGAAGAACTTTGCGTCAAGGACAAGGTAAAGAACAAGGGAAACTTTCAGAACAATACTGGAAAAGCGTGACAGTTTGTGAAATGGACCCTGACGATATGAAACTTTTAGGAATAAGTGAAAATGAGAACATTAAGATTGCCACCGAAAATGGCTCAGTTGTTTTGAGAGCTGTAAAATCCATCAGAGCGCCCCATCGCGGGGCTGTTTTTGTTCCATATGGTCCTTGGGTAAGCTTGATTATGAATTCCAAAACACATGGGACAGGTATGCCGTCGTTCAAGGGTGTCACAGCGGAAGTTGATCGAGCGCCGACAGAACCAGTTTTGAGTCTGCCTGAGCTGCTAAAACAGCATTTCAAGAAGGAGTGATAGATGACTATAATCTCAAACGTAACGTGCCCTGTTTGCGGTTCACTCTGCGACGACATAGAACTCCATGTGGAAAACAATGAGATAGTAAAAGTTAGAAATGCCTGTGGCATGGGTGAGTCTAAATTCTTAAATTACAATGGGCATCGTCTCAGGAAACCACTTGTTCGAAAAAACGGTGAGCTAGTGGAGACTACAACCAAAGAAGCAGTTAGAAAGAGCGCAGAAATCCTCGCCGATGCCGCCTATCCCATTCTTTATGGTTGGAGCAGCACGAGCTGTGAAGCCATTCGTGTTGGACTAGAACTTGCAGAAGAAATAGGTGGAGTTATCGACAACACTTCTACGGTTTGTCATGGGCCCTCTGTGCTTAGCATTCAAGACGTTGGCTACTCCACATGCACACTTGGCCAGGTAAGACATAGAGCCGACCTCGTTGTTTACTGGGGAAGCAACCCTTGGAGTGCTCATCCCCGTCATATAGAACGCTATACAACTTTTACGCAGGGCAGATTCCAAGAGAGTACATGGTATCGCTACTTGGCACATCTGAGCGCTTATAGATCGCGACGTCGCCTGCTGAGAGCATTGAAACTCTCGTCTTTGCGCAAAGCCCCCTTACATAGTGAAGTTGAGCATGGGTTACCTCCAACACTGTTTCGAAAAGAAAGGAAAATGATTGTTGTAGATGTTCGCCGCACCAGAACTGCTGATATAGCTGACTATTTCTTGAAAGTTGAGCCAAACAAAGATTACGAGGTTCTGGAAGCCCTTCGTACGCTTATTCGGGATGAAGAAATTGACGTGGACAAGGTTGCTGGAGTACCTGTGGAAACTCTCGAGGAACTGGCCGATATTATGATGAGCTGCAAGTTTGGAGTTATCTTCTTTGGATTGGGCTTAACGATGAGCGCTGGTAAATTGCGCAACATCGACACAGCCATTTCACTTGTTCGAGATTTGAACCGTTACACCAAGTTTATAATCATGCCGATGCGCGGGCACTTCAACGTTACGGGCGCCAACGTTGTTTACACATGGCAGACGGGATATCCCTATGCCGTTGATTTTTCACGTGGTTATCCGAGATACAATCCAGGTGAAACCTCTGTTGTGGACATACTTGCTCGCGGAGAATCAGACGCCAGCCTAATTGTAGCTTCTGATCCGGTTGCTCACTTTCCAAGAGCTGCGGCTGAAAATCTTGTCAAGAAGCCTCTGATAGTTATTGACCCTGAGCATACAGCCACCTCGTTAATGGCAGACGTTGTTTTTCCAAGCGCTTTCGTAGGTCTAGAAGCAGAAGGAACCGCTTATCGAATGGATCATGTTCCCTTGCCATTGAAAAAGGTTGTAGAACCGCCCAGCGATTGTCTTTCGGACGTGGATATACTGCAGAGAATTCTGGATGGAGTGAAAGAGATCAGAAGGGAAAAAGCGGAGGTGGCGTAAAATGTCGTATCTTCTCATCAAAAACGGATTTGTTTACGACCCGCTCAATAAGATCGACGGCGAAATAATGGACATTGCCATAAAAGATGGGAAAATCGTTGAGAAAGTTGAAGGAAACAACGTGAAGGTTGTTGATGCTTCTGGAATGATTGTGATGGCCGGTGGAGTTGACATTCATTCGCATATTGCTGGAGCCAAAGTCAACGCCGGCAGAATGCTACGTCCAGAGGACCACTTTAAAGATGTGGAAGTGAAAACCGAAAAGACAAGGTCGGGCGTTGGACGATCTATACCGTCTACTTTTACTACAGGCTACCGTTACGCTAGAATGGGTTACACAACCGTTCTTGACCCTGCAATGCCTGCTCTCAAAGCCAGGCACACACATGAAGAATTTAATGATACGCCAATTATCGACAAAGCCGCGTATCCACTTTTGGGCGACAGCTGGTTTGTTCTCGAATGTTTGGCAAAGGATAAGATTGAAGAATGTGCCGCTTATGTTGCATGGACAATAAAAGCAACGAAGGGATATGCTGTAAAACTGGTTAACCCCGGCGGCCTTGAAGCATGGGGCTTCGGCAGAAACATGCGGAACATTGATGACACCGTTCCCAATTTTGACATCACTCCACGAGAGATAATTCGAGGATTATGCAAGGTTAACGAGCTTCTTCACATGCCACACACGATTCATGTTCACACCAACAATCTTGGCAAGCCTGGCAATTACGTGACAACTTTGGAAACAATGAAATGTGTGGAGAACTTGGCCCGCGGAGATAAACCTGTGATTCACCTTACTCATTGTCAATTCAGCGCTTTCAAAGGACATGATTGGCGCACCTTTGCGTCTGGATCTGAAG
>JAPUUO010000050.1 GCA_026967815.1 Candidatus Bathyarchaeota archaeon | reverse complement strand
AAAATCGAGATTCGAAAAGCCTAGACTCTTCGGCGAGCAGCATACGAATATCAAGTGACGCAAATAAACATAAAACAAAACCTTTTCGTTATTTTTGGGGCAAGACATTTATCCGCAAAGGTTATACTTTGATATGCCCCTGATTCAATGTCTAAATGTAAAAACTGCGTATTTTCCGACTACTTCGTCCTAGAGGACAAGTACTGGTGTCACCAAGAGAAGATGTATGTAGACCCAGAACAGTCTTCATGTGAAAAGTTTAAACCACTCATCTGAGCAGGCGAGCGCGTGTGACTGTGGCACCACAGCAACATAAACTTAAATATCTAGCCCCTTCAAAATAAGAGTTTTGGTAATGGGGCGCACTGGAAATCAGGGGCAACTTACTGCAACTAAACGTTCTTTGAACTTTGGCTGCACGTGCGCCCTATTACTGAATTTGGTCGAGGTATTCTAAAGTCATGAAGGCACATTCTGAGTGGAAACAAAAAAGAGGAAATGTGAATAGGAGAGTTCTTTTCAACTGTGATTGTTCAAAGATTATCTGTCAACTACTTTTCCACCTGAACTTCTCTGCGCCAATTATTTCGCGCGCGCGTTTGTATTTTGTGATCGCCGAATAATGCTTTTGTCGGGAAATAGTCATGCCTACATAAACTCAAAGTTGATGCTTAACGAATGTCACTATGTCATCGAATTTTCCGTCGTTGGTCAGATTAGATGGCTTCAAGGCAATCATGTTACCATCTATACGCCCTACACCAATTTCCGCTGCTCTTTTCAGCTGTTCATGATCTTTCACCTTGACATCAGCAATGCCTTCTGCCTTGTGGAATTTCAAAATCGCAACGCCTACTGTATCTACAGCCACCCTGTCGCTCCCAGCAACTACAACGCCAGAAGTCATCTGTTTCCCGTGTGCAGGCCCTCCAGAAACAAAACATTCCAATCCATCTAGCACTATCAAATCTGTCGTGTAGGCAAGGTTTATTTCGGCTATACGATATCCTGGCTTCTTGTGAAGAATTGTTCTATCTGCTGGGTTCATCAACCCTACGCTGTTCTTAAGGCTGAGGGTAAATATTCCGCCAAACTGATGTGTCTTCAGGCATGGAAGCGAGATAATCCTTGAAGCGTCGTAAACCTTCTTTGCAATTCTAAACCCTTCAGACCACGAGGAAGCTTCTTTCGGCTTCACCCACACCCATTCTTCGATTTCAAAAAACACCACTCCCACTCCGAATTCCCTAGCAACATCGAGAATGCCATTCTTCTTCATAGTAACTTCGGTTGGAAGCCATGCGGGTCCAGACATGTCCCCTATGACAATCTGCTCTCTCTGCAACCCCGCCTCGATTAGCAGTTTGACAACAAACTTTACTGTGTCAGGATGAGTACTTGCGGGAAAAGGATCGTGGCTATTACAGTTAGGCTTGACCAAAACGTGTCCTTCTTCAAGATTTTCTATCGCAGGCACTATTCCACCAATTAGACGTAACGCCTCGGCTATTCCACGCTCTCGGTCATCGGTTCGAACCAACGCAACCAAACTTCTTTGATTTTCCACGTAGACATTGGCTCTTAGCGGTTTACACTCAACTTCGGGAGCATTTGCAGCCTCCATGGCGGCTTTCTGAAAGATCCTTCTCGATACCTGTCTGGCACTCATTTGAAGTCACACGCTTCTTTTTCCATAACACAATAGATACCCTGCTGGATCATCCAGTGTCTTCTCGACGACAAATCCCATTTTGAGATAGAACTCTTTAGGTCCTGCAGGCCAATGAATGTGTTTATCCCATGTTTCATCTCTTTTTGTGACATATACTAATACACCGTTGAAATCCTTGATTACTTCACTCTCGAGAAGATGGGTTAGAAGAGTTCTTCCGATGCCCTTGCGTTGGTTTTCTTTACTCACCAATAAGCACGATATGAACAGATAGTTTTCAAACTCCTCTCCCAGACTATATCGTTCTGGCGTCTCCTTGCTTTCTGGGTCAACTCTACAAGGGCACAATCCAAGTTTTCTCAACGATTTCTGCGGGAGAAATTCTATCATGCCTACTGGTACTCCATCTTCATATGCGGTGAATGTTGTTGGTTTGAAAAGAGCAGCAGTTTCGTCTAACCATTCTTTGCTTTTCTGCACAATTTTTAGATTTTTCCAATCGTCAAGGTGACCCCAGCACAACCTGAGTCGATCAAAAATATTGCCAGGATTTATAGCCATTACTTCAATGTTGTTCTGCTCCATCTCGCTTCACCAACACTTTTTCATATTGTTGACATGAATCTTAGAATACATGCAATTGGAAGAGATTGGGATACTTTCAACACGTCTGATCTGAACTTTGGCTCGGTTATTCGCGTAGGAGGATTCTTGCAACCACGTTTTTCTGAATCTCTGTGGTGCCTTCGTAGATTGCTGAGATTCGAATGTCACGATAATACCGTTCAATATCATAGTCAGCCAAGTAGCCATAGCCCCCAAAGATCTGCATAGCCTCACTTATCACTCTCATAGCATTTGTCGTGGCCAAGGTCTTCGCCATACAAGCCCACTTGGGAATGATCTTTCCTTGATCCACATGCCACGCCGCTTTGTACGTCAGCAGCCTCGCAGACTCGATGTCCAATGCCATATCAGCCAGTTTATGCTGAATCACCTGAAAATCAGCGAGGGGCCGTCCAAACTGCTCCCTCTGCTTGGCATACTTCA
The DNA here is from genome assembly GCA_026967815.1 of Candidatus Bathyarchaeota archaeon. Classification (GTDB taxonomy): domain Archaea; phylum Thermoproteota; class Bathyarchaeia; order Bathyarchaeales; family Bathyarchaeaceae. The sequence goes on along the minus strand of JAPUUO010000050.1, from coordinate 6,753 downwards.
ATGCACGCTCAAGTGCCCCCTGAGCCATACCCACTGACTGAGCTGCCACGTTAATGCGCCCGACATCTATGAACTCCATGAAATGATAGAAACCCTTGTTCTCCTCACCTAGCAACGCCTCCTTGGGGACACGTACGTCACTGAAAGAGTACTCTCCTAACAGCGAAGCCCTAATTCCCATCTTCCCAGTGAGTTCATTGCTGTCAAATCCTGATGCGCCCTTTTTGACTATGAAGAGACTTTGACCCTTGTGTCTGGCTTCAGGATCTGTCTGGCAAAGCACAACGGCGTAGTCGGCAATAGGAGCATTGGTTATCATAGTTTTTGCGCCGTTGATTACATATTCGTCTCCATCCCGCATAGCGACAGTGTCCATGACGGTGACGTCGCTTCCATGAGCCGGCTCAGTAAACGCTCCTGCGGAAACCCATTCACCCTGCGCCGATTTCGGCAGATATTCTATCTTCTGCGCTTCAGTGCCGTATTTCAGTATCAGGTCGCTACCGAAGAGCCCAGCAAACATGGCTGATCCAAGCGTGGAGTCAACCCGGCAGAACTCTTCTTCCATCAACACGTTTTCAAGAAGACCTAAACCTTGACCGCTATATTTCTCATCGAAATAGCAACCAATGAAACCCAACTTGGCCGCTTTCTTGTAGATAGCCCTTGGAAACTCGTGTTTCTGGTCAAACTCCCTTGCTACTTCAGGTTGAAATTCACCCTCGGCAAATTCTCGGGCAGCAGCTTTAATGTACTTCTGCTCTTCAGTTAATTCAAAATGCACTTGTTTTCTCCTCCTTTTTCCAAGCAGATTTGTGTCTACTACCTTTTCAGTTCTTCTATTTTGCTTTTCAAAGGCGGAACTATTTTGAAGAGGTCTTCCACAACTGCGTAGTCGGCTACGCCAAAGATGGGTGCCTTTGGGTCTTTGTTTACTGCGATAATTACGTCAGAACTTTTCATTCCTAGTACATGCTGGAAGGCACCGCTTATTCCCAGGGCTAAGTAAAACTTTGGCTTAACAGTCTTTCCAGAAGAGCCCACCTGACAACCGTTGGGAAGCCATCCCTTATCCACGATGGGACGTGAACATGCCAAGGCACCCCCGAGGGTTTTCGCCAACTCTTCTACAGGGGGAATGTTGCTGCCGTCCTTTATCCCTCTTCCAATTCCTATGAGTACTTCTGCGGCTGTTATGTCAACACCGCCAGGAGGCGGCAAAACATACTTCACGAATCGTTTTTTCGCTATTTCCTCAGAGAGAGGAGAAGGTACTTCAACAATTTCTCCGTTCATAGGTGCCTCCTTTTCAACTGGAAAGGTTGCTTGACGGACGGTCACAATGTAACTTTCCGCTTTTCGAAGCACTGCTTTGACGTTTACCTTGCCACCGTACATCTGACGGATCACAGTTAACGTTTCACCTTCGAATTCTAAGTCTATGCAATCTGTTGCCAAAGGCGTATCCAATGAGACAGCAAGGCTTGGAGCTAGCTCCACACCGAAAGATGTGTGTCCCATCAAGGTAAGCAGCGGCTTGTGTTCCTTGATTAAACTGGATAACACTTTTTGATAAGCGTCTGAGTTAAAGTTCTCCAACTGGGTGTCTTCAACCAGCAGAACTCTTTTCGCGTAGTCCTGAAGGGTTTTAGCATGGTTCTTAACCTCTTTTCCCAAGAGCACGGCTGTCAGCTCTGTGTTTGTTTTTCCAGCCAATTCCCTTCCTTTACTCAGCATTTCGAAAGTTATGTCTCTGATCTGTCCTTGCCTATGCTCGGTCAAAACGAAGATTTCTGTCATCTAGATCAACCCCTTAGTCTTGAGAATTTCTGCAATCTTCGCAGCAATTTCTTCCGGGCTTCCGTTCAAGAACTCTGCCTGTTTCTCTACGGGTGGCACATACATCTTTTCCGTTTTTATCCATGAACCTGTCTCGCCGACTTCGTTTTCGCTCAAGCCGACGTCAGCTAGACCAAGGATCTTTATTTCTTTCTTCATGGCTTTTCTTGTTCCCATAATAGAAACGTAACGAGGCTCATTGATTCCCGTTTGAACCGCAAGCACAGCGGGCAACGTTATCTCAGCAATCTCTTCCAATCCGCCCTCTAATTCCCGGTTGACTTTGGCAACTCCATCATCCAATTCGATTTTCTTAACCATAGTGGCGTGAGGAATTCCAAGAAGCGTTGCAAGTATCGGGCCCACTGTTGCGTAGCCATCGTCGCTTGCTTGTGCTCCAGTCAATATCAGGCTGAAAGGCAGATTTTTGATGACTTTAGATAGAATTTTAGCGATAGCGTAACCGTCGGAACCTTCAAACTGCGGGTCTGTAAGCCTTATGGCGTCGTCTGCTCCTCGGGCTAAACATTTTCTCAAGACGGCGTCCGAATCTTCAGAACCTATTGTTATGGCAGTAACTGTGCCACCCAACTTCTCTTTTAGGAGCACGGCTTCCTCTAGAGCGTAATCATCCCATTCGTTGATGTCAAAAACCAAACCTGTCTTTTCTATGGCTTTTCCCGTGCTATCAATTTTTATTTCTGCTTCTGCGGTTTCAGGAACATACTTTACACAGACAATTATGTCCATAACTCTTCTTTCTCCTCAGATGCCTAACGTCTCTTTAACTGCTTTACGTTTTTCTATAGTGAGGGGCCCGAATTTTTTAATTCTTTCTGCAAACATAGTGAACAGCTCTGCGGCTTTTTTGTAAACGGGTAGAGGCACATAACTGTAGCGAACCCTCATGCTTTTTATTCCAGCATCTTCGAGAGAACGACGCATCTCAATCATTCTCTTCTTGGTGAAATGTTCATCTATGTCCTCCTGTCCCTCAATAACTAATACTCCATCTGCTCCGAAAGCAAAGGCTGAAAGAAGATGCTTCAAACCTATGATAGCTGTGGAGGGAACCGCTACTATACGAATGCTCTCAGGATAGTTGACACGGTCAAGTCCCAAAAAGTCCATGCCGGTATATCCAACACTCTTGTCCACAAAAGCAACAATTCTAACTTCGTTGGGCTCTTTGTCCATTAGTATGCCTCTAAGGCTAGCAATAATCTGCCTATTTGTTGAATTCTTGAAGTCTATAGCTTCTCTCGGACAAACAGGAATACATGCCCCACAACCAATACAAACAAATGGATTAATCTTGGCTTTTCCCTCTTCCATGATAATAGCGTTGACTGGACATACTGGAACGCAGAGACCTGAACCGTCGCACAAGTCTTCAATCACAAAGGCTTTTTCCGGGCTTGTGGTGATGTATTCTCCCTTGAGGAAAAGCGAAGCCTTGGCAGCAGCCCCTAAAGCATCAGAAACTGTGTCGCGAACATCTTTTGGGCTTAGGGCACATCCACAAGCGAAAACTCCAGTTACTAGAGAATCTACAGGGTCAAGCTTTGGATGCTTCTCTTGTATGAAGCCATCTTCGCCCAATGAAAGTCTCATCTTGCCAGCAAGCTCTTTGAGTCCAGAAGGTGGAACCATAGGTGTAGCCAGAGCAACCAGATCGAATTCATCTTCCCTAACTTCGCCCATTAAAGTATCTTCCGCTAGCACAACTAGCTTGTCGTTGTTTTTCTTCCAAATCTCGGCTACTTTGCCCCGTATGAAGACAACTCCGGCTTCTTCGTCTCGCCAATAGAGCTCTTCGTATCCCTTGCCAGTAGCCCGTATGTCCGTGTAATAAATGTAAACGTCGATTCCAAGCATCTTCTTAAGAACGAAGGCCTGCTTCAAAGAGTACATGCAGCATATGCGGCTGCAGTAGGGAATGTAGTTTTTGTCCCTTGAACCTGCGCAGAGGATAATCGCCATTTTTCTAACGTCGCTTCCATCAGCCCTTTTGATGAAGCCTTCTGTGGGTCCGGAGGCAGAAGTTAGTCTTTCCAAGTCCATCATGGTGATTACGTCTTTGTAAATGCCATATCCATAATTCTTGAGCATGTTGGCATCATAAAGCTGGTAGCCGGTAGCCATAATTATGGCGCCCACGTTTCGCTCAACGGTTTTCCCTTTGTCTTCCAAGTTTATTGCTTTGGATGGACACATCTGCTCACATTTTCCACACTTCGTGCAAGCGTCAAAATCTATCGTATAAGTGGAAGGTACTGCCTGCGGAAATTCTATGTAGGCTGCCGTTCTTTCGGATAAGCCTTCGTTATATTCATCGGTCACAGTTACTGGGCAGACCTTGGCGCACACGCCGCAGCTTCTGCATTTCTCAGTGTCTACGCCTCTAGGTTTCATGAAGACATTTACTGTGTAGTTGCCTGGTCGTCCACTGACGTCTTGCACCTCAGCGTAAGTATGAAGATTCACGTTTGGGTTTCTTCCTATTTCTGCCATTCTCGGTGTAAGGATGCACTGGGCGCAGTCTAGGGTTGGAAAAACTTTGGTTAGTTTTGCCATGTTGCCGCCTATGCTTGGTTTCTTTTCCACAACGTGAACTTTGTGACCCAGATAGCCGAGTTCTAAGGCAGTAGTGATACCGGCTATTCCTCCGCCTATGATGAGAATTTCCCTTGAACTCTTTTCGCTTATACTCTCCAAGGGTTCAAGTTCCAAGCTTCGTTCGTAGCCGCCTTTAATCAGGCTTATAGCCTTTTTTGTGGCTTCTTCGGATGGCTTTGGACCGTGGATCCAAGAGGCTTGCTCTCTGATGTTTACGAACTCTAGCATGTACGGGTTTAACCCAGCCCGTTCTAGGACGCTTTGAAAGGTGGGGAGGTGCATTCTTGGTGTGCAGCTGGCGACTACGACTCGGCTCAAGTTCTTTTTTTTGATAGCGTTGATTATTACGTCTTGGGCGGGTCTGGAACAAAGGTATTTGTTATATTTGGCGACAATAACTCCTTCCCAAGTTTTAACTGCTTCGAGAACAGCCTTTACGTCTACTACATCACCTATGTTCCCGCCACACTCACAGACAAAAATCCCGACTCTTGGCGGATTGTTTTCCATTTTGTCAATCTTCCGTTTTAGATTATTCATTGGAATTGTTACACAGAGGCAAAACGCTTAAAAAATCTTGTGCTTCATTGTTTCCTTCTATCATAAACGAGACGTGGAACATGAACGCGCAAGAACTCGTTCAGAAACATAAATTGCTTGAATGTATTCAATGTGGGATGTGCACTGGAAGCTGCCCAGTGGCTAGAAAAGCCAATCTGAACATTAGAAGGTATATGCGTGAAGTTTCTTCAAGTGGCAAGATTAGCATACATCCTCAAGACGAGTTATGGAGCTGCACGACCTGTGCCACTTGTGGCATTCGATGTCCAAAAGAAATAGTTCCATATGATTTTCTGATCGATATTCGAAGCCTCGTCGTAGAAAAAGGTCAAATTGCCCCAACCCTCCGAGACGCCCTTGAAGAGGTTTTCAAAAATGGCAATCCTTGGGGAAGAATAAGAAGCAAAAGGTCAGAGTGGGCAGAAGGTCTGAACATCAAACATGTGTCACAGGGCGTAGACATCCTCTATTTTGTGGGTTGCACACCCGCCTATGACCCTCGAATTCAAGAAGTGGCAAGGAGCTTGGTGAAATGCTTCGAAAAGGCCGGAATCAACTTTGGAACTCTGGGAAACGAGGAGAACTGTTGTGGAAACGAGGTCTATGGCATGGGCGAGAAAGGTCTGTTTGAGTTTCTCGTCGAAGAGAACACGAAGGTCCTCAACAAGTACAACATAAAACAGGTTGTTACAAGCTGTCCCCATTCATATCATTCTTTTAAAAACAGGTACGGACAGACTAGCTTCGAGGTTTTGCATCACACGCAGCTGCTCGCAGACGCAATCGACAAAGATAAAATTGCATTTTCAAGGGAACTGAACAAAACAGTCATTTATCACGATCCTTGCTTCTTGGGCAAACAAAACGACGTTTACAACGAACCTAGAGGAGTCTTAGAAAGCGTTCCAGGCGTGAAGCTTGTGGAATTCGACCGTTCTCGAGAGCGAAGCCTCTGCTGTGAAGGAGGCGGAGGTCGGATGTGGGTTGACATTCCAGGTGAACGTCTTGCAGAGACCCGTGTCAAAGATGCAGCTGAGGCAGGAGCTGAAGTTCTGGCAACTGCTTGTCCCTTTTGTCTCTTGACCTTCGAAGATGCTGTCAAAACAACGGGCCTAGAGGGAAAAATTCAAGTCATGGACATAGCTGAACTGTTGTCACAAGCCATTTGATGTTTCCTACACGCACAGCCTGTGCACCCTTTCTCTTCAAGATATATAGTGTTCTACTACTCTTTGGATACGCTTGGGTGTCTCTTCTTTCACTAGAAGTCTCTTGAATTTGTTCAGAAGCGTAGGTTGAAGACGTGCGATATCCGTAAGAGTCACGAGTCCTACGAGTTTACCATCTTGCACCACTGGAAGCTTCTTAATTTTCTGTTTTAACATGTTTCGAAGCGCGGTTTCCAGTTCAGTAGTTGGATTGGCAACCCAGATTGGCCTTGACATAATTTCCTTGATTGCTGTTTTGTCTACATCTCTGCTGTTGCCTATGACTCGTGTCAGTATATCTCGTTCTGTGACTATTCCGTCTACTTTGCCTTTGGTTAATACAACTAGGCATCCGATCTCGTACTTGTTCATGAGGCTTACGGCTTGCTTGACTGTCACGTCTGAAGCAACAGCTATTACTGCCTTAATCATTACATCCGCAACTTTGACAGGCGATAACGAGTGCTTATTAATTGTCTGCGTTCTTTCACACATGCTAATTACTTTCCTTCACGGTATTACGAGA
>JAPUUO010000049.1 GCA_026967815.1 Candidatus Bathyarchaeota archaeon | reverse complement strand
CCTCCTCATTCAGAAATATCGATATTTTTCCGTGACCTTCCAGCCTTGTTATAGGATCTATGGTTATCGTTTTCATTTTTTCATAATCCTCCTTCTGAGAAGAGAAGCTGGCAGCGAATACTTGTAAAAAGTTCCCAAAGGATCCCTAATCTGATCTGCCAGCTTTTCCGCGTCGTACTCTAGCTCTTTTTCTCCACTAACTCCGAGAATCGATAATAGGGCACTCATCATCGCTGCTCCCTGCTCCATCTCGTTTGGGCAAGGTCCTCCGCATCCTGTGCAAGGCATATTTGCGTTGATACACTTTGCTCCGCATCCTCCACGGGTTGCAGGTCCTATGCAAATTATTCCTTGTTCTAGGAGACACTTTTCTGGGTCTGGAGTAATCTCATAGACTCTGTATATCTTGGAAATTTTTTTATCCTCTTTTTTTCTAGGACATTCATCGCAGACCGACTTCTCAGGAGCCAGAACCGAACCTTTAGGAGGCAACTCGTTTTTGGCGATTGCTTCAACTGCTTTAGCTACCTGATCAGATACTGGTGGGCATCCGGGCAGGTAGTAATCTACTGCTACAGTTTGATCAAGAGTTTTCACTGTGTCAAAAAATTCTGGCAACTTCAACTCTCCTTCTGGAACCTTGAAAGAAGTCTTGGGGGTTACGCAATTGGGGTTATGTGTGGAGGGGGACTGAAGGTATGCTCTTTCAAAGACCTCTTTTTTATCTGCAACGTTTGCGAGACCGGGAATGCCACCCTGATAAGCACATGAGCCGAAGGCTATCAAGACTTTGGATTTCTTTCTCAGGAGCTTAGCCATGTGTTCCTGTTCTTCTGTTCTAATTGCACCGTTGAAGAAGCAGACATCAATGGATTTATCTGGAAACGCCTTCACAGCCTTGTATTTAATGTCAATAGCCACCGGCCAGAAGACGATATCAGCTAGCGCCAATACGTCAAGAATTTTCTCGTTTACGTCAAGGACTGTGATCTCGCAACCTCCGCAACTAGCAGCCCAATAGAAAGCAAATTTTAGTTTTCCCGTTTTTTCCATTTCTGATCCCTTTTTTTTTACCTCTACGCGATTATTTGGTTACGATTTCAGATGCATTCACCCTAAGCTGTTTGAAAGCTAGTTCTTCTGGGCTGAAGCCCATAGCTAAACCCAACAGTTGGGTATAATGAAGAACCGGGATGCCAAACTTCTCGTTGAAAGTTTTCTCTATTCTAGGTTGGTTTAGGTCATACATCATGTGGCAGAAAGGACAAACCGTTATCAAAGCTTGGGCGCCAACAGCTCTAATGTGGTCAAGTTTTTCCCTAGCCAACTGGAGAGGGAGTTTCTCGTTCACGCCAATTATCGGAGCGCCACAACACTCCATTTCATCTAAATAGTTCAAGCATTCCGCACCGGTTACGTTAATTAGTTTTTTAAGAACTGTGGGGTTTTCTGGGTCATCGGATCCTACGTACTTTGCTGGACGAATAATGTGACATCCACTGTGTTGTGCCACGCGGAGCGGATTTAGTGGGTTCTGAACGGCATCCTTTATTCTTTCAACCCCGATGTTTTCTGCAAGCACATGGATGAGATGTTTAACCTTTGTTGTTCCCTCGAATTCCATGCCGATCTCCTTCAAGTACACATTGACTTTTTCTCTTAGTTTTTTGTCTTCCTTGAGCTCCTTATTCACATGGTTTAGAGTACCGAAACATCCGTTGCATAAGGTCATTATGTTTAAGTTTTGTTGCTCTGCCAAACAGAGGTTTTGCGCAGCTAGGGTGAGCATCATGTCATGGTTTATTGGATCCAGTGGAAATCCGCAGCAGTTGAACTCGGGCATCTCCACCAATTCTACGCCGAGTTTATCGAGAACTTTTCTAGTGGAGATCTCGTAGCTAGAGATTCTATAGGGAATGACGCATCCCAGAAAGATAAGATAGTTTAACTCGGGCATTTTAGGTTTCCACCTTTTCAAGCATCTTAGAGAGACCCGTCGTGCCGAAGAGTTTCGCGATGTTTTTCAAGTCAGCTTTTGGTAGGGAAGGCAGTCCTTCTGATTCTCTTTTTTTGAGTCTCATTCCTGAAATAATATATGCGTAGCCTGTTTTGCGGATGTTAGAAGCTAGCTCCTTATAGGCGACAGGCATGTCTCTCTCTTTCACAGATAGGTTTCGGAGAGCCCTTACAATGCTGGCGATTCCCACATCTTGCGGACAATGATCTATGCACGTGAAGCAGGTAGAGCAAAGCCAGATGACATCGTCTGAAAGAAGCTTGTCTTTCAATCCCAACTGCGCCATTCGTATAAGTTTTCTGGGTCTGTAAAAGTCGTCGAATCGCGCTATTGGGCAGTCAGCTGTGCAGGTGCCGCATTGAAAACACAGCATGACCTTTTCGGAACCAGGAATCTTACTGATTTCATATTTGAATTTTGGATCTATATCGCTTGCTTTAAGCACCATTTTCTGTCCACTCTCTTTTTCTTGAGTTTCTTTGTTTTCTGACAACGAACTAACCTCCATTATTCAACGGACTTGGGCCGAGCTTTTTCACTTTCTCTGTCATGTCCTTTATAACCGTTGCAAATCGGTCTCCTTCAGAGGCGGAGACCCACTCCAGTCTCAGACGCTCAGGCTCTAGACCAAACTGTTCTAAAACCTTTTTCAACATGGAAACTCTCCTTTGCAATTTGTAATTTCCCGAGAGGTAGTGGCAGTCGCCGGGGTGGCACCCAGCGACGAGAACTCCGTCTGCTCCGCTTCTGAAGGCTTCGAGGATGAAAACTGGGTCAACCCTCCCACTGCACATCACCCTCACGATTCTGAGGGTGGGGGGATATTGAATTCGGCTGACACCAGCTAGGTCGGCACCAGCGTAGGAGCACCAGTTGCAAAGGAAACCCACAATTTTTGGTTCAAATTCAGATTTAGTCATATTTTGTTTCCTCCTTTAACGCTGCCCTAACTTGGGCTAAAATTTGGTCGTCCGTGAAGTTAAGCATGGATATTGCTCCTGTGGGGCAAGAGGACCCGCAGACACCACAACCCTTACATAGAGCCTCAAGAACGTGCGCCCTTGGCTTTCCATCCACTTCTTTCATTTCGATAGCGTTGTAAGCGCAAACAGACTCGCAGATTTTACAGCCGCTACAGAAATCTTCGTTAACGTTTGCTATGGCTCCCTCGACTTCCAATGCCTCCTTTGATAAAATTGTGGCTGCTCTAGCCGCGGCTGCACATGCCTGCGAGATGCTCTCTTCGATGGATTTAGGCCAATGAGCTAACCCGCAAAGGAATATGCCCTCCGTTGCGAAGTCAACAGGACGAAGCTTCATGTGAGCCTCCAAGAAGAATTTATCTTTGCTGAGGGGAACTTTCAACATTTTTGCTATATGTTCGTTGTCTGGATTTGGAAGGGTGGCTACACTCAGCGCCAAGAGATCCGGCTCGATGGGAGTCCATGTCTTTATGACTGGTTCCCACACTGTCAATTTGAGCTTCCCATTTTCTTGGACAAGCCTAGGCCTGTTTTCGTCGTCATAGTTTATGAACAAAACTCCCTTGCTTGCTGCTTCACGATAGTAGTCTTCCAAGAATCCATAGGTTCTCATGTCCTTGTAAAGAACGTAGACATCTGTTTCAGGGCTTAATTCCTTAATCTTTAAAGCGTTCTTTACGGCTTGAGAACAGCATATTCGCGAGCAGTAGGGATGTTCCCCGTTTCTGGATCCTACACACTGGATCATCACCACCGTCTTAGCGTTAAACCCTCCATTAGTTAGCCTCTCCTCTAATTCACGTTGAGTTACCACTCTTTCGTCGACGCCATAGAGATATTCGTTGGGATTATATTCCATGGCTCCAGTGGCCACTATCACGACGCCGTGTTTGATCTCCTTCTTCTCTCCATCATTGTTCAAGGTCGTCTTGAAGTTTCCAACGTATCCCTCAACATCGGAAAGCTCAGAATTTAGATGAACATGAATCTTCTCGTTTTCGGTGACTTCTTTAATTATCGATCCCAGCCGCTCTTGCGGATCTTCAGACCCGAGAAGATAGTGGATGTGGCGTAAATGTCCTCCGAGTTCCTTCTCTTTCTCCACCAAATGAGCCTCGAAGTCTTGTTTTGCCAATTCCAAGGCAGCGGTCATCCCAGACAAGCCGCCACCAATAACTAATCCAATGGGCGTAACATCTATCATGGGTTTTTTGAGAGGCTTTAACAAGCGGGTTTTGGCGACGATGGATCTAACGAGATCCTTTGCTTTTTCGGTTGCTTCTTCATGTTCGTGCATGTGAACCCAGCTACATTGGTCACGAATGTTTGCCATCTCGAAGAGGTAAATGTTGAGCCCAGCTTCTCGAACGGTTTCTCTGAAAAGTGGTTCATGAGTTCTTGGGGTGCACGAAGCTACGACTACCCGATTCAAGTTGTGCTCCTTTATTATCTCATGTATCCTTTTTTGCGTGTCCTCTGAGCAAGTGTACAAATTATGCTCCGCGTAAGCAACATTTGGCAGTGTCTTAACATACTCCACAACTTCTGGCACATTGACAACTCCACCAATATTTATGCCGCAATGGCAGACGAAAACTCCAATACGGGGCTCCTCACCAGATACATCCCGCTCAGGTGGATACTCTTTCACGGTTGTGAGCATCTCCCTCGCCGAAGAAATCGAGCTGGCCGCTTTCGCCGCAGCTCCACTTGCCTGTGCCACGCTCTCGGGAATGTCTTTTGGCGAGGAAAATGCTCCGCAAACGTATATTCCAGGTCTAGATGTCTCCAACGGTGAGAACGTTTCGGAGGAACAGAAGTTGTACTTATTCAATTTGATGTCGAGCGTCTTGGCCAATTCCTCCGCGTGTTTGGGTGGTCGCATTCCAACCGATAACACTACGAGGTTGAACTCTTCTGTCGCAGGGTTTTCATCTTCAACATACTTCACCAAGAGGTTTTGCGATTCTAGAACCTCTCCTATCTGGGGTACTCGAGATCTAACGAATTTCACTCCGTATTCTTCTTCTGCTCTATTGTAGTAAGCATCAAACTCCTTCCCGTAGGCGCGCACATCCATAAAGAAAATAGTGCACTGAAGATCTGGGTTATGCTCCTTGGCTATGATTGCCTCCTTAATGGCATACATGCAGCAGGCTGAAGAGCAGTAATTATTCCCGATCTTAGCGTCACGTGAACCTACACATTGGATGAAGGCTATCTTCCTTGGAACCTTACCATCAGAAGGGCGTAAAACAATTCCACCATACGGTCCCGAAGCACTTAGAATACGCTCAAATTCGATGCTCGAAACCACATTTGAGTACCTACCATAGCCGTACTCCCCTTTAAGCTTTGGATCAAACTCCTCGAAACCTGGTGACAGAATAATCGAACCAACATGTAATGCAATCCTCTTTTCCTTTTCGTCGTATTTGACCGCGCCTGCCTTACAGACTTCTTGGCAGGTGCCGCAACCGATGCATTTGTCTCTGTCAATGGCATAAACTAGGGGAACCGCCTGCGGATACTTAACGTAGATCGCAGTTCTTTCGCCTAGGCCTTCATTGAATTCGTCTATTCCTTCAATAGGACATTTTCGAGCACACACACCGCAGCCTGTGCACTTTTCTTCATCAATGTACCTCGGTTTCCTTACCAACGCAACTTGGAAATGGCCTTCTTCACCTTCGACACTCTTTATTTCTGCGCCCATGATCAATTCAATGTTGGGATGCCTTCCAGCCATAACCAATTTCGGCGCAAGAATGCACATTGCACAATCATTTGTTGGAAAGGTTTTGTCAAGTTGCGTCATAGTGCCGCCTATACTGGGTGACTCATCCAGCAGATACACTCTGAATCCTGAGTTAGCTAGATCAAGCGAAGCCTGTATTCCGGCAATTCCGCCGCCTACGACGAGTACTGCGCCCACCTTATCTTTCATCAGGTTACCTCCAACGCTATATATAGGGGGTCCTCTCTCTCGATTTTATCCAGTGCAACCAAACCCCTATGCCTCAAAACAACGATGTGACGCAACACCTTTTTCGGGTCTAAGCCCAAATGCCTAGCTAATCCTTCAACTGACATAGGTCTATCCTTGACTAGAAGACGGATTCTGCTTCGTACATACTCTTCGTCAATACTTTCATTCATCACTTCGTCAAACTCCTCCTGCTCCACCTTCTCATTGTATACATTTCCTTCTTCGATCAGTTCCTTCTCTCTGCCCACCAAGGTTCGTAGCCTAGAGTCTCCCGTCACTGCTTTGGCTGCCATTATTCCAGCCAATACGTTTTCGTCTGGTTTTTTTCCGGCCAAAGGAGACGGCCCTAGCACGGCAACTTGAGTTCTGAAATCGTCGATGATCGTTGCGAAGAGTTCAGTTTCGGATGCGTAAGCCCAGTCTAGTCGAAGGCGCTCTGGTTCAAGACCAGTTCGCGAAATGAGTTTCTTTAGCATCTTAATTTTCCGTTCTGCTTGAAGGTTCCCTTCGATGTAGTGACAATCCGGCGGGTGACAACCAATTACCAAAACTCCGTCTGCACCTTTGACAAAGGTTTCCAGCACGATAACTGGGTCAATTCTTCCAATACACATTACTCGTACAATACGTATTTTCGGGTAACCCTGTATTATGCCAGTGCCGGTAGTATTCACTTCTTGTGGCAAACTCCAGTTACATAAAAAACCAACAATTTTAGGTCTAAACATCATGTGGGCTCTCCCAAAGTAGCGGCAACATTAGTTAGAATTAGAGAATCTGTAAATCGTTGCATGCCAATCGCCCGTTCAGGACAACTTGCGCTACAGGTGCCACAGCCTTTACACAGATCTTCATTGACTTGTGCAACCCCGGTTTCATTCTTCTTTACTGCTTCGAATGGACAAACTATCGCGCAGACGTTGCAACCGATGCATAGAGTTTCATCAACCACCGCTTTGTCAGCTTCACATAATTCCTCGCCTCCTAGACATTCAGTGCATAATCCGCATTCGAGACACCTCCGAGCTTCGAACGTGGCGACTGCTTTGATCTTCGTTAAAAGTTCATCGGCTTTCTCAAAGCTTACTTTCTGTCTCCCTATGTCTATGTGTGGAGCCGTATATCTTTCGCTTTTTCTCGTTATCTTTTCCCAATCTTTAACCCAAGTTGTCTCCTCAATTTCCTCTTCTCTTCCAGTCCTCAAATTCGCGCCGTTCAAATAACGGTCGATCGACACCGCTGCTCGTTTCCCTGCACCCACAGCCTCGATCACACTTGCGGGACGAGTAACTACGTCGCCTCCCGCAAAAATCCCTGGAATCTTGGTTTCCAGCGTCAATTGATCAACCGAAATTGCACGTGCACGCTCATCCAAAAGAATTGAAGGTAGGCACGAAGTTTCTGGCATTTGACCGATTGCCGGAATTACTGTGTCAACCCCATAAGTGTGCTCAGTTCTTTGTATGGGCACTGGGCGCCTTCTGCCGCTTGCATCGGGCTCTCCCAATTTCATCCTCAAACATTCTATAAGCTTGACCCTGCCTTCTTCACCAATAATTTGTTTGGGTGCAACTAGAAAACAGATTTTAACTCCTTCTTTTTCGGCAGCTTCAACTTCGTGGGGAAGCGCGGGCATTTCGTTCCGCGAGCGACGGTAGAGAACGGTGACCTCTTTTGCTCCAAACCTCAGCGACGTGCAAGCGGCATCAATGGCGCTGTTGCCTCCTCCAATGACTGCAACTTTTTCGCCTACATCAACAGTTTTTCCTAGAGATACATCTCTTAAAAACTCAACCGCAGGAAAGACACCTTCTAGATCTTCGCCGGGTACCCCTAGTTTTGTGCTCAGTTGCGTTCCGTTCGCTATGAATATCGCTTTGTAGCCCTCGTTTCGTAGAGTGTCGATCTCTATGTCTTTGCCGAATTCTACACCTGTTTTGATTTCCACGCCTAGGTCTTGGATGTAAGCTATTTCGTTGGCCACAACATATTTTTGCAGACGGTAGTCTGGAATACCGTATCGCATCATGCCGCCAGGTTCAGGCATACGCTCAAAAACTGTGACGGGATAGCCGAGCTTTGCGAGTTCGTACGCAGTGCTCAGTCCTGCTGGTCCTGCGCCGATTATCGCCACTTTTTCGTTGTGCGTTTTGGGTACGGCATCCGGTTTGATTCGCCCTTGTTCGCGTTCAATGTCTGCAGCAAGACGTTTCAAGTAACGAATGCCCACAGGCTGGTCGATATTTTTTCTTGAACAAGCATCTTGGCAAGGACTGAAGCAGACTCTGCCGCAAATCGCTGGGAAGGGCATGCTTTTCCTTATAAGTTCTACCGATTCTTTGAATTTGCCTTGCTGAAGTAAGGCCATATATCCCTGAACATTCACCTCAGCTGGACATGCGGCACGACATGGCGGTAATCTCCGTTTGTTCTTAAAGGCGGAACTAACAACAGTCATTATTTTGGAGCACCACAATTGTTGCTTGCTTAGCGAATTCAAAAAAAGGGTTAATTAGGTACCTAGGCTTCTTGGTCGACCTAGCTTGCTCACCCACACTTTATATTGATGTGGCCTCATCAGATCCCTTAGCTCTTCTTCTAGCCTGATCAAGTTGTTAGGTTTTATTTCTGCTATCCACGCTATTTGATGCGGGTCTTCATTAATTGTGGAAGGTTCGTCTTGGAGAACCTTATTGATTTTGATTATTTTGCCACTCACAGGAGAGTATAGATCAAACATAAACATCCATGTTTCAATAACTCCGAAGGATTCTTCCTTCTTCACTTCGCACCCAATTGGGTTGGTCCAAATACCTGCTATTCCCTTCAGGCGCATTTGGGCGTGATCGGATAAACCTACTCTTACGTTTCCTTCTGGAGTTACCGCTACCCACATGTGCTCAGTCGTGTAAAGCAACCGTTCGTGGATCATTGGATATTCAGCCCGCTTCTCAGAAATCTTTTCACGCCTTTGCTTCAGTTCATCGACGCGCAGTCGAATAGCTTCAGAGACAAATTCGGAGAGACTAGGTGGGCGTGCGCGGGATCCACCTGTCTCAAGCGTCCTCTTCGCCGCCGCGACGAGTTCTTGTCTAACGCGTACGGTTCTCCATTTTTTTGGCATATATTTTTCTCCCAACCTTCGTTTTCCTGCTAGATGGTTGGAGTGCTTTTTATTTCCTTGACTATTTCACTTAGTTGTGAGTTACTAAGCGGTGAGCGGGGTCGGACTTCAAGTTTGGTGATCAGTTTCTTGTACTCTTGGAAACTCAGAAGCTCATCGAGTTCTTTGTCGAGTTCTGGCTGCGCGCCCGCTAATTCTCGGTTTGTAGGCTGGACCTCCACGATCCACTGGTAGGGGTCTCCGTTCAATATGAATGGATCATCGATAACCGCTTTGTTAACTTTGACTATCTTGCCATCAATTGGAGAATATAGGTCATGAATCCACCACCAGGCAACGGTTTCTACCATCCCGAAAGGTTCTTCTTTAG
>JAPUUO010000048.1 GCA_026967815.1 Candidatus Bathyarchaeota archaeon | reverse complement strand
ATAGAACGAAAAAACCTTGACGCCGCCTACATTTCAGATTATTTCCTCCAAATCACCAACAAAATCGGAATTGAAGAAGGCTTCATTTCTGAGCTCACAGAATTGCACATTCCAATGGAAAAAACAAGGTCGTTCAGCTCTGCTCTCCTAAATGCTTGCAATGCCATACAAGCTGGAAAATACGACATAGTTCTCGTAGGCGGAATGGAGAAGATGACTGACCGATGGGAGAAAATCCGAGACGACCTCATGCTTTTAGAAGACCCATGGAGTTATTATGCTGGATGCACACCTGAGGCGAATCATGAGCTTATGTTAAGAGAATACATCAATAAATACGATCTCCGCAAAGAGAACCTTGAAAAACTAAATATCGCATTGGCTCAGATATCAGTCAAAAACCATCACCACGCAACCAAGAACGAACATGCCCAATTCCCCAAAGAAATCAAACTTGATCATGTTTTGGCACAAAGAGAAAAGGCAAAAAAGCCTCTCGGCCTTTTGGACTTTGCACCGATATCTGACGGTGCTGCAGCCCTGGTTTTGGCGAACCCACAAGTTGCCAGACAACATGCTAGCGAGTTTGTTTGCATTGCGGGTTCTGCCTCGGCCACCGACTACATCACTTTTCCAGCCAGAGAAGACCGAACAAGCTTCATCGCCAGCCGAATTGCGATGCAAAACGCTCTCAAAAATGAAAACATACAGCCAAATGATATTCAACTCGCTGAACTCTACGACCAGTCCACTCTTCTTGAAATGATTGCCTTAGAAGACTTAGGCTTTTCGAAAAAGGGAGAAGCGTGGCGAGACATATACAACAGTTGCAAAGACTACGCAGGGTTTTACATGATTAATGGAAGAGAGCTCTTTGTCAACACAAACGGAGGGCTAAAGGCCGATGGAAACCCACTTGGCGCCACCGGCGGCGCTCAAATCTTTGAAGTAGTCAAACAACTTCGAGGTGAAGCGGGTAATAGACAAGTGAAAACAAGCAAAGAATTGCAGTTTGGATGCGTTTCAGAACTCGAAGGCTTCGGAACAAAAGCCTATGTACACATTTTAGGAAGGAAATGAAATGAGCAGTGAGCCTATTGAACGAAGAGTTTCGTACGTGGGAGATCGTCTCAAAGGAAGCAGATGTAGCCTCTGTGGCAAGGAATACTTCCGTCTAAAAGACTACTGCGGAACCTGCGGACGAAAAAGCTTCGGTAAGATGGAAGACACCGATTTCTTCTACGAAAAAGGCATGCTAGAAGTCTGCACGTTCGTGAAGAAACCCACAAACAAATTCGTGAAACTGGGCTCTTACATCTATGGAATCGTCTCGTTTCACAATGGAAAAGTTAGAGTGCCCAGTAGACTAACCGACTGCATCTTGGACGATAGTAAGATAGATCTATCCAGCTTCGAAGGCAGAGAAGTTGTTCCAAGATTTCGAAGACGCTATACTGTTGAGCAAAGTGAGGTAATCCCAACGATCTCCCTTACGTTTACGTTTGCAGATGAGTACTACCCTCATCAAGAATATGAAATGGTTAAACCCAGAAAGGAATATGAAACGCCAGGCATTGTCGGATACGGAGTGTACGTTTCAAGATTTAGAATCAAAGAGTCAATGATGGAGAGGGCTGTGCCCTTTATAGACGAAGACGCCATCACGGCAGCGGTTGAAGCTGGAAAACTAGCCCTTATCCATTCGGGAATCGACCATGCTTCAATAGGCAAAGTGTATGTAGGCTCAGAATCCAACCCTTATGCGGTCAAGCCAATTGCCTCCAAGGTCGCTCAAGTTTTGAGGCTGGGAGAAGAAGACAAAACCGACGGTCTTCAAAGCGTAGACGCTGTAGACACAGAATTCGCATGTAAAGCCGCAACCAGCATGTTTAAAGATGCCACAGCCCTCGTGTACTACCCAGGCGCGTACACACCACACGTCATGGTTATAGGCACAGACAACTCACAAGCCGCGCCTAGAAACGAAATCGGAGGAGAATTAGACTTCTTTGTCGGTTACGGCAGCTGCGCCTTTATATTCGGCAAACAAGACGTTATCGCTGAAATCGAAGGCTGGTATTCATGCACATCTGATACTCCAGATTTCTGGAGAAGAGATCTCCAGCCTTATCCAAGACATGCTGGCCGCTTCACGGGTGAACCTGCCTATTTTAAACATATTACAAAAGCCGCAAAGAAACTTATGGAAAAACTAGGATTACAAACAAGCGACATCGATTACTTTGTTTCTCATCAACCCAATGTTAACTTCCCGGTTAAAGTTGCAAAAGCAATAGGCTTTAAAGAAAACCAGTATAAGCAAGGTCTCCAAGTAGCGAACTTTGGCAACACCTATTCAAGTGCATCACCCATCGGCCTAGCAGCCATTCTTGACAAAGCCAAACCTAATCAAAGGATTCTCTTAGTCAGCTACGGCTCAGGCGCAGGAAGCGACGCATATTCCCTAGTCACAACAAGCCAAATAAAGGAAAAGAGAAAACGACAAAAATTCAATGTTCAACACCAGGCTGAAGACGAACATATTGAATACGTGGATTATGATACCTATCGAAAGCTGAAACTCGGACTTTGAGCAACTAGTCAAAACCTAAATATGTGTTGCGGTTGTGTACAAGAAAAGGGAATAAACAAATTGATAATTCAAGAGGTATTTAGAGTTCTATATTCTCCATTCAAAGCATTTCAGAAGCTAGCTAAAACTCCAGATGTTAAAGGCCCCGTCTTCATACTTCTTATAACACTGCTAGCGTCTTTGAGTGCACAGTACGTAAACGCTTCCAGAACCCTTATAGAAACTGAAAAAGGAAGTCAAGTGTACGTACCGATTAGTGCAACACACATTTTTAGTGACCAAATAGTACCCGCATTAACAGAAGCAACATTTCGTTTCTTCCTCAACTGGCTCATTTACGGCGTCGCATTTTTGCTTGTTCTTAAATTGTTCAGGGCAAAAGAAGGCGCTTGGCACCACCTTTTCATCATAATTGGATACACGTTCATCGTAGCCGCTATCTTCATTCTTGTGAACGTAATAATTGTTTCGACATTTCCCACCGTAAAACTCGAATTCGACGTTTGGAACGGGGCTAGTGAAGGAAATGAAGAGATGCTTGATCAGATGATTCAAAAATATGAACAGGCGTGGGGTTCCTTGTTCGTGTATAAGTTGAGACCATACTTCTTAATGGTTGTGGCAACATGGACGGCTGCTCTTGGTGCAATTGCAGTACACTTTCTACGGGAAGTATCTTGGAACAAAGCTTTGGTTATTTCTGCGATAGTATCTGTAATAAGCTGGTTTCTGGCGGGTCCTCTATCTTTCTATTATTTGTGAGCAAAAGGTTCTTTAAATGTCGGATAAGCATTTGGAAGAATCGCTATGGTTCATGCATAAGAGACATTGAGAAATATCAATAGTTGGATTTGAACGCTTACATAGCTCGCACATCAATCCTTTTTCTCTAACAAGCCTGCAGATTTCACAGAATCTGATTGCAAGCTGACGCCGGGATAATTCGCCATTAGTGAGCGTTTTAGCAGTTGCAGTAATCATCTGTTGAATTTCTTCTGTTTTGTTGATCGCAACAACTCCGCCCCGAACATTTCGTGTGTATTTGCTGACTGCGGTTTGAGTTACACCCAGAAGGTTTGCTACGTCGTTTTGTTTGAGCTCATATGTCTGAATTAACTCTTTTGCTAATCCCGCTCGAATTGCTGGAACAACTGACTTTACTGCAACTTCACATGGCATTGACATGCGACGAGCTCACCTATGAACAAAATGATGGAAACGTATATAAGCATGACGCATGTCATCCTTATATGACGTCTGTCATAAGGGAGCCTTAACACATGAACTCTTCTTGTCTACTTTCCCCTCCCTCTTCTCTTAATCGGGGCCAAATGGTTCCCCACTATGACATACGTCAAAAACATAACCAGTGAGATAACTATGTTGTCCACGGCTAGTTCAAACAAGTCTCTTGCAGGAACAAATGAAGGCAAGACGGTACTCGAGATTCTAGAACAAGCTGAGAACCACTGCAAAAACTGCCACACAATGTCACCTATGACCTGCGTCGAACAGTGCGACATCTGGAAAGTTAAAAACGAAATCTTAGAAATTAGGCGAATTGTAAACCAAAAAGACCATTCCACTAAACTGTTTAACGTCTTGAAGAACGAAAGACGACCGAAAATAATGGAAGCACTTATGGAACGCCCTCGCACGCTAAAAGAACTGCAAGAATATCTCAGGAAAAAGGGATTTCAACACAGTCGCAGCACAATAATCAAGGCATATATCAAACCCTTGCTGGATGCGGGACTAGTTAAAAGAGAGGGAACAAAATATCGGCTTACGTTTTATGGCCGAAACTTCCACGGCATTTTGGAGGGAGTTTTCCTCAGAAACCTCTTGCCCATTCATTCATGTTGCTACGAAGAAGCTGTCTTAAGAGAACTGAAAGCTAAGCCGAGCACCTTTGACGAACTAGCAGCATTTGTGCCCCCTAAGAGTTTGTCAAGAGTTCTAACGAGACTACGAAAAAGGGGTCTAATCATAAAGAATCCTCGTTCCGAGTATGTTTTCTATCATAAAATCAAGGGTCAGCTGAAAATCAAGCTATCGCCCACGGAAAAGAGAATTTTTAAATCCATCCCAAAAACCGGAATCTCTGCCCGCAGCCTTTCTAAAGAAGTTGGAATAAATCTGAGAAGAACCTACAAGTACCTGCGTAGACTTAGAACCAAAAAGCTGGTTCTTGCATTGAAAATGCCGAGAACACACAAGTTGACGCAGGGCGGAACAGAGATAGCATGGCTCTTGGAAGAAGTGGCAAAGTTAAAAATGACTTCTTTAAGCGCGCCCATTCCAATAGTTAGATGAAAACCGAGCGACTTGCAGTTATCTAACAACCCAAGTGCATAGACTAGTGTAGCTTCGATCTTTGGAATTCTCTGTGGCATTCTCCTAAAACTAAACTCAATCAATAATACGATTTGATACTAGCTTTGATAAGCTTAAAATTCTTTGTTAGAGGTAATTTACTTTAAATGGAATATGTGAGGATGAGTAGATGCTGTTTTTGTTAGGGTTATCCACGGCAGTTCCACATAAGAAATATTCTACTAAGGAGTTAATAGAGCTTTTTCCATGCGAACTACCTGAAAGTGTCAAGCAAAATATATCAAACTTGGGCGTATATAGTAGGTATTCGGCGATCCCCACAGACTTCTTTTCGAGGTCTGAGTTGACTACATCTGATGTTGGGCTAGATGTTTGTGTTAAGGCTTGCAAGGATGCCACCCGAAGACTCAGCATTTCAATTGACGACATAGGCTATTTCATAGCGACCTACGATGCCAACCCCTTTTTATGTCCTGGACTCAGCAGTCTTTTGATTCGAAGACTGGGCTTTTCACCAAGCATTAAACATGTTAGTCTTCAAGGAATGGCTTGCACAGCCTTTACTCGAGCCTTGGAGTTGGCGAAAGACCATCTTGTTGATTCTCCCCGAGACTACGTGATGATTTGCCTGTCTGGTCTTAACTCCTACTGGTTCTACAATCAGGTGAGAGGTATGAAGAGTGTGATGGGGATCAAGGAAATTCAAGCATTAAAAGCTGAAAAGCAGAGAAGGAGAGAGCTTAGGAAATGGATTGCTGCCTTGGAGTTTTTTCTTTTTGGAGATGGTGCAGCAAGTATTATTGTAGCTAGAGAAGGAAAAGGCCCGAGAATAGCAGATATTTTTCATGTTACGAATTTGAGGAAAACAGACTATTTGGCGGGCTATGCCAGACTCACGATTTTGAATGAACCATTTAGTTTCGGTTTTAGTTCTCATCTGGATAAAAACATACGAAAGCTTGGACTCGAGTATACCTCAGTGGTTTTAGAAGAATTGTTTGGACAGCATTTCTCTGAGCATGAAGCCAAGGTGAAAAGATGGGTCATTCATACTGGCAGTAAGGCTATACTTGACGATGTAGCAAAAAATTACGGCATTCAACATGAAAAACTAAAGGAATCTTACGAAGTGCTAGCTGAAAACGGCAATCTGGCAGGAGCAAGTTTACCATTTATTCTGGGAAAAGTGATGCAAGAAGGAAAACTTCAGAAAGATGACCAAGTCATTGTACTCGGTTTTGGCTGGGGGTTCAGCAGCAACGTCTGTTCCATGCTCTTTTAGGAACCTCAAGAAATTACAGCTGAGATTATGCCTTGCGTTTTATAGGATGAATACATATGGAAAATTCAACCTCATAAATAGATAGTTTTAAACGTCTCGCTTTTCTTTTAGGAAACTATGCCTTACGGTTTCAGCTTCGACCTTTCAGAAATTTCGAAATCGTTTTTCAGGGAACTCGCCAGAGTTGCCCAAGAAAGAAAACTTCATAAAAAGATTGGTGTCAGAGCCCGCAATCTCGCAGAGAAGTTTAGGCTTCAAGAAATTACAGGCTTAGATGTACCTAACGCTCTTCAGTTAGTTGAAGACCTTGTAGACGTGCATATGCAAAATATTTCGGAAAGAGAAAGATTCGTAAAGACAAAGAAGAGAGCACTTTTTCTACCACACTGCGCGAGGAAACACATGGACAGCAGGTGTCAAGCAGAGTTTAATTCAGAATTACCCTCATACAAATGCGCCCACTGCTCCTCCGACTGCCTCATCAACCAAGCAACCACACTAGGCGAAAGCAAGGGCTACGACGTTTACACACTGCCGGGCGGCTCTTGCATCCCCGAAATTCTGAAGAAAAACAGATACGAAGGCGTCGTAGGTGTTTCATGCAGTCAAGAGTTAAAACTTGGAGGAGAATACCTCAAGCAAATAAGCTTAGCTGCCCAAGCCGTCCCACTGCTCAAAAACGGTTGTGCCAAAACAACTTTCAATATTGAAAATCTCGAAAAAATCCTCTAACAGTTCTTCTGTAAAGGCTTCACTTTATAGCTGAGTGCACTGATTTGACAACGTCGTGAATTTCTAGGTTTTGATAACCTAAGGTTTGGCTCAACAAGACATTCTTATTCACTCGCTCAATAAGTCACAATCTCTCTGAACTCTAGCGAGGAGAATATTATAGCAACTGTAGCGCACGCGGCTTTGGGCGTTCTAAACTGGCCCGGGGTCCGAGAGATAAACTATGACACATGTCATACTTAAGCCTTGCGTCATAAATTTCATCTTGAAAACACATGTACAATTTCAGCTATGTCTAGATGTGGACGACAGACGTTTCCAACACTGTTCCACTCAAAGGCGTTCAGACACGATTCAAAAATACGAGTGCTACTCAGCCAGCAATCGACTATAATTTGTTTAGCCACATTGTCAACAATCAGACGCGCTCACGCAGGGCCAACAAGTTTCTCGAAGGTTTCTCTGTCGACGTACCTTCCTCCTCGGGGCATCCTGCTGAGGCCAAGCAAGCGTGAAACAGTTTGCATAGAAACAGGCGCTGGGAGCTCTCGCACATTTTTGAGCCTTACAATCGTAGTTTCAGTTTTTCCTTGCAGAAACTCCGAATATTCCTTATAGGATTTGAATACCGTTTCATGACTGTAGCTGTTCCAAAGCTCATCAATGCTCCCGGTAATTCGTTCTATAAACTCGCCTCTTCCTCGAATTTCCTTAAGAGGATGCTTCACGTAGAAGAGGACAAATCTAGCGTCTGTGGGTCCGACATGTCCCCGGCGTACAAAGGCATGAATTGTCTTGCCCACTTTGTTTTTGTTGAGGCGTCTATTCCACCATTTTTTGTCATTAATGAGGATATAGGCGTAATTCTCGGACACGAAATCTAACAACCTCCCGTTTTAGTCTGTTTATAGCCTTAGTGCTAAGTTTTCTTTTAAGCAGTTGCTGCGCGCGCATCAGCTGAACGTGACTTCGTCTTTCATCTCCTGTGCTAGCTCGGCTAGGAGTTTCTCCTGGCGACGTGTCAATTTTGTGGGTGTCTTGATAACGATTCTAACATGCATGTCGCCTTTTCCCCATCCACGCAAGTGAGGGATTCCTTTTCCTCTCAATCGAAACAGTGTTCCAGTTTGAGTCCCTGCTGGAATCGTGAGTCTGGCTTCACCGTCAAGCGTGGGAACCTGAATTTTCGTTCCCAAGGCTGCTTGAGGAAAAGTGATATTCGCCTCGTAAAAAAGGTCGCTTCCATTCCTTCTGAAGAGTTCATGAGGCCTAACATGCACGACAACGTAAAGGTCGCCTTTTCGGCCTCCTTGTGTCCCAGGCTTTCCCTCTCCGCCTAGCCTGAGGCTGTAGCCATCATCGATGCCAGGAGGAATCTTCAAGTCAATTCTGCGGAGGCGTTGTACTGTTCCGGTGCCATTGCAGTCTTGGCATAAGTTCTTGATGAACACTCCCTTTCCACGGCATCTACTGCACGTTTGGATTTCCGTAAATTGCATGTAGCCAAAGCTCCTAGTGCGTCGTGTTTCGCCTGTTCCGTTGCATTCCGGACATTTCTTGGGGTCAGTGCCAGGTTTTACCCCACTACCCTTGCAGGTGCGACAAACCTCAAACCCAGGTATCTTCACCTTTTTGCTTAGGCCAAATGCAGCTTCTTGCAGGGTTATTTCAAGATCGTATCGTAGGTCTGCTCCTTTTCGCGGTCCGTAGCGTCTTCGGGTTCTACCTCTGAAGAACATGTCGAATACACTATCAAAGCCACCGAAGCCGAAACCCAAGTCCTTAAAGATTCGGTCAAAGTCAGCGCCTTTGAATATGTCGTCCCGGGAGTATTTGCCGCGTATTCCTTCATGACCGAATTGGTCATATTGCATTCGTTTTTCATCGTCTGAAAGAACGGCGTATGCCTCAGATACCTCCTTGAATTTCTCCTCAGCATCTGATGACTTATTCCGGTCGGGATGATATTTCATCGCCAGTTTGCGATAGGCTTTTTTGATCTTCGTTTTAGAGGCATCTTTCGGCACATTTAGGACGTCATAGTAGTCTCGTTTGCGGTTCATTGTTTATCAGCTTGAGGTTAGAGGAAAGACCATATCTAGTCTTCTTTCTCTTTTGTGTCTTCTTTCACTTCTTCATAGTCGGCGTCTACAACTTTCTCTTTTGGTTCCTTGGTGCCTTTGGCCTGCTCAGCTTTTTCTTCCTCTGCTCTCCTCGCAGCTGCTTGCTGGTAGACAGCTGTCCCTACTTCTTGTAGAATCTTCGCCAACTCTTCGTTCTTAGCTTTGATCTGTTCAATGTCTTTGTCGCTCAGCGTCTTTCGTAGTTCGGCGATTGCCTTGTCTATCTTCTCAATCTGCTCCTTGCCAATCTTGTCTTCTAAATCTTTTTTTGTCTTTTCAGCGGTGTAGATCAGCGATTCGGCGTTGTTGCGTGTTTCAGCTTCTTCCTTCTGTTTTTTATCTTCCTCGGCAAACTGCTCGGCTTCTTTCATCATACGTTCTTTTTCTTTCTCTGAAATCTTCGTCGAAGCTGTGATGGTGATCTTCTGCTCCCTCCCTGTGCCTAGGTCCTTAGCCGAAACATTCAACATGCCATCGGCATCAATATCGAATGTCACTTCTATCTGAGGCACTCCTCTTGGCGCTGGCGGTATACCAGTAAAATTGAACATGCCGAGAGAGACGTTATCTGCGGCCATGCTTCTCTCTCCTTGGAGTACGTTAATTGTTACTGTGGTTTGGAAGTCCGCTGCTGTTGAGAATATCTGGCTCTTTTTCGTCGGGATCGTTGTATTTCTTTCTATGATTTTCGTGGATA
>JAPUUO010000047.1:2869-9888 GCA_026967815.1 Candidatus Bathyarchaeota archaeon | reverse complement strand
TACCACAACATCTTCAACAACACCATAAACGCCTACTCGAACTGGACCAACACTTGGGACAATGGTTATCCTTCTGGCGGAAACTACTGGAGCGACTACAACGGCACAGACTACTTTAACGGTCCATACCAAAACATAACTGGCAGCGACGGAATAGGAGACACACCATACAACATCCAAATAGGCAACCAGGACAGTTATCCCTTCACAACCCAATTGGCGTGGGACCAGACACCACCATCCATAACCAATATATCCCAGGACCCTGAAATCCCAGATGACCTTGAAACCGCAAGAATCACTGTAGAAGTGAACGATTCAGAAAGTGGCGTAAAAAACGTAACGCTCTCCTACAGCACGGACGGCGGAGAAACTTGGAACAACGTCACAATGCAAAAGACAACAGGAGACACCTACCAAGGAGAAATCCTTGGGCAACCAGCCGGAACCCAAGTTCGGTACAAAATCATTGCATACGACAACGTCGGCAACCCAGCCGTAGAAGACAAGGCAGGAGAATACTACGTCTATACGGTCATCCCAGAATTCCTAGCATGGACATCAATGCTGCTCATACTGATCGCGCTCACAGCTGCCATAGCCATCCACAAAAGAAGACAACTCAAAACACCAACCAACTGAACAACCATCCTCCCTTTTTTCTATTTTCTGAAATGCGCGCGACACAAGATCACTATTCGTAAGTGTTCTCGAATGAAGTTAACCAGCTAGCTCTTCCGGTTCACAATGCACAATCACTTGGTCGATTTTCTCGTCGGCCATCTTGATCTTCTCCTCTATCTTTGTGGCGATCTCGTGAGCTTGAACGAGAGTCAATGAGCAATCGACTGTGCAGTGCAAGGTCACACTGTATCTCCCGCCACGGGTCAAGATCTGAACTTCGTGAACGGACCGAACCTCAGATAAACTCCGAGAAATCTGATTTATCCGCTTCTGTAGCCTGTTAGATCGTTTTGGCCTGTAGTCGGATTCCGACGGTTCGGTGGTCGGCTCGAGGTGGCTTACAATGGTAGAAACGTTCTTGAGTTCCTTGTTGAGGCGTTCCTCCAAACTGTTCGCGATTTCGTGAGCAGATTTCACCGAGATTTCAGGCTCGAGTTCAAGGTGGCAAGAGACCGAAAGTTTCTTCCCGATGGTCTTGACGGCTATTCCATGTATACCCTTGATCTCAGATATTTGTGAGGCGACGTTTCTGATCACCGCTATCGGGTCCTCTCCAGTGTGAGGCTCGGTGTGTATCAAGATGTCTGAATCGGGGAAGACTTTTACTATCTGTTCTTCTATACTCGACGCTATGGAGTGCGCTTGATTGAGCGGAATTTGTCCGTCGATCATCACGTGAGCGTCCACAAAGAATTTTGAACCAGCCCGTCTGAGCCTGAGGTGATGACAATCTTGGACCCCGTCTACCCTAAGAATCTGTTCTTTCACTTGGTTTAACACGCCCTTAGGCGCCGCGTCCATAAGCGTGCCGAAGGAATCCCTAACCATATTCAAGCCTGAATAGACTATGTAACCAACGATGCACAGGGCGGCAATCGAGTCTGCATACCAGACTCCGAACAGATAAAACACCAGACCGACGATCACAACCACTGCGATGAGCAGGTCGTTCATGAAGTGGAGTGCACCTGCCTCAATAGCTTCGCTTTTGTATTTTTTAGAAGACACTTTGAGGTTCAGATAGGCAAACATGTCTACGACGATCGAAACAAAGTTGGTACCCACAGCTATCCAGAACAATTCAATATCTCGCCCTCCAGACATCAACCTCGAAAAAGCAGTGTACGCTATCCACGAGCACACGGCGAAGAGAAGAATGATCTCACCTATTGCTGCAGCAGACTCGATCTTCTCGTGCCCATACGTGTGGTCCTCGTCGGGAGGTTTGCTGCTTTCCCTGACGGCGAAAAACGTGATAACCGCCGCCACAAAATCCGTCAAAGTGTTGAAAGCACTTGACAGAAGCCCCAGGCTACCAGAAGCTAGTCCTCCAGTAACCTCTACGACGGTGAGTATGGCCCCTGCGAGAATCCCCTTCTTAGCGGCTGACTCACTCGTCTCAGAACGTTCAGTTGACATCTCAAGAAAAATAAGTAACGGGCTAACCCTAAAGCTTTTCTTTCAAACTCAAGAAAAATGCGCGCGTGTGCATAGAAGCCTTGAACAAAGGAAAAGCAAAACAGTGATGAACGGGAGGTTGATTGACGCGCCAAGTACGTCCCCTAAGCATGGTGGCGCCGGGAATGGGATTCGAACCCATGCGGCCCAAAGGGGCCACAGGCTCTCAAGGCCTGCGCATTATCCACTCTGCCATCCCGGCAATCTACAAACGAATCTTTCTAATCGCCCCATCTATAAGTTTTTACTCGGGACATTCACATGAAAGCTGCTTTATTCCACTGTTTGGCAATGGGTCCCAAACAATTTCTTATTTTTGGCACCCAAAAGACTACTAAGGCTAAACATTTAAACTACAAATCCAACCAAGTGGTTAGTCGCCTTCAGGAAGTTGAACACAACGGCGAAATGTCAACACTGCGGCAAAGAGGTTGTCTTACCCTTCAAATGTTCCTACTGCAACGGATACTTCTGCGCCGAGCATCGGCTTCCGGAAAACCATGCGTGCCCAGAATCTTGGAGAGCAAGAGCACCGAGGGAAGAGGCACCGCCGATCATTGTAGAAAGAGAGCCCACGAGACCTTCATACAAATATACCATCACTTACGCCCCCCGACCCACAGCAAAAGTCTTCTGGTTCAGCACAACAGAACTCAAACACTTAGCCCTTGGAACGTTGCTCGTCTTGGGCGTCGGCTTATCCTTCATCCAATCTGAAGAACTAACCAGTGTTGTGAGCCTCACGATAGCATTCACTCTCAGTTTTCTTCTTCACGAGCTCGCCCACAAGTTTTCGGCACAACACTTCGGATTGTGGGCGGAATTTCGACTAACCATGCAGGGAGCACTAATCACCATTGTTTCAATGCTTCTTCCGCTTTTCAAAATCATTTCTCCAGGAGCCATGATGATTGCAGGACCAGCGACAAAGGAAAACGTAGGGAAAATAGCCCTCTCCGGACCGTTGACCAACATCATCCTTTCAACCATATTCATCACAGCTGCAATAACCTTTCAAAACAAATTTTTCTGGACCATTGCAGTTTTCGGCGCGTGGATCAACGCTCTCATAGCCTTCTTTAACCTCATTCCCTTCGGCATGATGGATGGATTAAAGATATTTTGGTGGAACCGAAAGATCTGGACTCTAGCATTCATCGCGTCCGTTGCGTTAATGATTTACACTTATTTATGGATCCCTTAGTTCTTTTTAAAACCATAAAAACCTGCCATAAAAGTCTCTACGCAGCTACATTAATTCTATACTGACAAAAACTTCTTCGGGCACGCGAACCCTCATGATTCTCCGCATAACACGCTCTTCGGCGTCGACGATGATGAGGCGTTTGTGGATGCGCAGTTCCCACCTGTCCCAGGTGGCGGTTCCTTCGCCGCACGGAGTTTTGCGCACTGGAACTCGAAGTCTTTTGGTGGGCAGGGGATGGGGCCCATTGATTTTCACGCCTGTTTTCTCGGCGATGGCTTTCAGTTCTCCACATACTTCTTCAAGCTTTTTGTAGTCAGTGCTGGTCAATTTGATTCGTGCCTTTCTCACCATCGCCAAGGTGTCCTCCTAAACGTTGCCTTTATCGATTCGTCGAGGTTTTAAATACTTTTTGCCACGTAGACTGTTCACGCATGATCCCCTAAAGACAGGGCGCTTGTGAGGATCGTATCTTTTTAGGGTTCCTAACACTGCTGGGGATCTTCTACGGGATAAAGAGTATCGCGACGAACTTTACCTCAAAACTCTTCAGAAAAGCTTTTATAGATTAAGATCTGGTGATGAAGTTCTTCATACGCATTTCGGAAGTGGATGAAGTGAACGAAAAGTTGGCGAACCCAGCCCCTCTTGGGCTATTAGGTTTCGGAATGACGACAGTACTATTAAATTTGCATAATGCTGGCTTCTATCCCTTAAACAGCATGATTCTGGCAATGGGGTTAGCCTACGGTGGATTAGCCCAAGTGATCGCGGGCATAATGGAATATAGGAAAGGCAATACTTTCGGCACGGCGGCATTCAGCTCTTATGGTCTATTCTGGTGGTCTCTAGTGCTTTTGCTAGTCCTTCCAAGATTCGAAATCTTTGACCTTTCCGCAAGTTCTCCTTTGCAAGCAACAAATTCTACAGCAATGGCAGCATACTTCTTCATGTGGGGACTATTCACTTTCATAATGTTCTTCGGAACACTGAAAACAAACCGTGCACTGCAGTTCGTATTCTTAAGCCTAGCAGTGCTCTTCTTTCTCTTGACCGCAAAAGAGCTGACAGGAAGCACCAACCTAGGTATAATTACCGGATACGAGGGAATAATCTGCGGATTAAGCGCTGTCTACACAGCGTTAGCAGAAGTGCTAAACGAAGTTTACGGAGAAAACGTTTTACCTCTATTCCCAACTAGCAAGGGATAACGTTAATCCATATCGAGACATTTTCTTACTTTTTTCTTTTATAAATGTACACAGGTCGCATAAATGTAAATAATAGTTTCAGCATGTTTTTATGTTTTAAGAAAGAAAGGTTTATATGTGAAACTTCCATTCCCACTAAGACTCAAACAAAAATACACACAGAGTGATCAATATGCTGTTCAAACCTATTATGTGGATTAAGAAGGACCCAGAAAAAGCTCAAGTGTTCTGGCCCTCTGACGAGCTTAAGGAGAAAGCTTGGTTGAACGATGAAACTATCTACAAAGAAGCCGCGAAAGATCCTGTGGCCTTTTGGGCAAAGCTTGCTCGTGAAGGAATTGAATGGTTCAAGGAATGGGACGAAACGTACCGATGGGAGCCACCATATTACAAATGGTTTGTTAATGGAAAACTGAATATTTCCTACAATGCCTTGGATAGACATGTGAAAACTTGGAGAAGAAATAAGGCAGCAATAATATGGGTGCCTGAACCGCCAGATGAGAAAGAAAGAGTGCTAACATATTTTGACTTATACCGTGAGGTCAACAAATTCGCTAACGTTCTGAGAAGTCTTGGAGTGAAAAAAGGCGACAGAGTTGGAATATACCTGCCAATGATCCCAGAGGTGCAAATAGCTATGCTAGCATGCGCTCGCATTGGAGCCATACACAGCGTAGTCTTTTCCGCCTTCAGCGGCAAATCCCTGAAAGAAAGAATGATGGATGCAGAAGCTAAAGTTCTCGTGACGGTGGACGGATATTATAGACGTGGAAAACAAGTGAACTTGAAGGCCGAAGCGGACAAGGGAGTTGAAGGAACGTCCATACAAAAAGTTGTGGTTGTGCAAAGAATGGGAATAGATGTGAATATGGTTGAAGGTCGAGACAATTGGTGGCATGAGCTAATGAAAAACGCAGACGACTACTGTAAACCTGAAGTTATCGACAGCGAGGACATATTATACCTTCTTTACACAAGCGGCACGACAGGCAAACCCAAAGGAGTTGAACACCACACGGGTGGATATGCAGTACAAGCTTATTGGACAGCAAAATGGGACTTCGACCTTCATGATGAAGATGTCTTCTGGTGCACAGCTGACATCGGTTGGGTTACAGGTCACACCTATGGCTGCTACGGTCCCCTCCTAGTCGGTGCAACCATGCTGGAGTATGAAGGGGCTCCAAACTATCCCCAAGAAGACAGATGGTGGAGCATAGTAGAGAATTGCGGTGTGACGGTCTTTTACACAGCTCCAACAGCGATAAGGATGTTCATGCAATGGGGTGAAGAATGGCCCAAAAAGCACAACCTAAACAGCCTTCGAATACTTGGCACAGTAGGCGAACCAATAAACGAAGAGGCATGGCTATGGTACTCACACAAGATTGGCGGCGGAAGATGCCCAGTAATCGACACTTGGTGGCAAACAGAAACCGGCGGAACCCTAATCAACTCTTTACCCGGGATCGGGCCCTTCATCCCCACAGTTGCAGGCAGAAGCTTCCCAGGCACGCAACACGAAATTCTAGATGAATCAGGAAATCCCATGTCCGTTGGCGAAGGCGGATACCTTGTGCAGAAAGGGCCTTTTGCGCCGGGAATGCTTAGGAACGTCTGGAGAAACCCAGCGAGATACAAGGAATACTTCAGCGTGTACGGTGAAAAATACTACTACACAAGCGATGGAGCAAGGAAATGGGATGCGCTTGGGAACATTCGGCTAACTGGCAGGGTTGACGACGTAATGAAAGTTGCGGGACACAGATTGTCAACGGCAGAGCTAGAAAACGCCATAACAAGCCACGAAGCGGTTGTGGAATGCGCGGTTGTAGCAGCACCACATGACATAAAAGGCGAAGTGCCCGTAGCCTTTGTAACTCTCAAAAAGGAAATAGAATCTTCAGATAAGCTCATAAAAGACCTGATAAAACATGTTGACGTTACCATAGGACCGACGGCCAGACCCGACAAAATAGTATTTACTAGTGAACTGCCAAAAACACGGAGCGGAAAAATCATGCGGAGAATCTTGAAGTCTTTGGTCAGAAACCAACCCATCGGCGACACTACAACTCTTATGAACCCAGAGTCAGTTAGACGACTAAGAGAAGAAGTCGGCTATGAGGAGTAGATTACTCTTCTCCCATTTTGTTTTCATGAATAAAAGTTTTCTCGCAATTTGTGTAGATTATAGGGCATAATTAGGTTTTTCAAGTCAAGCATACAAGCAGCCATTCTACACTATGCACTAGAAGAGAGAAGAAAAACTAGCTATTCTGATAAAGGAAAGAATCAGATAAAGTTACTATAGATTTAATGTTGCTTTTTTGAGATCTACGTCAACAGGTTTTATCGTAAACCCTTTTTTGGTGCATAGGTGAATTGCCCTAAAGTTCCTAGGCAGGATGTCAGCACCAATTGTCTTCAGCCCCATGTCCTTGCCAATCTCGATTATG
>JAPUUO010000047.1:0-2769 GCA_026967815.1 Candidatus Bathyarchaeota archaeon | reverse complement strand
CAGGATGTCAGCACCAATTGTCTTCAGCCCCATGTCCTTGCCAATCTCGATTATGCCATCAACTAGTTTGGACCCAAGTCCAAGTCCCTGCCACTGGTCTCCCACAACAACAGCAAACTCTCCACGTCTCCGACCAGGCTCCAAGATGAGTCGTACAACACCGATAATTCTTCTTTTGTCTTTTCTAGTCTCTGCAACCAATGCGATTTCTCGATCATAGTCTATGTTGCAATACCTAGTTAGAGTTTCGTGGGACATGTCTCTAATTACCTGAAAGAACCGGAACCTCATCGTTTCTTCTGAAAGGGACTGAAACAGTTCACGGAAAAGAGTTTCGTCTTCGGGCTTTATTGGACGTAGAATAACAGGTGTTCCGTCGTTCAACTTCCACTCGGCAATATATCTCATTGGGTAAGGGGCAATCACCAAGTGCTTGTGAAGTTGATTTTTTTTCAGATTTCTATCTGTGTCCACAACTATTCGAGCGTCTACAGCGACCGAATCATTTTCGCTCACTATGATGGGGTTTATGTCCAATTCTCTTATCTCGGGACAATATACTAATATGTGTGAAAACTTCACCAAGATTTCTTCAAGTTTGGCGCTAACTGAACACTTATTTGACTCCAAGAGTTTGTAGACAGCCGTCTTCTCCATAAGTCGCCTTGCAAGCACCTGATT
Organism: Candidatus Bathyarchaeota archaeon; assembly: GCA_026967815.1. GTDB lineage: Archaea > Thermoproteota > Bathyarchaeia > Bathyarchaeales > Bathyarchaeaceae. The sequence continues at coordinate 2,088 of JAPUUO010000047.1, read as the reverse complement.
CAAGGGTGGAAACCCTATGCCTATATCTTTTAGTAACTCTACAGTAGTGCCTCCCGCGCCAAATACGATTACCGAGCCAAAGTCAGAGTCCTTCTTAGAACCAATTAGGATTTCGCACTTTTTTTTCTGAATCATGGGTTGGATAATAACGCCCTGAAATTCCGCTTTAGGTTTATACTTTCTGATTCTTTCAGCCAGCTCTTCGAAGGACTCTTCGACCTGGGCAGGTGACCACAAATTTAGAACCACTCCTTCAGCTCTGGATTTGTGAACAATCTGCGGTGATAGTGCCTTAAGAACAACTGGATATCCCATGTCGGAGGCGACAGCTACAGCTTCTTCAGGAGTTTTGGCGACTGAAGTTTTTACAGTCGGGATTTTGTATTTTTCAAGGAAACGTAATGACTCAAGCGGATTTAGGACTTTTCGTCTTTCCTTGGACATCTTTCCCAAGATGGGGCCAAGAGGTTTAGGAGCAAGTATTCCTATGGGGAACTCTTCGGGGGTTTCGTATAGAAGTTCTAGGTTTTTGGTGTAAACGTGCATGTACATGAAGGTGGAGACAGCCTGCTCGGGTGTTGTGAATGTTGGAATGCGGTTCTTCTGTAGGATTCTTCTGGCCTCCCAACAGGAGTCACCGCCCATTAAAGAGGAAAGGATAGGTTTTTTGGTTTGTCGCGAAAGTTCCACGATTATGTTGGCGGTTTCAACAGGGTCTGCGGCTCCTTGGGGAGTGTATATTATCAAGAAGCCGTCGCTGTTGGGATCTTTGAAGCAGATTTCCATCACTTTTCTAAACCTGTCTGCGGGGGCTTCTTCTAAGATGTCAATGGGATTTAGAATGCTACAGTAGGAAGGCAAAACATCTTTCAATTCTTGGATTGTTTCTCTACTTAATGGCGAAAGCTTTCCGTTCTTGGCAACAAGGAAATCAGTAGCCATGATTCCAGGTCCGCCAGCATTTGTGATTATGGTCAGTTTTGGACCTTTGGGGTTTGGCTGCATCGCCAACGCTTCTGCACAGTTGAAAAGATCGTCTATTGCTCCAACACGAACAACTCCGGCGCGTCTGAAAGCGGCATCATAGACCGTGTCCTCCCCACATACGGCACCCGTGTGAGATAACGCTGCCTTTGCACTTTCACGGAATCTCCCCGCTTTCACCAGTACAATGGGTTTAGCTCTTGCAAATCCCCTAGTTGCGCTCAGAAATTTCCGGGGATTCTTGATAGACTCAACATAAAGCACAATGCTTGCTGTATGAGTGTCGGTCCCGAAGTAGTCGATCAAGTCTCCGAAATCGACATCGAGCATCGAACCCACTGAAACCATGGCGCTAAATCCCACATGAGCTTCCGAAGCCCAGTCTAGAACCGAAGCGCATAACGCCGCACTTTGAGAAATGAATGCTATTTTCCCAGAGCTAGCTGGTTTGTTTGCAAAACTGGCGTTAAGCTTTATTCCTGGACGCATTACCCCGAGGCTGTTTGGTCCAATTATGCGCATGTTGTAGTGGTTTTTGTGTTCAAGAATTTGTTTTTCAAGAGCCTTTCCTTCTTCTCCAGCCTCTTTAAAACCAGCTGAGATAATAATTACTCCTGAAACTCCAGCTGCTCCACACTCTTCGACTATTTGTGGAATGGTGTGCGCTGGAGTTGCTATGAGCGCAAGATCCACTTTTCGCGGGATTCTCTTGATATTTGGGTAGGCGGTTATTCCTTGCACAGTTGGCCTAAAAGGGTTGACGGGATAAACTACCCCTTTGTATCCTACCCCAATCAGATTTCGAAGCAGTCTAAAGCCTACAGAGGCTTCTCGGTCGCTTGCTCCGATAACAGCTATTCTTTGGGGATTGAAGATTTTATCGAAGTTTTCAGTGCCCACTCTTGAGGTTTCCTCCCCGTCCACAAAGCCCACTCTTTTGCATCTGATAAGACATGTACAATAAATCCTTTTTAATGTTCGTGCTCCGCCAAGAAGAGTTCAAGAAAATAGCAAAAAAGCTAGATCAACGTAGTCTCTCTCTGTTCAGGTTCTTGGTTTGCCACGAATATCTCCTGATCTTGGTTGACTCTCCGTAACCACAAG
>JAPUUO010000046.1 GCA_026967815.1 Candidatus Bathyarchaeota archaeon | reverse complement strand
GCTTCAACAGGTAAGAAAACATCTACAATACTTCAGTTACTCAAAGAAACTGCGATGCGGATAGGTGAAGCATGTAGACTCAAATGGATAGATGTCGACCTAGAACACAACACCATAACTGTCAACGACCCAGAAAAACATGGCAAACCCAGAATGTTCAAAATGTCCAACAAGCTGGCAGCTATGCTTAACGCCCTGCCTAGAATCAACAATAATCTGCTGGGAAGAACAAAGGCACGTAACGCTTCAAAGACCCTTGTAATACAAAGAGGAAGAACTGCTTCAAAACTTCAAAACCCTAGAATCAACTACATCCACTTCCATACTCTGCGCCATTGGAAAGCAACGATGGAATACCACAAAACCAAGGACATTTTGCATGTAAAGGAAATGCTTGGACACCGAAGCATCGACAACACACTGATCTACACGCAGCTAATCAGCTTTGAAAACGACGATTTCCATGTTAAAGTCGCTAAGACCCTTAAAGAAGACAAAGAACTCATCGAGGCTGGATTCGAATACGTGACAGAGAGAGATGGCCTAAAAATCTACAGGAAACGCAAGTAAAAAAACGTAAGTATTACCGAAAAAACCCTGATATTATGTGATGCTTACGCTTTGTATTTGGAAGTATCTCTTAGCCAAAAGCCGTATCCGTTCTGCGTTTCTTCCATTCTTGCCTATGGCTACACCTTTGTCTCGCGGGTTAACTGACACCACGGCAATTGTTCTTCCATTCGGACGTTCAGTGATGCGTACTTCGTTCACGCGAGCTGGCTTCAAAGCGTTTTTGATGAACTGAACTGGCTTTTCAGAATGCTCAATAATCTCATGCTTTTTACTTGTCATCCTTTCAAGCAAGTGAATGTTTTTTCCACCTTTGCCTATAGCTGCTCCAATGTCGCCTTCTTTCACAATAAAGATGATTCGGTTAAGTTCATCATCGATGATGCAATCTTTGACATTGGCGCTTGTTATACTTTCAAACAACGCAATATATCGCATCTCGCGGCTTGTAAGCCTTATCCCACTATGCATTGACTTCCTCCGTTGCCTTTGTTCATGCCATGGTTCTTCTTGTTTCCGTAAGCTTCAAGATGTCCGAGTCACCGGGGTCTCGTATAGTTAATGCTGAAACCGTGAAGAGTTTTCCGCAAACCGCACCCAAGTCTATGCTGGTTCCATTATAAATAACTACTGGAATGGCTGAAATCTTGCTGTAATATTCAATATCTGCTCGAATACGTTTTGAGCAGTTTGCCGCTAGAAGGATCAGTTTTGCTCTTCCAGTCTTGACGCTTTTTACTGCATTGTTGGCACCAAATAATACTTTGCCTGTTTTCACAGTTGTGGCAACGGCCTTATTGATATCTATCACTTGTTTTTCACCCGATGAGGCGTTGACATATAAAGATCTACAAGACCAGTGCCGATTGGTATTGACTGCCCCACGATTACGTTTTCTGTCACACCCTTTAACGGATCGCTTTCGCCTTTGATGGATGCGGCAACGATGTTTGGAACAGTAATTTCAAAGGCTGCTCTGGCCAAAATGCTGGCTTTCTTGCCGCTGACTCCATGTCTACCTATCTGGCGCACTTCACCTGTTGCAGTCATGATGTCTGACACCAACATTACATGGCGAACGTCCACGTCTAAGCCTTGCTCTTCAAGAACACCAACAGCCTCTTTTATTATAACGTTTCTAGCAGCTTCAATTCCCAATGTTGCAGCAATTTCATGAATGTTGTTAGCTAGTGTTCTAGTTGGACCTACACCTAAAATATCAAGAACACCGGGTAAATTGGAACCATCTGTTCTTATGACCCATTCTCCTTTTTCTTCGGTTAACAAAACGCGCCGAATGTTTGGAACACCCTTAATATGCTGACTCGACACTTTGCCAAGCAGTTTCTTGGGAGTAATCTTCTCTGGCTTTAAATAAAGCTCGTTTTCTTCTACTCGCAGTGTGCAATTGGGCAGCTGCAAAACTTCTTCCAGATGTTCGGGCGTTACTCCACGATCTTTCATCATAGTTGGATCGAGGTGAATCACAACTTCGCCAAGTTCTGGGTCGACATACATGGCTTCAGTGATGTCTTCCAGAGTTGTGCAAATAATTTGCTGCGCTATTTCAGTTGCTTTTCTTTTGCTTGCACGATGCTTCTTGTCGAGGTAAATCGACATAATCGGCGTGGAAGGAATTCTTCGTGCGTCTACGATTTCAATGAGCCTGGGCAAGCCTAAAGTAACGTTTTGCTCTCTGACACCCGCATAATGGAATGTTCTTAGGGTCATTTGTGTACCTGGCTCACCCATTGATTGTGCCGCAACTATTCCGACCGCTTCGCCGGGTTCAACCAACGCCCGTTTGTAGTTTTCCAGGGTTGATTCAATTGCTTGATGTACGCCTTTCTTGGTTAATCCAGACTTGCTTAACTCGTTCTTTAACTCCTCAACAAGCAGTGGTGTAAGTTGACCTTGGACTTCCTCAATACGGTTCCTAATGTATTCTTTCGGCGCCGGTTTGCCCTTCTTAACCATTAAGTTTATCTGCGCAACGATGCGGTTTACATTGACTGCTTTTCCATGGTCGCTTTTAGCTGGGTCAACTCCGTCTTCTCCATATCTAAATTGAATTATGTCACCAACTGAGTTTCGAACTGTTGAGTCGTATTCGACGCGTAGATGTTCTAATGCGTTGACGAGGCGTCTCTGCATGTATCCACTTTGTTGCGTCCTAACAGCCGTATCTACAAGCCCTTCTCGACCGCCCATGGAGTGGAAGAAGAATTCCACAGGATCTAATCCTGTACGATATGAAGAATATACGAAGCCTCTAGCTTTTGGAGCTGGGTCTTTCACCTTGAAGTGGGGTAAAGCTCGTTGAAGATACCCCCGCATAATTCGTTTGCCACGAACTGATTGTTGCCCCACAACTGCAGTCATCTGACCGATGTTAAGGCTTGAGCCTCTTGCTCCTGTTTGCGTCATAATCATTCCAGCATTGTCAGGAGCGAAATTTTCTTCGGCAGCTATCCCTGCCTTATCCCTAGCCTGAGCCAGTTCGTTCATTACGTAGATTTCAAAAGATTCTTCTAAGGTTAATCCTGGAAGCCTTTGCAAGGTTCCATCCTGGAAATCTTTGATCAGTTTGCGTATTCTTTTCTCTCTATCCTCGATGATTTTGCGAATTTTTCTTTCAACTGGACGCGAAAGCTCCAGTTCGTCGAAGGAGTATGTGAATCCTCGAATTGTCATGAACGATGTGAGGACCTTGGTGATCTGGTTCAGAAATCTTCGCCCAGCAGCTGGACCGTGGTCCTTTATAATTCTGTGAAGCAGACTTTCTGATTGTTCTGCGCCTATCGAGTTTCGGTCTATTACACCCAACTTCAAAGTACCATTCTTAATAACTACATACGCATCGTATTCGCATTCTTCACGAAGGCAACGTGGACAAGCTATGCAAGTGGCCGCCTTCAAGACATAATTCATGGTATTCGGAATGAAAAGGCTGAAAATTTGTTTTCCAGTCCATCGAGGTTCTGGCTTTTTCACTGCTGGCTCTGGAAGTGCCTCTTCATATTCAGCCGATAAAAGGAGGCGACAAACCTCTTGTCTTGTAAGCAACGTAGATTTTTTAGTAAGCAGGTATGCCGCGGTTATGAAATCGGTCTTGGCTCCTATGATGGGTCCCCCAAATCTCGGCGATAGAATTTGATCCTGAACCTGCATCAGAAGACGAGCTTCTGTTCGAGCTTCCTCGCTTTGGGGCACGTGAAGGTTCATTTCGTCTCCGTCAAAGTCGGCGTTATATGGAGGGCAAACACAAAGATGTAAGCGAAACGTTTTGTGAGGAAGCACTCGAACATTGTGTGCCATTATCGACATCCGATGGAGAGAAGGTTGCCTGTTAAAAATGGCGGTGTCTCCGTTTCTCAAGTGGCGTTCCACAATAAATCCAGGCTCCAAGGCTTCGGCAATTTTCTCGCGGTCTGTCACGAATTCTAGTCTTATGCGTTTACCATCTGGTCTCACAACGTAGAGAGCACCTGGATAGTTGTCTGGTCCATTAATCACCAGCTGGCGTAACTCCTCGATGTTCCATTCGGTCACCCTTTCAGGGATTGAAAGTCTTATCGCAATTTGAAGTGGAACTCCAACCTCGTTGATGTCAAGGTTTGGATCAGGTGAGATTACGGTTCGAGCTGAGAAGTCAACTCTTTTTCCGGAAAGGTTGCTTCGAAATCTTCCTTCTTTTCCTTTTAAACGTTGAGACAAAGTCTTTAATGCTCTTCCAGAGCGATGTCGTGCTGGAGGAATTCCTGAAGACTCATTGTTGAAGTAGGTTGTCACGTGGTATTGAAGCAGTTCAGACAAATCTTGAATAATAAGGGTTGGAGCTCCAGCCTCCATGTTCTCTTTCAAACGCTGATTAATGCGGATAATATCAACGAGTTTGTGGGTCAGGTCATCTTCAGAGCGGATTCCCGACTCTAAGGTTATGGATGGTCTAACATAAACTGGTGGAACTGGAAGCACTTGAAGAACCATCCATTCTGGACGGGCACTCTCTGGGGTGAAACCGAGAATTTCAAGGTCTTCATCCAATATACGTTCGAGTCTTTCTCGAATCATGCTTGGAGTCAATCGTTGGGCACCTTCTTCTGAAATCTCATGGAAAGTTGTGGGTTTTGTGAACTCAACTTTAAATTGGGGGGCACCACAGTGGGGGCATTCCTTGTTTCTTGCATCCCGCAAAATTTCCTTGTAGAGATCAGAAGACACAGTTCCTAACAATTCCCGTGATCGTTCAATTCGTGACCTGATTTCTTCAGTTCGAGTCTCCGGCAACAAAATCCGTCCACAATTTCGGCAAATAGCAGTTAACAAGTTGTAGATTACCTTAGTAAATACAACATGAACTATGGGAACCGCGAATTCGATATGACCAAAATGTCCTGGACATCGAATGGCTGTGTTGCCGCACGTTTTACATCGCTGTCTTGGTTCAAGTGTTCCTAGACGTCCATCCATAAGTCCAGAAGTGATAGGTGCACCATCTTCGTCGTAGGTGTCTGCTGTTTGAATTTCAGCAACAGAAAGTCTCCTTATGTCTCGAGGAGAGATTATGCCAAACGAAAGCTGATCCACAACCTTATGTACGCTTTCTTCCAATGTTGCCATTTTATGCTTTCTCCTTCAGCTTTAGTCGAGGCGTCACACATAAGCTCATTAATTCTTGTAGAAGCAGTTTGAACGCGTAGGAAACGAAAACTGGTGAAATCTGAGCTTGGTCTTCGCAAATTCGGCAGACGTACTTGCGTTGTCTAAGGTCATAGTAGGCGATATAGCCACAGTTTTCACATATGTGAAGAAGGTACTTATCGGATTCTTCGAGGAGTCTGTCTCGAAGAAGCATAGCCGCCCCATGTCCTATTAAGCAGTCACGTTCCATTTCGCCGAAGCGGAGTCCACCGCCTCTGGCTCGTCCCTCAGTGGGTTGTCTGGTCAACATCTGAACTTGTCCTCTTGCCCTGGCATGAATCTTGTCCATAACCATATGGTGAAGCTTCTGGTAATAGACGATTCCCATAAAAATATCGGCGACAAAACGTTCACCAGTAATGCCACTATAGAGAACTTCTCTGCCAGTGTGGCTGAAACCCAAATCAATCATTGCCTGCTTCAACTCTTCAGGCTTCTCATTAATGAAAGGTGTTCCGTCAACTGGTCTTCCTCTGGCCGCAGCTACCTTTCCAGCTATAGACTCGAGAAATTGTCCGATGGTCATACGGGACGGAATAGCATGAGGATTAATGATGATATCAGGAACTACGCCTTCGACTGTGAAGGGCATGTCCTCTTGAGGAATAATCATTCCTATTACGCCTTTTTGACCATGACGAGAAGCAAATTTATCACCAAGTTCTGGAACTCTCTGGTCGCGCACTCTTGCTTTCACAAGTTTACTTCCCTCGCGAGTTTCAGTGATGAGGAGAGCGTCTACGACTCCCTTTTCTGCAGGTCTCATATCAACTGACGTATCTCTCATTGTTGGACCTTTAACTTCAAACTCTTTGTATTCTTCAAGAAATCGTGGTGGACTTGTTCTCCCAACGAGAACATCGCCGCCGCCTACTTTCGATTCCAAGCCTATGATGCCATCCGGCTCCAGCATGCGATAGTATTGTTCCCCTCGATACCCACGTATGCCAGCTTCCGGTATGACAAGTTTGTCTTTGAGTCCACCCAAATACTGTCGGCACGCAGCCTCATAGATTCTGAAAAACGTAGAGCGACATAAACCTCGTTGAATGGAGGCTTTGTTGAAAATCAGCGCATCTTCCATGTTGTAGCCTTCGAAAGAAAGAACTGCTACCAAACAGTTTTGTCCTGAGGGTCGAAAGTCATATCCTATAATGCTCATGGGCTTTGTGTCCACAATGGGTTTTTGAGGGTAATGTAAAATGTGAGAGCGGGAATCCACGCGCAGTAAGAGGTTGGTAGAATGAATGCCTAGCGCTTGCTTAGACATGGCAGCTTCATACGAATTGCGTGGAGACTGATTGTGTTCAGCATAGGGTATGATGGAAGCACATATTCCAAGAAGGGTGTATGTAGCAATTTCAATATGGGTATGCTCAGGCGTCACATCGTCAGAACTTAGCGCTACATACAGGTTCTCTTCTTCTTCAGCATCAATGTATTCAATTACGCCGTTCTTCACGATGTCTTCCCATGTCCACTTGCCAGACCGAATGTTTTCAATATGCTCTGGTTTCAGTTTCGGGATTCCGTTTTCTATGGCAATGAGAGGTCTACGTACACGTCCTTCATCGCAGTTGATGTAGACTTCTTCTCTTTCGGTAAGAAGCTTAGAAAAATAGGCAAGGTTCACTTCTGGAGAGATTTCCGCGTTTGCACGCATTCTCCTGATTTCATCAGTTAGCACTCGTGGAGAAAAGCAATATCCAACCATAGAACCGTTTAGAAAAACTTTGGCTCCAGACCCTCTTAGGGATTCGTTGGCTTCCAAAGCTGAGACTACACCCATCTTGTAGAGAATCTGCTTTATCTTTTCTGGATTTGTGCTCACTGAGATACACGACGAAAGGGCAAGGTTCTTTACTAAGCCACAGTTTGAGCCCTCAGGTGTTTCATTTGGACAGAGCCTACCCCAATGAGTTGGATGCAAGTCTCTGGCTTCAAAGTTTGGTTGACTGCGACTAAGCGGAGACTGTAACCTTCGAAGATGACTTAAAGTTGATGTTCGATTCGTTCGGTCTAGAAGCTGTGTAATGCCAACACGGCCACGTCCCCAATTTCCTGTTGCTACAGCATGTTGGAAACGTTCACTGATGATGCCTGGGCGCACGGCAATTGAAATTGCCATTATTTGGCGTTTAACGCCCATGCGTTCAAGCTGATACTTTATGTCTCGACAAAGATTTCTAAAGACAACACGGAAAAGGTCGGCTAGCAAGGGTCCAGCAAGCTTCAAGCGTTTGTTTTTAAAGTGATCTTTGTCGTCTGGTTCGCGTTTTCCAAGTTTCAACTCGATGATGCGGCAGGTCATTTCTCCTAGAAAGATTGCTTTTTCTCTGCGTTTTTCCGTTTTGCGGCCAATATGGGGCAAAAAGTTTCTGTCTAAGATGCTTTGGGCTTTTTGGCGGCGATATTCTTCCACTTGTCCTTGGGCCACACGGTTGCCAATGTGCATTATAGCGTCAGCGACTGTATCGATTCCTAAGGCTTTCTCAAAGGAAGCCTCTAGCTCATTCTGTATGCGTTTCTTTGTGGAAACTGCTTCAGCGATTTCCTTGTCAGATTCCAATCCTAATGCTCGCATAAGAACAACGAAAGGAATTTCTGTTGGGACGCCAGGCATAGATACGTAAATGGCACCGTCTGATTTCAGCCTCAACTCAATTCTTGCCCTAAAGCCAACGGTTGTGGAGAAAATCTTGGCTTGATAAACAGGTTTTGCTCCTCTTGTGTCAATGTCCACAAGAATGCGGTTGGGAGCCAGGTCTTCGAGGGCAACAATGACTCGTTCAGAGCCATTTACGATAAAGTAGCCGCCTGGGTCGCTTGGGTCTTCCCCATGCGCTATCAACTCTTCTGGAAGTAGCTGAGAAAGAATGCAAAGCTTCGACTTAAGCATTACAGGTATGTTACCTATCAGCACGAGCTCTGTTTCTTGCTCTCGTCCTTCGATAACAGGAGTCATTTCTAAGGCTAGGGGAGCAGCATACGTGAGATTGCGGAAACGTGCCTCTAACGGGTAAATCTCATGTTTTGTACCGTCAACTTCAGTTACGTACGGTCCGCTTATCTTTGTTTGAGGGTCTATAATCCATGCTTGACCAAGCTTAATTTTATAGGGAGCTTCTGGAACTTCGATGTTAATCTCGCCCGTTTCGTTGATGACTTCTTGAAGGCCAGAGTCGATGAATTTATCATAAGAATCTAGATGTTGCCTAACCAAGCCTTTCTCTATGAAAAACGCTTTCTGAAGAAGGAACAGGTCGTCTTGTGAAATTTCTAACGTGGTTTCATGCCTCCGTACGATTATATTTAATATGAGAATTGTGAATACTCTTGGAATAGAGCTTGTTTCCCTTCAAGCTTGTAGATTCCTCCAAACGGGTCGGATCAGTGTCATCCGACTCGGAAAAACTGGGTCTCCTATATCCTTTCCCCCATTATATATGAGGTGCTAAAACCTAAACCGCCTATCCACCATATAAGCTTATTGTTGAAACTTTCGCATCTTATCGACAATTTCTTGTTCTGCTCATTTCGTTTTCCAGATAACCCAGATATTTATGAAATTTAGCAACCAACGGAATTTCCTTTGATAATCGATCGCGAAGACAACAAAAAAGAGGGGAAAATTAGTTAGCGTGTTTCGGTTGCCGTTGACGTTTGAGAGATTTCGGAAACATTTTGCCTTTTTCGTTTTACTACGACCGCGACGCCGATGATTGCGATTGCTGCGACACCGATGATTACTAGGTAAACTGGTAGATTGGTGCTTCCTCCTAGAAATCCTGTGTCCTCTTGGATTTCAACATATGCCGTATAGGTTGGATCGTGTTCAATCTTGTACCCGCTATAGGTCGGGTATGAGATTATGTAGAGATAATCTGCACGAGTCATGTCGGTTATGCGTTCTTTTGCTTCCTGATAAAGCGCTGGGCGCATGTGGGCTACAGTCAATGGAACAAGCCGCAGAAGAACTGTATGAAGGTTAAAGATTGGATTGTGCGAGTAGCCGGCGATTCTTGGTGTTCTCGTAACGGCGTCGTAGGTCCCGAAGCTTTCTTCATCAGGGTCGGCTGTGTAGTTATATAAATTGTAGCGTTTCTTTCTTCCAAAGCTTGACTCGAAGACTTTTTCTCCATCCTCAGTACTTGTGGTTATGGATCCGCTGCTAACATCAACCTCCGCATCTGTAACATTTAGGTTGCCGAAAGCATTTCTTGTTTTATGGTCCAGTACTAACGAGTTCTGGTATAAGACTACACTCATTTTGATGTTTTGTTTCTCAAGGAATTGATAGATTGTTTCGTCTGCGATTCTTTCTCCGTCTACTTTGTATGTGCCTGTGCTGTTGTAATGTGCCACGATGGGGATGATTTTGAAGAGCCAGTAGATTAGCCAAAGATTGGTCATTCTGCCGATTACGTAGTTTGCGGTGATAGTTGCTGTGTGTTCGGTTGGATCTATTGTGAGATTGTAAGTGAATGTTAGCTCTTCATATGTGGTTATGGCAATCGGCAACGTCTCATAGCGTGGGTTCACGGGATCTGGGTGAAGTACCCACCAAACTGCCGTTAGGTTTGTGTAACGCATTCCCCAATGCCAGTTGAGCTTGTCCTCTGAATGCGTTAATGGAATAAC
>JAPUUO010000045.1 GCA_026967815.1 Candidatus Bathyarchaeota archaeon | reverse complement strand
ATGTAAAAATACACCTTTTTTAGATGTCGTAAATCAACAAGGCTGTTCAACCCGTACCCTTGTTTTTCCAGAAGATAAATACAATGATGGTTTAGATATCAGCTTTGGCTATGGTATAAGTAATAATGAAGATACACTGAACAGAGAGATACAACACACGGCAAAAGTTCAACTTATTTATTCTCGTGACCAGTGGAGTTATTCACTACGAACAGGCTATTTTCAAGCGGATTCACAGAACGGTATGCAAGACACCACTCTCAAAATAAAACGAAAATTCAGACTCAGTAAATCTCTAAAACTCGGTCTTGGCTTAGGCGTTAAATTACCGACCTATAACTTTACAGGAAACCAAACAGACTATACACTCTATAGTTCCCTTATCTATTATCCTGTCTCCTCCCTTTCACTTTTCACTGGAGCGAGCCACACATTTATCAATGATGAAGAGGATACAGACCCTCTACAAGATATTAATACTTTTTATGCAGGAAGTGGTTACTTTTTTACGCAAAGCTTTTATGCGAACATCGCTTATAGTTATGCTCAAAGTAAATTTACTGCCAATTTGCCATCAAGATCTATCATGAGTACACTTTTTTATAAAATCAACAAAAAATGGTTTACTACACTTTCCTACAGTCATGAAATAGAAGATGATACTCTCAATAATTCTCTGAACATCAAATTTGGCTATAGTATTTGGTAAAACCCAATACCAATATGATTGTTTTACTTTATCAATACCTATTGTATTTCGAGTGATAAAAGCAGGATATTTAAAGCTTGAAGCTTTATAATTAGTTACATAACAAAGGCTAAATATGAAAACAATTGAAGAACTGGAAAAAGAGCTGGAAGCTGCTCATAAAATAATAAATGAATTAACTGAGAAAGATGAAGAAAAATGCAAAATTAGGATTATACATATAGTTGCTTGGTTGTTAGGTGGATTTCTAAGTTACCTTGCATTCATTTACATTCTTTCTAACTAGATCCTGTATAGCATGAATTTTTATAAATATTGTGGGCGTTGTTTAAAGGTTATGCAACATGAATATCAAACCTGACTGTTTATCCTGTTTATTTGATCAAGCCCTCAGAGTGACTAAACTTTTGAAGCTTGATGATGCCACGAGTAAAAAAGTGTTCGATAGAACTGCACAGGTTTTAATGGACCATACTATGTCAAGCACCCCTCCACAGATCGCAAGGGATATTTATCAGGCTATATCTGATGTCACTGGAGAAAAAGATCCTGTAGCACTTGCAAAAGTATATGCTACAGAACAAGCATTAAAAATAGATACCTCTTTCATCCACACGATTCCCGATGCACTTAAAATGGCTGTGATCGGAAATGTCATTGATTTTGGATCGCAAGAGCAGTTAGATCTTGATGAAATGATCCAATATCATGTGCATAAATCATTTGCCATCGATGATACTGACAACTTCATCAGAGAATTACAGCATGCTAAAGAGATGGTACTCCTCGCTGATAATGTCGGAGAACACATTTTCGATAAGCTGCTGATAGAGACCATTAAAAAGCATTATGATATTACTGTCCACTACTTTGTCAGAGGCAACCCTATTATCAATGATGTCACGTTCAAAGAGGGACAGCTGCTCAAAGATTGTGCCCACATTGTCGATACAGGTGTAAGAACACCAGGTTTTGATCTTGAAGAAGCCAACAGTGTCTCCAAAGAGATCTTTGATCGTGCAGATATAGTACTCTCAAAAGGGATGGGCAACTTTGAAAGTCTTTATCATGTCGCCAAGCGTCCCATCTATTTTCTTTTTGTCGTAAAATGTTCTGTTGTAGCAGAAGAAATAGGACAAAATATCAAAGAACTGGTATTTAAAAGAGTATAAAGATGTTTTTACAATCTCTGTAACTTTTTCAACCCTTCTTTGACCAGTGTACTCGTATCTCCAATACACCCGTGCAGTGCCTTTTGAATGGCATCTTTTTTAAATCCTAAACTTTCAAGAGCCATGGTAGCTTCATTTAAAGCTCCACTGTTCTCACTCTCCTCATGACTATCTACTATAAAGTCAGCCAATTCAACCAAAATACGACCCGCTGCCTTAGGTCCAATACCAGGTACGCGTTTGAGCATACTGACATCTTTGGAAGCGACTACTTTTGCAAAAGTACTTGGTGTAAATGTCGAACAGATAGCCAGCCCTACTTTTGGCCCTACTCCGTTTATTTTCACAACAGTGTCAAACATCTTTTTTTCATTACTATCCATAAATCCGAAAAGAAGATTGGCATCTTCACGTATGACCTGTGTCACAAACAGTTTGGCTTTTTTGTCTGTTATAGCATTTGATGTATGAAGAGATACCATCACTTCATAGATCAGTCCGTTCACATTCAGATGAACAAAAGTGGGTTCTTTTCTTTCTACTGTACCTTCTATGCCTACTATCATATCTGCCCTTTTTCATTTAAATTGCCAAAGTATATCAAGAGTTTTATTTTAACGGGAAAAACATGTCAAATTGACATGTTTTCTACCTTCTAAATTTTTTGTGCAGTATGGTGTCCCGAAAAATTCGACAGAGATTTAAGTGTTTCTTATTCCTAAATGATACGACAAATGAGAAATTCAGGAAAGAAAAAAAGATGAGAAAACAGTGACGTCAATTTCGTAGTATTTCATACATGCCCATTTTATCACCGCAGGTGACAGCTATGATTGCTAAAGCACTGGGCATATCAAAACGGACTGTGTATTGCGTAGTGCAGAGGGCAGGAAATGAGTTGTCTTTGTCACCAGACCCTGGAAGGAAGCAATATAACCACCTTCCACAAAGAATGAGATGACAACTTCATCTCTGACTTATTAAAGGCAGGCTTCTTCACGACGTTGAAGCTGCTCCCATTTTGCATCTACACGTGCCTGCCACTCGTCGATAAGATACTCGTTTTGTTTGGTGAAAAGATGTTTAAAGCGCCCTTGTGCACCGAGGTAATCACGTACCGGAATCACATTTTTTGGACGGTATGTGATATTAAGTTTAGTTCCGTCAATGATCTCATACAACGGAAACACCAACGAATCGGTTGCCAGATCTGAGATAGCAATGGTATCTTCCGGGGCAAATTTCCACTCCGTGGTACATGCAGACATCGCATTGATGAAAACAGGACCCTCGGTCGCAAACCCTTTTTGGATCTTGGCGACCATATCTTTCCATTTGTTCGGAGCGACCTGTGCCACATACGGTGCACCGTGCGCCGCCATAATCGCCATGATGTCTTTTTTGTTTTGTTTTTCACCGTAGCTTATACGTCCGGCAGGAGTCGTTGTTGCCGATGCACCGATCGGAGTAGAAGAGGAACGTTGTCCGCCAGTATTTGCATACACTTCATTATCCAGACAGACATACATCATATCGTGCCCACGTTCAAAACATCCGGAGATCCACTGAAAACCGATGTCATATGTCGCGCCGTCTCCTCCGAATGCGACAAACTTTGGCGTGCGATCGGGCTGTTTCAAGCGCCCTTTGTTCTTCAGCGCTTTGTACATCGCTTCAGCTCCTGCCACTGCTGAGGAACCATTTTCGAATCCGATATGGATCCAGGAAGCATCCCATGAAGTATGTGGATACACGGCGGTACACACTTCTAAACATCCGGTAGATGCTGCAAGGATCAAATTATCGTTGGTTGCATTCAGTACTTCACGGACAATAATGGAGTGGGCGCATCCGGGACAAAGAAGATTCGCTCCTTCAAAACGCTCGGCTGATGTCGAAAAATTTTTGAGATTTTTTGTTTTCGCTTGAAACATGTATACTCCTTAAAAAAACGAAAGTTTCGGTCCGCGAAGACCAGTGAATTGTTGCAATGAAGTCGTTGGACACCCCGCCTCCGCATTTGCCTGAAGGTCACGATATATTGAATGCAAACTGGATTTTGTCAAGTCACGTCCACCAAGACCATAAATGTAGTTGGTCAGTACCGCGTGGGTACCCGTATTAAATAACGCCCCTGCAAGTTCATTGAAGAGTGCGCCAACCGTACCGTTTGGACTGGATCTGTCAAGCGCAGCGATCGCCTTGCAGCCTTTAAGTACATCGGCAATTTGTTCAAGCGGGAAGGGACGGAAGATACGAATACCAACGACACCAGCCTTGATCCCTTGGGCGCGAAGCTCATTCGATACTTCTTCGGCGGTTTCTACAGATGTTCCCATACAAACGATCGCTATGTCAGCGTCGTCCATATTGTAACTTTCTACGATGTTGTATTGACGGCCGGTCAGTGCTTTCAGCGCATCAAATGCCTCTTGAATTTTAGGTAAGACAGCGCTCATCAGAGCGTGATGTTGACGGGCTTTGTGCTCAAAGTGCCAATCCTCTTCGGTTTGGGCCCCATGTGTTACAGGATGATCCAAATCCAGCATATCGTTCATCGGTTTAAACTCACCGATAAACTTGTACGCTACATCATCCGCAAGTGTTTTTACCCTCTGTGCCGTATGGGATGTCATAAACCCATCTTGGTGCACCATCGCCGGAAGGCGAATATCATGATCCTCTGAAACGCGGAACGCGACAAGGTTCATATCGTAAGCATCTTGCGGGTTATAGCAATCGATCTGTATCCAGCCGCTATCACGCCCCATGTACATATCCGAGTGGTCTCCGTTCACGTTGAGCGGCGCACCGATAGCACGGTTCACGACATTGAGTACGATCGGGAGTCGCATACCGGATGCAGAATACAAGGTTTCCAGCATTAGCGCGAATCCTTGTGAACTCGTTGCCGTAGCAACACGTCCGCCGGCTGCTGATGCACCGATACAGCACGACATCGCACCATGCTCGGATTCCGCCATGACAAATTCGCCGTCAACATAGCCGTTTGCCATAAAATTTGCATAATTTTCCACGATCGGCGTAGATGGGGTAATGGGATAGGCAGCAACCACATCCACTTGTGCCTGGCGCAATGCATGGCTTGCCGCCATATTTCCGTCCCATACTTCAATATCATGTAATTCGAATAGTTCAGCCATTAATTTTCCTTTGCTTCTTTTTTCTCTTTTTTAGGCCATTCAGATAATGCCGCTTCTTCGTCTTTTTGTTCTGGGAACATCAGAAGTGATTTAGGTGTAGTGGGACAAACTTCAACGCAGATACCGCACCCTTTACAGTGGTCATAATCAATGCCGATCATTTTTTTATCACGGGATATGATCGACATATCAGGACAGTAGATCCAGCAGAATTGACAGTCAATACAGTGTTCTTTGTTGAACAAAGGCTTCTCTATACGCCAATCGGCTACGCTTACACTAAATGAGTTTGATTTTGTGTAGGAACGATCTTCGGGTAGTATATTTGCTACATCCGATGCTGGGCCTTCAAAAGGTCTGAGTATCGTACCAATCTCAAATGTATCCCATCCATTTTCTACCATTTTTTCTCCTTATTTTACTTCGTCATATGCGCGTTGAATGGCTATCATATTGGCATCGATTATTTTTTGAGGAAGTTTTTTGAGAACCTTCAACATATTCTCTTTAAAAAACTCTATGTCATACATTCCAGATACTTTCATCAATGCACCCAGCATTGGTGTATTGGGAATGGCTTTTCCGATCGTCTCCTGTGAGATCTTGATACAGTCAACCGTGAAGACTTTTTTACCTGAAAGTTTTGGCTGGGATGCAATAAGCTCCTGGGTGCTTAAATGTGTTGTGATGATGTAAACTGTATTCTCTTTTTCATTCATAGTGATATCTGCTGCATAAACCAATGCCGGATCAATCACAAGTACATAGTCAGGTTGCATAAATTTTTCGTGATTTAGAATGACTTTGTCATCCACGCGGTTAAATGCCATCATGGCAGCCCCCCGCTTTGCAGAACCATAAAATGCAAATGCCTGCACATCTTTTCCCGTGGAAGCGACAACTTCCGCTAAACCTTTAGCACCTGTAACTGCACCTTGTCCAGCACGGCTATGCCATCTGATTTCAAGCATATTCTCTCCTTGTGAATGATTTTTTTCGATATTTGATTAAGTGTTTGATTGAACATCTCCTTCGTTATATGTTTGATCTGTACCTGTGATTTGAGAGGCTCTTATGATCGCCTTGTTAATATGATCCACAATGTTTTCATTTCCGATAAGTCTGTTTAATGATGCTTTAACAATATGAGACTGAACTTCCGGACGCACACCGGAAAGGATGAGAACCGTCTGCTGTTTTTCAAGACGTTCATGCAAAATCTCAAGTGCATGAAGTCCTGCCGCATCGATCAGAGGAACATGTCGCATCCGCAATATAAAAACTTTCGGAGGATGTTCAAAGAGGGTCAAGGTATTAATGAGCTTTTCGGCGACACCGAAAAAGAGCGGGCCCTGAATTTCATACACTTCGATATCCTGAGGCACAGCTTTTCGATCGATGGAATCAGGGTCTTCTTCATTTTCAAATACACGGATCTTGGTTGCTTTCATCATTGAATCGATAAAGAGGATCGAGGCCAACGCGATACCGGCCTGGATGGCGAAATTCAGATCGACCAGTACGGTCAATGCAAACGTAACGATCAAAATAATGCGATCGCTTCGCGGTGCTTTCATGATCTCTTTGATATGTTTTATTTCCGACATATTCCATGCCACAACTATCAATATTGCAGCTAAAGCAGCAAGAGGAATCTTGATAATAAGTGGTGCGAGAAAGAGCATAAATACAAAAAGCCAAAGTGCGTGCATGATTCCCGCCATAGGTGTGCGTGCTCCCGCTTTGATATTCGTAGCAGTCCGAGCTATCGCTCCAGTGGCCGGAAGCCCTCCAAAAAATCCTGAAGCAATGTTGGCTGTACCCTGCCCGAACAGCTCAGCATTTGATTTGTGATGGGTTCCTGTCATACCATCCGCAACTACAGCGGAAAGAAGCGATTCGATGGCAGCAAGTGTTGCAATGGTAATGGCATCAGGCAGTAGTTGACGCAGTTTCTCAAACGATACATCCGGCCATGCAGGCGCTGGAAGCATGGAAGGGATAGAACCAAAACGGCTTTCAATCGTTTCAATAGGCAAATGAAATATCCACACGGCTAAAGCTGCAAGAACAACTACCACAATCGGCCCAGGTATCTTCGGGATATACTTTTTAAAGAAGAGGATGATGGCGATCGACGTCAATGAAACGATAACTGCATAGATATTCATTTCATCCAAGTGTGCAAGGTACACCATGAGTTTATCGATAAAATCGGGAGGTATGCTCTCTACCTCAAGCCCAAAAAAATCCCGTAGTTGTGAAAACGCGATGAGAAGCGCAATGCCGGAGGTAAATCCGACAACCACAGGATAGGGGATAAACTTAATCAATTCTCCTGCACGAAGAAATGCCATGATCATCAATATAACCCCTGCCATGATGGTCGCTAACACT
This sequence comes from Candidatus Bathyarchaeota archaeon, assembly GCA_026967815.1. Lineage (GTDB taxonomy): Archaea > Thermoproteota > Bathyarchaeia > Bathyarchaeales > Bathyarchaeaceae. The sequence goes on along the minus strand of JAPUUO010000045.1, from coordinate 2,837 downwards.
AATCCCTCATATCCGTGTTCCATAGCGACCATTGCCACCGTAACTATAAATGCAGCTGTCGGTCCCCCTATCTGATAACGGCTGCCTCCATGTGCTGATATGATAAATCCGGCAACAATAGCCGTAAACAGCCCTCTCTCTGGCGGGAGGTTGGATGCGATAGCGATCGCCATTGCGAGAGGAAGCGCAACGATGGCAACCACAAGTCCAGCGATGAGATCAGCATAAAAATCGGATTTTGAATAACCCTGAAGCCGCCATAGCGTCATCAACTTGGGTTCGAGTGAGTCTTTAAGCGATCGGAACATCAGTAGGGCCATCCTTTACAGAAATTTTTTTTTATTTCGGAATTGTAGTGAAGTATTCTTAATATTGAATTAAGTTCAAAATAATAAATATGGTTATTTTTAATTGAAAATAGAACATTTTTCCGATATGATTTGATAAAAAAAACAGGAAGAGATTTGAAAAAGGTTATCAATGAAGAGTTGAATCGTGTCAAAAAAGAGCTCTATCTGAACGCGGCAGCCCGGTATTTTGACGAGACAGGGTATAAGCATTTTAAAATATCTGATTTGGCCAAAGAACTCGAAACATCAGTGGGGACCATTTACAATCTGTTCGGCTCAAAAGAAGAACTTTATGTCGAATATCTGATCTTGAAGATGGAAGCATTTCTTGCCGATCTCATGGAACACGAAGGCAGCGATCCGCTCGAAAACCTCAAAATTTATCTGACCTACAAATACGCCCAATTCATTCAAACCGAGCACCATCGTGACGAGCCGATCACGAACGATCCCTATTTTTTCCATAAGTTGGAGATCTCAAACCATAATGTGGTTGAAGAGATCTATCAATATCTGGTTCGGCAGCTTCGTATTCTTATTCCTTCTGAAAACACAAACCATAAACATTTGGCGATCCTTTTCAAAAAACTTTCAGATGGTTTCATCGAAAGTTATCTTTATGGAGAATGTCAGGCAGAACAGATCGTCGATGAGACCATAGAGATGTTTCTTCACGGTGTCAGACGTCAAAGCGTTTAGTGTTGATCTACTGATGAATAAAAAGATGTGTAAAAGAGTAAAAAGAGGTCAGGTGATGTTAATGCTATCTTCTGCCCTCTTTGATTCAATTTCATAAATGGATCATGATCATAAATCTAAAAACCTTATAAGATATAGTACTTTATAAGATTTTAGTGAAAGTATTTTTGACACATATTTCTACTCAAATAAACATTACGCTAAAATATCTGCAACTTAACATTAAAGGGACTTATGCGACTTAAATCTATCTTCACCAACAGCTTCGGTATCTTGGTTTCACGTGTTACCGGTCTGGGTCGTGACGTCCTTATGGCTTCGGCTTTGGGTGCCTCCATGTGGAGTGATATGTTTTTTGTAGCATTCAAACTGCCTAATCTTTTTCGCCGTATCTTTGCCGAAGGTGCATTTACACAGGCCTTTATGCCTTCATTTGTAGCTTCAAAACATAAAGGTGTCTTTGCCACAGCGATCTTTTTACGTTTTTTGCTCTTTTTAATGGCTTTTTCACTCCTCATCACCTTTTTCCCTGAACCCATCACGAAACTTTTGGCTTTAGGATGGGAGAGCGAACTGATAGCCAAAACGTCTCCTATGACCGCGATAAACTTTTGGTACCTGGACCTCATCTTTATCGTCACATTCTTGGCCACCCTCTTACAATACAAAAACCATTTTTTCACCACAGCCATGTCAACAGCCCTGCTCAATATTTCGATGATCGCAGCACTTTACATCTATATGAAAGAAGATCCAAAAACCGTAGCCTATGCACTCAGTTTTGCAGTACTCATCGGTGGAGGATTACAGGTGATTTCGCACCTTCTCACACTCAATAATCTTAATCTGCATAAAATACTTATAGGGGGATGGAAATACAGAAAAAGCAAAGATGTTGAGGAAGAGAAAAAGCATTTTCAGTCTCTCTTTTTACCCGGTATACTCGGGAACTCCACGCCTCAGATCTCTGCTTTTATAGACACACTCTTGGCAACTTTCCTCATGACAGGCTCTGTCTCGTACCTTTTTTATGCCAACCGTGTCTTTCAGCTTCCGCTTGCCATCATTGCTATAGCCACAGCTACCGTGCTTTTTCCTTCTGTCTCAAAAGCCCTTAAAAACAAAAATGAAACAGAAGCCTATAAAAACCTCAATCAAGCCTTTTGGTTACTTTCATTCTTGTTAGGCGGGGCAATGGTTGGTGGTATCTTACTTGCAGAACCCATCGTATGGCTGCTCTTTGAGAGAGGAAAATTTACAAGCGTGCAAACACTCGAAACTGTAAGCGTACTTCAAATGTATATGGTGGGCTTACTTCCTTTTGGACTGGCAAAACTCTTTTCTCTTTTTCTCTATGCATCCCATAGACACCTCAAAGCAGCCAAAATAGCGGTCTACTCTCTGATCACCTCTGTGACATTTTCACTGATACTTATGCATCCCCTTGGCGCTTCAGGACTTGCATTGGCTGGGAGTATCGGGGGATGGGTACTTTTTATCCTCACCGTAAAAGAAGTGGGAACAGAGAGATTCTTGGAGATCATAAGATCAAAGAGATCTATATATCTGCTTTTAGCCTTGCTACTCTTTTCATTTATAATGTATGAAGTCAATCATTTTCTACTCGATCATATACGTTAGGTCTTTCTTTTGTTCTTTTGTACGAAATTCCCTACAGACATAAATTCTTTAATACGTTAAAATATAAAAAACGTACGAAGGTATAATCTTATATGAGTAAAAGAATCCTGATTGTAGATGACATTGATTTTATTGTTGAGTTTGAAG
>JAPUUO010000002.1 GCA_026967815.1 Candidatus Bathyarchaeota archaeon | reverse complement strand
TCCTAACACATAGTTCATCGGAGGCTTTCTTCCCACGAAGATTACGTTTGGCTCTTTGGATAGTTTGCTCATTTTCTACGCTTCCCTATTGGTGTAGCAATAAAATAAATGGACTTACACTTAAAGATTGCTACGGTTCATGATACAGCTGGTTGAATGGTTTACATTAGCCTACTAGTAGAGAAGACAGAGCAGGATTCAGACGAGTTTTATGCCAAAAATAAGCTGAGTATGAGCCCAAGATATCAATCATTGACCGTGGACGGGGCGGGATTTGAACCCGCGACCTCGGCGATGCCAACGCCGCGATCATTCCAAGCTGATCTACCCGCCCAACTCTGAAACCATACAAGAAAACTATTAAGCATTGCGCAGCGTCTGGCAAAGTTTAAATGGGTATTAACCGAGTTTTTCGTAAAACCATAGCAGGCTGGATCAACTTGAAAGATATACTCTCTCCAGTTTTAGATAAACTCAAAGGCTTAGATGCCTCTTATGCTGAGATCAGGACACAAGAAAACAACAACACTTTCCTAACCGTGAGAGACGGACAAGTCGAGACAGTTTCGTCATCCATCGAAAAGGGAGCAGCCATTCGGGTTCTCGCAAGAGGCGCTTGGGGCTTTTCAACAACCAACTCCCTAGCGCAAAGCAACCTCGAAACAGCCGCCAAGTCTGCGCTGAAAATGGCAAAAGTAGCAGGTCAAAGTGTTCGTGAACCAGTCAAATTGGCGCCAGTTGAGACCGTTGAAGACAAAGCGCGTGTTGAATTTGAGAAGGACCCTAGAAATGTCGATATTTCCACGAAAATCAAAAATCTTCTAAACGTAGACAAATCTTGCTTCAATTTCGACAAACGTATTAAAAGTGTCACTGTAAACTACGCGGATCTCGCCACTCAGCAAGCTTTGGCCACAACAGAAGGCACTTATATCGAACAGTTGAAAATGTTCGTGTGGAACTATTGTTGGGTAACCGGTAAAAGCAAAGGCGCAATGGCAAGTGCCAGGGACGAAATCGGCGCTCACGGATACGAACTCTTCACCGCAGAACCCCCAGAGAAGATTGCTGAAAGAGTAAGCCGGAAAGTTGTGCAGCAACTACAAGCCAAAACGCCAAAAGGCGGGGCGTTTCCAGCCATCATAGGAACCGACATCGTAGGCGTCCTGGCCCATGAGGCTCTAGGTCACATTTGCGAAGCTGATTTAACACTTGCGGGAAGCGCCTTAATGGGTAAACTTGGACAAAAGATCGCAAGTGAAAAGGTTACAATTTATGATTCGGCTCTTATACCTGAAGGATTTGGAGCCATAAAGTACGATGACGAAGGCGTGCTGGGTCAGAAATCAATCCTGATTGAAGATGGCACACTCGTAGGGTTAATGCACAATCGCGAAACCGCAGCCAAAATGAATGCGACTCCGACTGGAAACGCTCGAGCACAAGACTTTCGTTATCCACCAATTATAAGGATGCGAAACACATGCTTCGAAAAGGGTGACTACACATTCGAAGAGCTTCTGGAAGACGTGAAGTATGGCTACTACCTTGAAGCTTTTCGAGGCGGACAGGCAAATCTAGACGGCACCTTCACGGTTGGTGTACAAAGCGCCTTCGAAATTGTAAACGGAGAGCTGGGGAAACCCGTTCGAAACATCGGGATCTCCGGAAACACTCTTGAAACTCTAAAGCAGGTTGATGCCTGCGGAAAAGACTTCGACTTGGAAATGGGACGTTGTGGAAAGGGTCAATACATGTTTGAGTCTTCTGGAGGACCGCCGCTCCGAGTTAAGAGCATACTCGTAGGAGGTGCTTGAATGGACTACACAGAGCTGTGTGAAAAAGTCTTAAGATCAGCCGAGAAACTGGGCGCCAAAGAGGTAGAAGCGTTAATTGTTGTTCGCCGCGCAATCGGCGTAGAAATCGAAAGAGCAGAAATCAAAACGTGCAGCGACGTTATGGACAGCGGACTTGCAGTTCGAACAATAACCAACAAAAAACTTGGATTCGCCTTCACGAACATACTCGCACAGAAAGAGGCAGAGGCGACTGTCAAACGAGCAGTTGGAGCCAGCAAAGCAAGTCCCAAAGACGAAAACTGGAAGCAGCTTCCAGAAAAACATGGTTATCCGACTGTAAGAAACACTTACGACAACAAAATTGCACAATTCACGTCAGATGAAGCTGTTCTTCTTTGCCAAACAATGATAAAAACAGCATATGACATAGACAAGCGGGTTCTACCAGCGTTCGGAGGAGCTGAAGTCACAATCTCCGAGGGCATATGCCTCAACAATCAAGGTGTGAAGGCAGAAGACAAAGGAACGAGTTTAGTCTGTGCGCTCGGTACAATGGCACGCTCTAAAACCCAAGTGTCACCCATGTGCTTCGAGTTCAAGGCTTCACGAAGATATGAGCCCAACCCGAAATGGGTAGCTACAAAGGCCGCCGGGCTCGCGATAGACGCCATCAACGTTGGAAGCGCCGAAGCTGGGCGGTTTCCCATACTACTTGACCAATTCGCCTTGCAATCAATCTTAACCTTCACGCTGGTTCAGTCGGTCAGAGGCGATAACGTTGCTCGAGGAAGAAGCATTTTCCAGAACAAAGTCGGCAAGAAAGTTGCAGGAGAAAACCTCACAATATACGACAATGGAACACTGCCCGGAGGACTACGCTCTGGAAAAATGGATATGGAAGGCGTACCGAGACAAAAAACTCCAATCATTGAAGAGGGAATTCTACGCGGCTTCCTTTACAATAATTACTGGGCAAGGCTTGAAGGCAAAGAAAGCACTGGAAACGCAGGCAGAGGCGGAGGGGGCCTAAGTCTTCCACCGTATGGGACAATTCCAAACATAAGCCCGACTAACATACAGCTCAAGGCTGGCACGTTCACAGAAGAAGAATTGCTAGAGGAAGCAAAGAACGGATACTACGTGCGAAACGTTCAAGGCGCTCACCAATCAAACCCAGAAACCGGAGAATTCTCAGTAGCACTAGCCCCAGCATGGAGAATCCAACAGGGCAAAATGACCCACGCGGTTAAGAACGTAATGATTGCAGGAAACGTCTACGACATGCTGAAACAAATTTCAGCCCTAGGCAAAGAAACCCGTCAGGTTGGAACATTTATCGCACCAAAAGTGGTCATTAGCGAACTGAACGTTATCACAAAGTAGTTTTCAACATCCCTTTTCTACAAGGAAAGTGCAAAAAGCAAACTACAAACTTAATAAGCAAAATATTCGTGTAAGAGATTTGACTGAGAGGGCCGGTAGTCTAGCACGGTTAGGACATCTGCTTGACGTGCAGAAGGTCGCTGGTTCAAATCCGGCCCGGCCCACCAACTGATTCTTGATCACTTAACCTAGTAGTCAGTTTGCCAGGCGAAAAATCGCGGGGAGTTTTCGCGCTAAAGGGTGATGAATTGAAGGTGTAGGTGCACCAGAAGTTTTATGTCATTGCCAAAACACAACCTATAATGATTTAAGGTTTTTCTGGCCACGCCGCCTGTGGAAGAGGAGGCTCACAGAACCTTGAGTCACCCGCGCGTATGCGCAAATCCAAGCAAATAATGGGTGTTGACTCGGTTCAGGTTAAAAGGGCCTCTTCTCTCCGCAGATATTAAGGCTATTGCATTAGTTTCACGGGCGGGACATTGCTGCAAACAATATGAGGCCGATCACTGCAACAATCATAATCACAAACACTAGGAAGTCTTCTTGAGGGATTCCAAAAATGTAGTGACGAACGTCATAGTTGAAAGTTACTGTCTTTCGCTCTGTTGAAAAAGAATTATCAAAGTGGAGCTTATGGATGCCTTCTCTCGAAGCTGTAAAGCGAAAATCCTGGACACTTACTCTCTCTTTCGGCACAACAGCTTCTCCATTCGGATCGGTGATATAGAAATCAATGTCGTTGCTCGCGCCGCCAATAACGCTTATTCTTCCTTTGACCTCATCTTCTACCTTTAAACTGAAGGTTTCAACTTCCTCTTTCCCAGCATCCACAGAAATTGTTCGAGAAACAGCTTCAACTGCACTAATGCTGAGGATGGATATACTCAAAAGAAGGTAGAACAGAAGGAGAAGATGAACTTTCATTCTAGTCACTATCTACCCTACTTGCTGTTTCATAAGCTTCCTTGAAGCAAAAAAGAGTTATGAAATCAAAATCGGTATTCAGAATCATAGTTATTATCCACTCCAAACATGTTGGAATAACCTTTCCTCCATTATCAACGTCAGTAGGATTGTTTAACCATTGAGACCGTCTCGTCTGAAAAATCCAAAAGCGGCACTTATGATTTAGCCTTAACCAAAACAGATAAAACAGAGTAATCTGCAGTGTCATTCTAAACGAGGCTGAAACCTTATGCCCACAGAAATCTTTGCCACAGAAAAATTCTTGGAAATTGCCGAGCGTGCTGACTACTGCGCCATTAAAAGATTGGAGGATATCGTGAAACTTAAACTTCGAACATCCAAGCAACTCTACACTTTGAAAGTGAAGCCATCACAAGCCGAGGAAATTATCAAGAAACTGGGATGCGAGATACGGGAAGTTTAGCGTCGTAAGAGCTTTACAACTTTTGAATGGCATTTTTCGCAAAAAGTTCGCCTTTTCCTGTCGGTATCGAGGATAGAGTTAGAGAAGAACATGACGCAAATAGGATTTTGGCAATGCTTCAAACCTAACGTGTGACCAATCTCATGCACGGCCTCTTTGACACAACGCTCAACCAAAACTTCGCGGTTGGCTGGCTGTCCACAAAATTCTGGTCGAAGGCGAAACAACGAGATGATGGCAATTTTTCCTGGGCACGTGGCTTCTCCGAAGACAAAGCTAAGATTGGACACATAAAGGTCAACTGACGTCACCCCTAATACGCAGTCGACTTGAGTTTGCCTAACATAATTGCCGATTTTTCCCAAGATATGAGTCGAATGGAATTGCTCTCGTGCCTGATTGTATGCGTCTGTGGGAATCGGCATAATCTTGTCGAGAATGAAGCACTCATTCTCTGGATAGATTTCCTTTAACCCGATCAGAATCTTCTTTTGGATACTCTCATCTATTGTTCCAATCCGCAAAATGGCTATCCGCATGATGGAGCCCTTAAATTGTGAAAGTATCTCCAGATCTTGGTGCTGATGCTTCAAATCCCACCTCTTTCTTTACCCACTTGGCAAATCGCGTGCAATTCCCTTCTGCACCGTGCACTACGTACACTTTAGGATTCCCCTCTAGCCTCTTCACCGTCTCTTGAAGTTCGCTGGCTCCACAATGGGACGAAAAATCGAATCTTTCAACTTTGGCTTTTACCTTTTGCATCTTTCCGTCAATGACACATCGCCCCTTCTCCATCAATTCTCGTCCAGGAGTTCCTGGAATCTGATAGCTTACGAGAAATATGGCGTTTCGGCTCTTCTTTCCAAGCTTTTGCACATAAAAAGCTGCTGGACCCCCCTTTAGCATTCCGGCTGGCGATACGATAACGCCTGGCTTTTTTGGAGCTTTTCTTCTGTCACGCCAGCCTTCCACCCAAGTGGCAGAGTGAACCGCGTCCATAAACAAACGGGGATCTCGCAGAAAGGATGTGTGGTCCATCAGAATGCGATTGGTCTTTCGGGTCATTCCATCGATGGTGACTAAGTGGTCGAAATGGTGGGCTGCAAGTATACATACTATTTCTTGGGAACGTCCAACGCCAAAAGCTGGAACAAGAACTGTTCCGCCATTCTCTACAACTTCTCTCAGGTTTTCTACAAACTCCTTTTCTGAAGCATTCCTATCTGGATGAACTTCATCTGCATAGGTGCTTTCTATGATTAATGCATCAAGTTCACCATATTCCTTGTCTGCTCCATGAAGAAGACGGGTTTCGGTTAGATTGTAGTCACTTGTGTAAAGCAGCCTTTTTCCCTCGGCCTCTACCAGTATTTGGGCACTTCCAGGCAGGTGACCAGCGTCTAAAAGTTGAATCTGAACATCCCCAACAGCTTTCTGCTCTCTGTAATCAAGGTGCACACAACTACGTAGCATTGTTTGTAGCTCAATATATTCGAAAGGAAGATAATAACCTGACAGGTGAATAAAGTCCGAAATCAAAAGCTGAACCAAATCGAATGAAAGCTTCGTCCCAAATACTGGTATCTTCTCATGTATGTGAAAAACAGGAATAGCTCCAGAATGATCAAGATGACTATGTGTCATAACAACAGCATCAACAACCTTGGGTTGAACATGCATTGGAAATCCAGGCTGATGATCAAACATGACACCATAATCAAGCAAAATCTTAGTGTTTTCACTCATGGCAAGAAGAGCCGATCTTCCAACTTCTCTTGTGCCGCCGAGAAACCGAATTTTCAACGAAATAGTTTACACCATCCACAAATACTCGTGAACTTCCAGTTTTTCCCTCAAAGATTAGGTAATCAAACATTTAAATCATGGCATCTGCCAAGACTGGCTTCACCCATCCCTTTCTGATAGCTTTTAGAATCTCATCGATATCCAAGTCTGCGCTCACCTCTGTATATGCGGTCCACATCTGCAATGGTACATGGGCGTCGCTCCCAGCAATGCCTGGCAGATTTTTCATTTTGGCTAATTCTTGTGCCATCTTATTCTCTCTTTTGGTTGCTGTAGGATTTATGACTTCTATTGCATCGGCAGGTATCTTCTCTGCTAGGTCACCTATCCCACCTATGCGGTATGGATGCGGTATAACGATGACTCCTCCTCGTGCTTTGGCAAAGTCAGCTGCTTCCCATACTGTAGAAGTGTATGAGGGTTCTTCTTCAACGCCCAGTAAGATGAAGTCTCCAGAACGGGTTGACATTTCTACTCCGGGAATGATTGTTAAATCTCGATAAGAAGCGGCGAGCCTGCGCACTTCAGCGTAGCCTTGCATAGTGTTGTGATCGGTTATGGCCACAGCTTTAATGAAAGAGTGAGCATGAAGTTTCTCAACAATAAACTTGGGACTGATCATCGAGTCTCCTGAAAATCTCGTGTGTAAGTGAGGATCTACCCTTGTCATCATTTTACACAAACAGCTTCCTGTATTACTGCCAAGATTTCGTCTAATTCATTCTCACTCCATAGGCGTCTCATCTTGAACGTGGTTAGGGGCAGACTTCTTTTCGTGCAAGCTCTTTTACATACAGCTGCTATTTTTCCCTTCCATGTTTCTGATCTTTGTAGCAGTATGACTCTATCGTAGTTTGTTTTCATTATGTAATTCTCAACTTGTTCTGCAACGTAGTCAATTGTTTCAGCATCGAAGGAATCGGTGCTTTCATATTGAGAAAGCGGATATATTTCGTCGATTTCGACAGGCACCACTCCAAAAGGTGCAGCATAGGTGCAGATGTGAATTCTGCGTGCTCTCGTCCCTATCTTATGTTGAATCGCCTTGTCTAGCCTTCTTTGCTCCTCCGACTTGTGAAACGGCTTGGTCCTAGTTTGAGGCAGCAAAACTAGAATCTTTGCCCCTCTAGGCGGCAAATAGCTTTCCGAAAGCCTTTTTCTATGGCGAACAATTTCAGGACGAGTTAATCCAGCTGAACTGAAAAAGAAAAGTCCCCTCCTCTTAGTTACTGGACTGCTTCTCTCGAGGTAGTCCTCATATTTCCTTAGTCTCTTCAAAGCTTGAAGTAGAGAAGGATGCCCATATGCCCTCGTTTCTAGATATTCCCAAAGTCTACCCTCGACGACAGCTTGTCGTATCCGCCTTATTTCAGAGAAGCAAACATTGAGGTTATGCTGAGCAAGCAGTTTCTCTCTTTCGCCTTTCGGCGTTTCCCTCAGTTTCTTCGGGTCATTGCCAGAGCATACGGGGCAAGAACACGGAAAATATGCGAGTTTTCCCAAGTTTGCAGTTCCGTATTCCGTCATATAACGGTCTTTTCGAGCGTAGATTGCATAAGCAGCTGAATCGAAGAGATCACAGCCTAAGGCCACAGCTAGCGCAAACATGAAGGGATGTCCAGCTCCAAAAAGATGAAGCGGACGGTCAAGGGGCAAATTCATCTTTGCCGTAAAAATCATATCAACAAGTGTGCCGAAGAGGTATTGCTCCAAAACTGGCGTTGGGCTTCCAAGAGCATGAATTTCAAATGGCAACTTTCCCATTTCCTTAGCTGATTTTGCCACCAAGTCAAGATAGTTTCCGCCTTGAACTGGTCCAACCCAAACAATGTCATCTCGAGTCTTCATCTTTGACAATTCCTTAGCTCTTTTTAAGGTCTTCTTAACAGTTTGTTTAGCATATTCTCTTGAAACTTCCCATCCAGTTGGCACATCCAATATCGTGGCAATATCTGTGTTAATCTCCTCTTGATACCTCACGATTTCTTCTGGGCTGGTTTTAATGTCTCCATATACCAGAATCTGGTATGCTCCAGAGTCTGTCATTAAAACTCCGTCAAAATCCAGCAGATCATGGATGCCCTTATGAATGGCTTTGTTCTCAAAGTGCTTCTTTATGATGTAAGCGTTAGTTATGAGTGCCTTACAGTTAAGCAGTTCACTCATTTTCTTGGGTGGAATCGGCTGGACCGCTGGATTAATTACTGGCAATAACGATGGTGTCTCCAATATTCCGCTTTTAGTTTTTATTTTGCCGAGTCTGGCGAGAAGATCTCTGTCTCTGATTTCAAAGGACATAAAGTTGTATCCCTCATGACATACTCTAATATTCCACTTATGTCTTTAATGTGCAGACCGCAAAAATAGGTAAATACCTAATAGTTGATATTTCGTTATAGTCTAGAATCTAATTTGCTGGAAGAATTTCTTGAATGAGGTGAAAGTGAGATTAGAAGCAAGATCAGCCGTGTAGGGTACGTTAACCGGATCAGAGACAACCTTCTCAACATAAAAAGAAGAAAGCTGCTGCCTCTGTATGAAGACCTGAAATCAGCCAACTGCGTCGTCTGCAGCGGATCGGGCAGGTCACTGTACTCTTTGAACGCTGCGATGAGCCAAATCGCAATGAGCCAGACAGGCTGGAGAAACAAAGTTGTATTGACTCCGGACGACCCTGGCTTTCCTGGGAAAAGCATGTACGATGCAGCGGCCGAACTTGAAAGACGATATAAAAAGATTCTGCTCTTGATAAACTCTGGTAGTGGCCTCTCTGATGATCCGAAGGCAATGGCGCAAGATTTGGCAAGATACATTGAGGACAAAAAAACATCAAAGTTTTCTATGGGTCTTGTAACCTCGAATATAAACTCTCCGCTTGCCCGTATAGTTCAAGAGCATGGGAACGTAGTTGGGTTGAGAGGGCGAGGAAGATCGAAGCCCTCCTTTGAATACAGCGAGATAGGTATCATGGGCGACGTGTTTGAGCTTGGAAGCCTGCTCCTTCTGTGCATGATGACCGAAGCAATCTTTCGAAATCTACAGGTAGACGGAGTGTTTAAACTCTGCGAGGAAGAATTCTCCAAGCTGGGGTCCATAATCGACTCGAATTTAGAGTCCGAAACATACACGCATCTCGTTGATATATTGGAAAAGCGAACCAACGTGTTTCTGGGCGGTAGGGGGACAGGAAATGAAATCGCCAAGATGACTGCGATAAGGCTTTTCCACATCAAAGGGTTCATGGGAGACAACGTCTATACAGCCAGAGGCGTGAACACCCCACATCCAAGAGCTGGGGACCTCGAGATCTTGGTGTCATTTTCTGGCGAAACTAAACCTGTTATCGTCTGGTGTGACGTCTTCAAAAAGCTGAATGGTCTTGTCTTGTCAATCACAGGAACAAAAAAGTCAACTTTAGCCGAAAAGTCAGATTTCCAAATAACCTTAAAAGAAACAGTCAAGATAGGCCAGCCTAGAAGGTTTTATATGAGAGCAGCCTACGTTTTGAGTCCTTTGCCAGTTAAATTAGCTGAAAGATTGAGTGAAAGGGGCCTGAAACTGCCAGAATACATAATCAGTTGGTATCACTCTGTTACACAATAGAACTGCTGAAATCGAAAATTCTCTCATCTTGTTTTACGTTCGGATTTCTTTAAAGGCGTGTATGTGCCACTCTTGAATGAGCCTTCAACTGCTGTTAGTCTAACTGAGAGGTGCCTCTACACACTGTCTGAGGGTCCTTGACGATGCTTATAAGGACAGTCGTTCCCTAATATGCCAGCCTAGAGGAACCTCTACCATGACATGCATCATCAAAACATATGAAAAACCTGCCTTAACTAACCCAGTTCTAATTGAGGGTCTGCCAGGCATCGGGTTTGTCGCCAACATCGCCGCATTACACATAATACAAGAGTTAAAAGCCAAACGTTTCGCAGAAATTCGCTCTTCTTCATTCCAAGACTTCGCAATTACAGCTGAAAACGGCAATGCACGGTTTCCAACAAACGAGCTCTATTATCATAAAACGCAGGATGGAGAACGCGACCTTATCATCCTTTATGGCAACACTCAAGCCTTGACCACAGTTGGGCAATACGAACTGTGCGGTCGAGTATTAGACATTGCCGACAAATTGGGATGTCGCTACATTGTAACATTAGGCGGTTTAAGAAGAGAAGAAAAGGTTGGCACCCCCCCGACGGTTTATTGTGCAGCATCAGATCTCGAAGCATTGAAAGATGCATCTAATTTGGGCGCGAAAATAATTGAAGGACAAATTTTCGGTGTAGCTGGGCTTCTCGTTGGATTAAGCAAACTTCGAGGCATGAAAGGCTATTGTCTCCTCGCTGAAACTCCTGGCTATTATCCGGATGCCTCTGCAGCTCGAGAAGTCTTAAGGGCGATTAGTAAAATGTTGCATCTAGAGATAGACTTAACTCGACTAAACTTAGCTGTGGAGACGACTCGGAAAATTCTTGAATCGTTTGGTCTAAGTGCTCAACCAAGAGAAGAAGAAAGAAAAGAGAACTCGCGGTTTCGCTGGCACATTTAGCCTTTCATTTCGCTGATAAACTGGGCATAAACTTTTTGAACCCTTTCTGCGGCGGGTCCTGTGCCCTCCACTACACCTTTCTCTGTAACCTTAATCTTGTCCATAACCCAGATGAAGCCCTTGTCCTCGTATATCCTAACCATTGTTGGGAAGACTTTTCCCAGTCGTTCAGACAGGGCTTTGAGGTCAAAGGGCTTTTCTATGGCAAGGATTTGAGAAACTACGCTGCCGTTCAAGACCACTCTATTTATAACATGTCCCTTTTCATCTTTAGCTTCAGCCAAGCAGAGACTTAACGTGTCTGGGTTTATGCCAACAAGGTTTCCTGTATAAGACTTTCCATTCATAGTTACAACCATAACTAGCTTATCAAGCAAAGTTCCAATTTCTCCGAAGAACTTTCTCTGAGCCACCGACAACCTTCTTTCACCTTGGCATTTATTTGTCGGCGTTGTTAAAATGGTTTTTCATTTGTTGTTGTGTAATCACGGGCTGAGTAGAAACGCTTTTATTTCTGCCCCATTAATAAGCGCACATGACACCTCTGGGAATTTTCGGGAAAAAGAAGAAAGTCGAGAAAAAGGAAGAGAAGAAAGGAAAGACACCCAAATCTAGTGAGAGGTCTTTGCTAGAAGAGCTATGCGGAGGTGACGCTGAGCTTCTGTCTACATTAACCCATACAATACTTATCGATCCTTCAAAGCTGTATGAAGAAGGAATAGACTCTTTCATTGGAAAAGCCCAGGATTTTGAGAAACAGAAAGAATTTCTAAGGGCGCGAATCAATTATCAAGCAGCTGGAGAACTAGCTCTATACGAAGGAAAACTGGCGCAAGTCCAGAAGCTCTTCACAAAATGTTCAGAACTAGAGTCAAATGTAGAATACAAAAAAGTCTTCGCATATTACTCCAAAAAGACAAACGCAGAAAAGGCTCTAAAGATTGCTCAAGAATATTATGCCCAAATAGCAAAGCCCATGGAGAAAACGTAAGCTTAACCTTTACATGTTTTAAAGCAGAAAGCTTTCTATCTGCTGCCAAATAAGCTATGCACGCGCGGGTTTTCGGTCGAAGAGGCATAAATCAAACTAGTGAAAGCATTGATTTGTTCAAAAAGCTATTTAGGCTGAAGTCTAAGAGAAAAGAAAGGCAGAAGCTGTGAAACGCAAGATTTGAGTGATAATTGACAAGCTGAGGATGAAACGTATGTCAAGAACAGAAGCAGAAATTCTAGATGATAAAGAGGCTATTCTAGTTTTAGATCGAAGTGGCTTATTCAAAGACGAGTTTGATTTCCCGCAGAACCTGAGGAAAGCAGTGGCGAATGTTAAAGCTTTTAGATTGCCTGAGAGCGTAAGAGTTGGACGTCGCACTATCCGCTATAAAAATGTGGAAAACATCGTATTAGCTGGCATGGGCGGTTCAGCAATCGTAGGAGACGTTTTGAAGGACTGGGTTGGGCACGAAATCACCGTTCCTATGGAAACTGTTCGAGGCTATCATCTTCCAGCATATCTAAATGAGAAGTCCCTTGTGTTTTTTATAAGCTATTCTGGCAATACCGAAGAGACTTTAAGTTGTATGTATGATGCTGTAAAAAAGGGTTGCCAAATCGTATCAATATCGTCTAATGGTGCCTTAGCAAGAGTAGCACAAACTCTAGGATTCCCTCTAATTGAATTGCCAGAAATGGCAGCTGCTAGGGCTTCCTTGCCTTACTTGTTTGCTCCCCTTCCCTACTTGCTTGCTGAGGTGGGGATTCTTTCAATGAGAAGGGTTGAAAGAGAAATGAGCGATGCTATTGATGTAGTTGACAAATTGGCAGGAGAGCTGGCTATTAGGGTGTCCAAGGAGAAGAATCTCGCAAAGAAGGTTGCTCTCGAAATCTACGGAACCGTACCAATTGTCTACTGCTACAACCCCTACAAAAGTGTGGGTCTACGCTTTAAAGACCAAGTTAACGAAAACTGCAAGCTTCCAGCAAGATGCGACGTTTTCCCTGAGCTCAACCACAACGAGATTATGGGCTGGGAAGCACCAGAAAGCATTTTGAAACGTTATACTCTGGTCTTGCTACGAGATTTAGAGATAGAACCCTTAGAAGTTAAAGCCAGAATCGACGCTCTGAAAGAGAAGTTTTTCTTACAAAAGGCTAAATCAGTGATTGAAATGGATCCCCAAGGCAAAACGCCGCTGGGCAAAATTTTCTCGCTTATGTTTACACTCGATGTGATAAGCATGTATCTGGCTGTTCTTCATGGTCGCAACCCAGTGGCTTCCGAGACCTTTCAGATATTGAAATATGAAGTTACAGAACGCCTTGGAACTTTGAGGATTTTGGAGAAACAAATGCTAAAGTTGGCATCAACTTAGTCGTTGCATTTCAAATTGTGCAGTCGCCAAAACGTCTGGTGTTTGGAACAGAATTTTATTAGTTGGGGCAGTGTCGGATGCTCAGCAGCGGGGCTTGCAACATAGTACGCAGCTACAGCGTTGGCTAAAGTTAACCTGGAAGCGTTTGGAAGGTTTAAAGCATCGCCGAAAATGTTGCCAGCATTCCAAGAGTCTCCAGCTCCAGTAGACCTTAAAGCGTGAACCTTGAAAGCTGGGACTACTACTTCTTTTTTCTGTGTGAATGAACCTGCGAATGTTGTTGTGTGAAGGTCTATCTGGGCTGAAAGGTGCTTGGCTAAGGTTCTTGCGCATTCTATAGCTAGTTCGTCCGGCTTCAATTTTTGACGGAGAACATCAGCATTTTCGCTTAATTGAGATGCGTACCAGAAAGCTTCGTTGTCGTTAACACTTAAAACATCGATATGGCTTCCCAAAAGAACCCTGTTCATAAGGTTTGATATGGCTTCCACGTTGGGCGTTGGATCTGACGTGTCATAGTAGGTTTTGCCCTTCCCATTTTCTTTCACATAACGAAAAACTTCGTCAGCTAGCTCTGTTCCGAAGCGACGGGTGCAAGTCCAATTGAATACGCAAACGTAATCTGCTTGTTGTAATGCTTCGTAATCTTCTTTTTTTAAGCTGTTTATGCCGAAGTCTGGTAAAGAACCCAATGTGCTCATCATAACATTTACTCTTTCGCCTTCTTTGCGAAGTTCGAGGGCAGTTGTAAGCGCCATGTCGCCTCGAGTTTTCACGTGAGAAAGGTCCACACCTAGAGGTTCTAGATAAAATTTGAGCAAATGAAGACCTAACTGGCTCGTATTGATTATGGGACTAACTTTAGCACCAAGCTTAGCCAAAGCTGCTGCTGTGTTAGCTGCGTTTCCACCTCTCAACTCCATTTGTTTAATTCCATGGAGACTTCCCCCTTTTCGCTTTGCAATTCCAGCTATAGTCTTAGCGAACTCTTCGGTATCACCATTGTAGGTTACTAGACGGTCTAGGAAAAAGTCGGGCATAACCACGACCCTAAATTCCCTGGGCTTTATCTGCTTCAAACAATCGAGCAGTTCAACTGCAATTCGAGAAGGCAACTTTGCTCACCTAACTAAGCTTTAATCACACTTAATCTTAGACGGTTAAAATCCTTTGGCGTTTACACTTCGAGACAAACATGCAAAACTCTAAATCATACGCCTAATTAGCTTTTCTACACTGGAAAGTGGCGGATTGGAATGTTTACTGAACAAAAGCTGAAAGAGATTGAGCAACGGGAAAAGGCTTGGAAAAAGGCTTCAGAAAAGGCTCTCGCGAGGTTTCCGGAACGAAAGAAGCTTTTTGTCACGAGTTCAAACGTTGCACTTGAAAGAGTTTATACTCCACTTGATGTTCGAGATTTCGATTACACTCGAGACCTAGGTTTCCCAGGCGAGTATCCTTATACTCGTGGCGTTTACCCAACAATGTATCGTGGTCGCCTATGGACCATGCGTCAATACGCAGGGTTTGGCACAGCAGAGCAGACCAATCTGCGGTTTAGGTACTTGCTCCAGCAGGGTCAAACTGGGCTTAGCGTCGCCTTTGATTATCCAACTCAAATAGGATATGACTGTGACCATCCATTGTCCAGAGGCGAAGTTGGAAAAGCTGGGGTAAACATAAGCGTTTTGCAGGACATGGAAACCTTGTTTGACAGCATACCTTTAGACAAGGTTACGACTTCCATGACCATAAATGCCCCAGCCCAAGTTCTGTTGGCAATGTACGTCGCACTGGCTCAAAAACAGAGTGTAGCTCAAGCTCAACTAGGCGGCACAATTCAAAACGACATACTGAAAGAATACGTTGCTCGAGGAATGTACATATTTCCACCTCGACTATCTATGAAACTGGTTACTGACATATTCGAATATTGCTCCAAAAACATGCCTAGATGGAATACCATAAGCATAAGTGGCTACCACATACGGGAGGCTGGAGCCACGGCTACGCAGGAAATAGCATTTACTTTAGCCAATGGCATAGCCTATGTTCAAGCCGCCATAGAAAAGGGCCTTGACCTCGACGAATTCGCTAGACGGCTTTCCTTTTTCTTTGCTGCACAAAATAACTTTCTTGAAGAGATCGCCAAGTTCCGAGCTGCGCGTCGACTTTGGGCAAAAATCATGCGTGAAAGATTCAAAGCCAAACACCCAGATGCATGGCGATTACGATATCATACGCAAACTTCTGGCGTCACTCTAACAGCTCAGCAGCCTCACAACAACATCGTACGAGTTACGCTTCAAGCCTTGGCTGCCGCGCTAGGCGGCACTCAATCATTACATACAAATTCTTTTGACGAAGCCTTTGCCTTGCCAAGTGAGGAGGCAGTGAGAATTGCGTTGCGAACCCAGCAGATTATTGCCTATGAAAGTGGAGTGGCAGACACGGTTGACCCGCTCGCAGGATCCTACTATATCGAATATTTGACCAGTCAGATTGAAGAAGAAGCAACCCGCTACATCGAGAAGATTGACAGCCTAGGAGGCGCAACTGCAGCCATCGAAAAAGGCTACATGCAAAGAGAGATTGTGGAAAGTGCCTATCGATATCAAAAAGAAGTGGAAAGTAAAGAGAAGATAGCTGTTGGCGTAAACAAGTTCACCATTGCAAAGGAAGAACCTATCACGATTTTGCGAGTTGACCCAGCTATCGAAGAGCGTCAAATTGAGAAACTGAACATGATTAAGAGAAAAAGGAACAACCATGAAGTGAAGAATGCCTTAGATCAGCTACATCACGCGGCTGAAGGCAACGAAAATCTCTTGCCAACCGTCATCGTCGCTGTAAAAAGGCAGGCTACTCTTGGAGAAATCTGCGACGCACTAAAAACTGTTTACGGAGAGTATAAGGCACCAACTATATTCTAATTGAAGCTCTGCTGCATGCTCCTACTTTATTCTGATATTTTAGTAGTTGACTAATTCTTTAGTCCTTCCTTTATGAAGGATTGCACGCGCAGCCTGTGCTCTTTTGCTTGATGTTCCTGTCAGCTGAAAGGTTACTAGGGAAGAGTGGCGCGCGCGGAGGGAGAGAGAAAGGAGAGTTCACGTTTTGCACGCGCGCCTGTGTCATTCTCAACCCTTCAACATAAAATGCTGAACTAATGGAGGTTTATAAACGGAACTCACTTGTTGTAGTCACAATTTGTTACTGTACGCGCGCGAATATACACTCAAGAACTACGAACCAAAGCCTACAATTAGTTCGTGAGTTACGCCTTCGTCACAACTGACAACTACTTTATATTCGTCATAACTTAGAGGCTCGCTTGCACTTAGAACCACCAACTGCTTGTCTCCCACTCTTAATTCGC
The DNA here is from genome assembly GCA_026967815.1 of Candidatus Bathyarchaeota archaeon. Classification (GTDB taxonomy): domain Archaea; phylum Thermoproteota; class Bathyarchaeia; order Bathyarchaeales; family Bathyarchaeaceae. The sequence goes on along the minus strand of JAPUUO010000002.1, from coordinate 37,095 downwards.
TCGGTCCTGATGTGTCGTAAGCATTTAGATGAAGCCATCCTCCACTCAAATTTCCATAAACTTCAATACTAATACGATGTGCATCACCGCTTCCTGTATTTTCAATATGCATTGAAATGCTATTTCCTATCACTTGAAAGTCAAAAACTCTGAACTCAGGTTTACTCTCGCCAAGGGGAGGAAGCGGAAACTGAAGAAAGAATAGAATTGCTCCCCCTCCAACAAGGAGAATTGCTATTACCGCCACCTTTTCTAAGGTTTCCATTACAGTCACTTTCTCGTTTAATCTATCATTATTTCATTTCAAGTTGCTTTGAAAATTTGAGCCAAAAACCCAAACTCACGCATGCTTGCAATCCCTAGTAGATCTCTAAGAGTCTTACTAATTCTAATATTCTTCTATGCATTTCCGTATTTTTCGAACAGAAGTATTCCAATGATTACAGCTGAAATGCTAACTACTGAAATCACTCCCAAGTCTAGGAAAATGTTTGTATTCATCCAATCTCCCTCGAAAATCATTTTTAGAGCATCAAGTAGATAGTAGCTCGGGATGAATTTTGCGATTTGCTGAGTTGTACTGGTTATTGGTATAAAGGTTCCAAAAAACATTTGAGGAAGAATGAACACGAATGAAATGCCTGTGGCAGCTTCAGGGGTTTTGGATACTGTGGCTGTGATAAGCCCTAAACCAACTGAACTTAGTGAAAATATTGCAGTTACAGGCAACGCTAAAAATATTCCTTGAATACCACTATCCGGTCTGAATCCTAATAGAAAAGCCAACGTAAAAACAACGATCACCTGCAAAAAGGATATTAGCATATGTGTTATGATTTGACTTCCCATGAATTCGCCCGAGGTCATCGGTGTTGTATTTAATCGTTTTAATAATCCCTCTTGCCTCTCGGTAGAAAAAGACTGGGCGATGGTCATAATTACAAAAATAACCGCATAAACAATCAGGCCTGGAACCACCGAGTTGATGCTCATTCCTAATTCTGGATCCGCAAACGCAAATATGAACACCATTGTAAGAACCGCAGGGAACAACAAATTCAGAAATAGATTCGCTGGTTGTCGAATCAACTTTTTCAGTTCCATTTTCACCAAAGCCACTAAACTTTGAAGTGCCATCTCATATTCCCTCCAAGATTCTTCGACCGGTTATTTTCAAGAAGACTTGCTCCAAATTCTTGGTTTCATATCTTTCCATTAACTCTTGGGGGGTTCCCAGTTCAATGAGTTTTCCATAATCAATAATTCCCACTCTATCACTAAGTGCTTCCGCTTCTTCGATGTAGTGAGTTGTTAGGATAATTGTTTTGTTTTGATCCTTGAGAGACCCGATAAATTCCCACGTTTTACGGCGGGCTCGAGGATCCATTCCAACTGTTGGCTCGTCAAGGAAAGCAATCTTTGGATCACTAATCAAAGCCATTATAAGATTTAATTTCCGAAGCATTCCACCGCTGTAACCTTTAGCCATCCTTTTACTTGCCTCTGCTAACCCCAAAAGTTCCAGAAATGTATCCGTTCGTTCTTCTAGCTCCTTCTTGGGTATTCCATGTAGATTTCCAAAGAGTTCTATGTTTTCACGTGCATTCAGAAATTTAAAAACTGCAGCTTCTTGAGGACACACACCAATTACCGTTTTAATCTCTTCCAGATTCTTCGTTACATCGAAACCTGCAATAATGGCAGTTCCTTTTGTAGGTTTAAGTATCCCGCTAAGGATGTTGATTGTTGTAGTTTTTCCAGCACCGTTTGGTCCCAGAAGACCGAAAAGTTCACCTTGCTTAATTTCAAGACTCAAACCATCAACAGCGGTAACATCCTCAAATTGTTTAACGAGATCCTTTACGATAATTGCAGAAACATCCCTGGATTCTATCCTTTTCTCCAAAGGTTTTGTCCCAATGTTCCGGATATCTTGCGTGGACACATTTAGTGCAAGGAGTTCCACAATAAGTGTCTTAGACCAGTTCCTTGGAATATTGAGTTTCTTCAACCTGGCTATTTCATAAAGTTCCTTCTCATCTAGTTGTTTGAGCCCGTTCTTAATATCGGAAGACAAGCGAATCCCCTTAATTTCTATTTGGAGTTCTTGTCTATTTAGAAGTAATGAACATTTGGGTCTTAGGGTAAATAATTTGAGGCATACGCACAGCTGGAAAAATGTGCGCGCGAATCTTTAGTCAACTATTATTTTATTCTGATTAAAACGTCTCCTTCGTTTACAGCTATGCCTTCTGAGACATTAATTTCTTTGATTTCTCCAGACTTTGTTGCTGTGATTTCATTTTCCATTTTCATTGCCTCTAAAGTGCAGAGGACATCGCCGAGTTTCACTCTGTCACTCTTTTTTACTTTGACTGAAACAATTTTGCCCGCCATTGGAGCTAGGATTTCTCCTTCTTCCGCAATTCTCCTTGATGGTCTAGGCGCAAGGTCGGCTACGGAAGGCGTAAGGATTCGCGCAACTTTTCTCTCCGCGGCTTTGAATTGAACAGTGAAAGGTATCCCATTGACCCTTACTTGAAATGGCGACCTTCTATCGATTCTTTTTAGTTCTACTTTGTACGACTTACCTTGGATTGTAACCGTAATAGGAGCTTTGTAGTCTGGCTCACCGCTAATTTCCCCTTCAACATCCTTTTCGTTAATCCTTACTGAAAAAGGAGTTCCCACCGTGTACGCCTCCAATTTTACCTTGTACGATTTGCCATCTACGAGAATTTCATGCTCCTTCAAGGTATGAACCCCACGGGGACTCTGTCAGTTTTCTCCTGCCAGCAAGAGTCCATGCAGAGAGACCTGTGGCTCTTCTCGCTGGTATCACAGCTAATGCTTCATGCTTGGTGGCTAAATAGGAAGCTATAGTAGCTGAAACTGCGGCAACCTCGGCTAGCTCTTGCCTTTCCAGCTCAGGAATCATAAGGCTCTTTTTTTCTTCGCGTTTGAGCTTTCTCTTTTGGAAAAATTCTAGTGCTGCTTTCGGAAAAAGAGCATATGTTAAAGCGTCTTCTTCGCTTTCAGTAAACCTTTTCACCTCTTCAGGAATGGCTTCAAGTTCTGGCTCAAGCAAGTCAGCTGGACGACACGTTATGGGTTCTTCTTCTCCAATGATCTTTCTCTTAACCTTTTCATCGATTGCTGCAGGCGGTTTACCATACAACCCTCTAACGTAGTCTCTAACCTCCTTCGGCACGATGCTGTATCTCTCACCTGAGAGCACGTTGAAAACCGCTTGTGTTCCAACTAGCTGGCTTGTTGGAGTTACCAAAGGCGGATAACCCAGTTCCTTTCGAACTTTTGGGACCTCTTCTAAGACTTCTTTGAGCCTGTCAAGCGCATTTTGCTCTTTCAACTGCGATATCAGATTAGAAAACATGCCGCCTGGAATCTGATGGACTAGGATGGATGGGTCAACTCGTTCAGAGATTGGGTCAATAAGTCTTAGGGGGTCGTAGTATTTCTTCCGCAACTCGTTGAAGTATTCTGCGATTTCCACGAGCTGTCGCATGTCAAAGCCGGGATCATAGGGAGTACTTTTCAAGGCGGCGACGACTGTTTCTACTGGAGGCTGAGATGTGCCCCACCCAAGTGGAGAAAAAGCCGTATCTAAGATGTCAACTCCGGCGTCGCAAGCCCGTAGATAGCTCATGAGAGCCATGCCGCTTGTGCTGTGGCAGTGCAGATGAACAGGTAAGCCGACGTCCTTTTTCAAGGCTGAGATAAGGTCGTAGGCGTCTTTAGGAGCCAGCATCCCAGCCATGTCTTTGACGCAAACAGAATCGCAATGTAGTTCTGCTAGACGCTGGGCAACCTGCAAATAGTGCCGGATGGTGTGAACCGGGCTCAAAGTGTAGCAGATTGTGCCTTGAACGTGAGCACCAACCTTGCGGGCGGTTTCGATAGCCTTTTCAAGATTTCTAGTGTCGTTTAGCGCGTCGAAGATTCGAAATATGTCAACGCCGTTTTCCGCTGCTTTTTCAACAAACTTCTTGACGACACGGTCTGGATAGTTCTTGTAGCCCACAATGTTCTGTCCTCGAAGTAGCATTTGTAATGGCGTTTTGCGTACGTGCTGTTTTAGGAGACGAAGTCGTTCCCATGGATCTTCTCTTAAGTAGCGTATAGAAACGTCGAAGGTGGCGCCTCCCCAAACCTCAAGCGAAAAGAAGCCGACTTCATCGATTTTCTCTGCTATGGGAAGCATGGATTCTGTTCGCATGCGGGTGGCCATAAGAGATTGGTGGGCGTCTCGAAAGGTTGTGTCAGTGATCTTGACAGATCTTGCCAAAATTTTGCACTCTCTTTCCGTCCTTGGGATTAGGAACAGTTTTTATGCTCATATTTTAACTTACCGTGCTTCAAACCATTTAAGTATGTTAAATATTAATTGTGAACCGCTGAGTGGATGGTGAACGAATGAAACATGTTAAACATATGCAGCTGCAGGCAAGAATGACCGTAGGCAAGCTTGTTGAAGAGATGAACGCAGCAGGGGTTCTCGGCGCTGGCAGAATCGGCAAAGCAACCAATGTTGTAACAGAAATGTTCAGCAACTCAGATTGCACGGTCTTTCTAACTCTAGCCGGTGCCTTGGTTCCCGCTGGTCTACGGCGAGTGATTTGCGACTTAATTGAACAGGAACATGTACACGTTTTGGTTACAACTGGTGCCAACATGGTACACGACATGGTTGAGGCGCTAGGGTATCAACATGGAATCGGCACCTTTGCCGCTGAAGATAAGAGGTTGAAAGCTGAAAACATAGGCAGAATAGGGGACATCTACATTCAGCAAGAAGCTTTCGAGGCTTTGGAAAAGTGGCTTTTCAAAACATTAGATACTATACCTGAAGAAAAAAGGCAGCGTTTCGCTACAGCGGAATTGCTTTACGAAATAGGCAAAAAAATCGAAGACCGCAACTCCATCCTTGCAACTGCAGCTAGGAAAAACGTGCCGATTATCTGTCCTGCTTTTGTAGATTCAATTGCTGGCTTTCAACTGTGGGTTTATGGACAAGACAAAACAATGCACTTAGATCCGCTTCTGGACGTGAACGCGCTGATGGACAAGGTGTATGAAGCGAAGAAGGTAGGTATCATAATTTTGGGCGGAGGATTTCCCAAACACTTTGCATTGTTTGCCAATACCTTCCGCGAAGGCGTAGATCTAGCAGTTCAAATTACCATGGATCGACCAGAACCAGGCGGGTTAAGCGGTGCTTCTCTTGAAGAGGCCATTAGTTGGGGCAAAATCAAACCAGACGGCAAGTCGGCTAATGTCATCTGCGACGTCACAATAGCGTTTCCGATAATAATAGCAGCCGTTCTCGATAGACTAAGGAGGAGATAGGTCATTCAACCTTTATTTTGTAGCCTTTCTTTCGGGGTATGTGAACCTCTAATATTCCACGCTTAAATTCTGTTTTTATGATGTTCATGTTAACTGGCACTGGAATGTTTGTTTGACAATGGAAGAATTGAAACTCGCCTTTCCTGTGTGTTATGCCAAGCTCGTCGAAGCGGATTTTTCGTTTCATTTCTGCCCTTATTTCTATGGTGTCAGCGTCTGTCGGGCTTATTTCTATGGTGTCTGGATTGGTGTTTGGCAGGTCAGCTGTAACGATTACTTCGTCTGGTGTTACGAAAACGCTGCAGAGGGGTTCGAGGCAACACGTTCGAGCATTCCAGCTTGGGCGTTCTACGAAGGATGGTTCCATGAATTCTTCAGAGAGAGCTTCTATGTCTTCGATGTATTCTCTTATTAAATCAAGAATTGTGCGTCTTCTTCGTCTCTCTTGCATGAGTCCATACCTCTCCTTAAACGTATAATGGAAGGTCGTATTCCTGAGTTTTTTTCATGCGACCCAGCTCTCTTTCCGTGCGTTTCATCATGTCTCTTGCCTTCAACCGTATCTCTTCACCTTTCTCCGTAAGCCTAGACAAATCGATCTTCAATCCACTGATTTTGCTGAATTCCTTGAGAGTGGCGGCTGCGGCCACTGGGTCTGGATATTTATAAAATGACTCCGCCAACAAGGCGATCGCTGGAACGTTCCTTTCTGCGCAGTAACGCATTATGAGCGCGTAAGGTCCAACCATGTAGCCGCCTTTGAGGACTTCTATGCCTTTTTCGCGTAGCATGTTAAGAAGCGACTTGTTGGATGCGGCGCCGAAAACTCTTGGCTCCATTATGTCTTGACGGTTTTGAACCGGCATGCCTCCCATCGCGACCATCAGCTTCACGTTTTTTGACTGTGCCCAATCTACCAGTTTGCGCGTGAAGGGCTGAACAGCATCTGCGGGTATGGCTGTCTCTGAAAACGAAGCAATCAAATCGGTGTTTCCGAAGATTCTGATTGGCGCATGAGGCAAGCCTTCATGAAGGACAATTACTGGTGGAAAAAGGTCTGAGTCCATATAGGCTATTTCAGCTAGCTTGAGCTCAGATATTATGTGAGACGTGGCTATCAAGCCGACAAGACCCACGTCGGGCAGCCCGTTGAGCATTATAGCGTTAGAAGGAGCAACTTTCCTTTCGATAATATTGACAGTTTCAACCAAAACGGTCCCTCTAAGGTTAGAAGTCCTTGAAGCCTAAACAAAAGGATTATGGTAAACAAGCAACAACGAATACCTATTTAAGTGCGCACCAAATCTATGGATGGAGAGAAACCCATGGCTCTTGATCGTTTAGGCTCTTCACTCTACGGTGCTTTAAGAAAAGTTTTGCGAGCTCCAGTAGTTGATGAAGCAGTTGTGAAAGAACTCACACGAGATATACAAAGAGCCCTGCTCCAAGCAGACGTGAATGTTAAACTTGTTCTCGAAATATCAAAACAAATCGAAGAACGGTCTCTTAAAGCAAAAGTTCCCCCAGGCATTTCCAGAAGGGAACACGTCATCAAAGTAGTCTACGAAGAGCTAACCCGCTTCCTAGGCGAGAAACCAGTACCATTAAAGATCAAGCCTAGCAAAAGAAACGTACTCATGCTTATTGGAATTCAAGGATCAGGAAAAACAACAGCCAGTGCCAAACTCGCGCGATACTACCAAAAACGAGGGCTAAAAACCGCAGTTGTCTGCGCCGACACCTATCGACCCGGCGCCTACGCTCAACTGTCACAACTCGCCCAACGCACAAACATTCCACTATACGGTGAACCAAAAAACAAAAACCCCACAAAAATCGCCCTAAACGGACTAAAACAATTCACAGACAAAGAAGTTGTCATAATCGACACCGCTGGACGCCACAAAGAAGAGAAAAGCCTAATCCACGAAATGAAAACCTTGGAAAAAACAATCAAACCAAACGAAGTCATCCTCGTAGTAGACGGAACAATAGGTCAACAAGCCGCAATCCAAGCCAAAGCTTTCAACGACGCCACACCAATCGGCTCGATCCTCGTCACAAAACTCGACGGCTCAGCCCGAGGAGGAGGAGCCCTATCAGCAGTCGCAGCGACAAAAGCTCCAATCAAATTCATCGGCACAGGCGAAAAAACCCAAGACATCGAACCCTTCGTACCCGCACGCTTCGTCGGACGACTACTCGGCATGGGCGACATCCAAAGCCTCATCGACAAAGTCCGCGAAGCCGAAGTGAAAGTTCCAGAGAAAAAGATGCGAGCCATCTTAACCGGCAAGTTCACCTTAACCGACATGTACGAACAATTCGAAGCCATGAAAACCATGGGACCCTTCAAGCGCATCTTAAAAATGATACCCGGCATGAGCTACAACATCCCCGACGACATGATGGACCAAGCCGAAGACCGCCTAAAAAAATGGCGCTTCATCATGCAATCCATGACACCTGAAGAAAGAGACAAACCCAAAATATTCACAGCCTCACGAATAAGACGCGTCGCAAGAGGCTCAGGCACGGCAGATAAAGACGTTAAAGAACTCTTGAAACAATATACGATGATGAAGAAAATGATGAAGACCCTGAGAAGAAAAAAGTCGTTGCCGTTCTTCGGAAAGAAATTACCCACGGGATAATAGGAATCACAAGAACAAACTGAGCCGTTCTTGGAATACAAGCAAGAAAGGGAGCAAATTTCTGATGGAAATTCTCGAAAAAGCCCAAAAAATGCTGAAGAAACACCCTCTCTGCGACCATTGTCTAGGAAGGCAATTTGCCCTACTTGGCTCTGGACTCGACAACCAACAAAGAGGCGAAGCCATAAAACTTCTCACAACAATGAACGCCCATAGACTGGCCCTTTCAAAGCCCAGATCTGGAATAACACTTCTCCGAACACTAGCAACCAATGGCGCATTCAACGTGGCAACTGAGATCCTAGAAAGAATGGGAAAGCAACCAGGCGAGAAACAGCACTGTTACCTTTGCGAAAGGCGTTTCGAATCTATCCACAACCTAGTTGGATCAGCGCTAAAAGAATCGAACAACTACGAGTTCTCAACTTTCCTGGTAGGCATCGAGTTGCCAACTCAAGCTGAAGAAAAAGAAGATGAGTTCAAAGCCGAATTCGAGGTAAAACACGGCGAAAGCATGCGCAACGAGTTCAGCCGAGAAATCGGCAAAGAAATCACCGAGGCAACCAAGAAAACCGTTGACTACAAGAGACCAGAACTCGTCATTCTAGTTAATCCCTTTTCCGGACAAGTTCATCTTCAAGTCAATCCACTTCTCATTGCTGGAAGGTACCGAAAACTCGCCCGGGGTATACCCCAATCCAGATGGCTATGTGTGAAATGCCGAGGCGAAGGCTGCCCAAGATGCAATGGGACAGGCAAAATGTATCCGGAATCAGTTGAAGAAATCATTGGAGGACCAACCCTAGAAGTCACTAAAGGAGAGACCATAGCTTTTCATGGAGCTGGAAGAGAAGACATCGATGCCAGAATGTTAGGACGAGGCAGACCCTTCGTTATAGAGACCAAAAAACCAAAGAGAAGATTCATCGACCTTGAAAGCCTAATGCAAGCAGTTAACGAAAAAGCCAAAGGTAAAGTTGAAGTTTCCAACTTTCACTTCGTCACAAAGGATACCGTAAGAACACTGAAGAAAGCTGAAGCTGCACAGAAACTGTATAAAGTCGCTGTCGAGTTTGACAAATCCGTTTCAAAAGAAAAGTTGCCAGAATTAGCTGAAACCCTCACAAACATAGTTATTCGTCAGCAAACACCCAGACGTGTACTTCACCGAAGAGCTGACCTTGTTCGAGAAAGGTACATATATAAGGCAAAAGTAAAGAGGTTGAAACCTAACAAGATAGAAATGCGAATTCAATGCCAAGGAGGCCTCTACATAAAAGAACTAATAACCGGAGACGAAGGGCGAACGACCCCAAGCGTAGCAGAAATCCTAAATGTAGAAGCCAAACCTTTAGAATTAGACGTTTTAAATGTAATCATGAAAAAGGAAGAGGGGATCTAGATGAAAAAATCTAAGGGCTACCGAGCCAAAACTCGTGCGCTTCTCAAGAGAAAGCCCCGAGAAAGAGGAAAAACTGGACTAAGCAAAATTCTCCGCGAGTTCACTTCAGGCGAGAAAGTCGTTGTAAAGCTCGACCCGAGCATCCACAAAGGCATGCCCCACCGAAGATATCATGGCCGAATAGGTATTATCACCAAAAAAAGAGGACGAGCCTACATAGTGGATGTAACCCAAGGAGACGCAACAAAACAAATAATTGTACGTCCAGAACATCTAGAGCCGCATGCTGGGAGATGAAAAACCATGCCTCCAAAACGCTCAAAAGAGAAGATTCTAACAGTAGCTCAAGTCAAAAAAATGTTAGATTCACTAGACGAAGACAAGCTAGATCAGCTTCAAAGAAGATCCCTAGATTACGCTTCTAAATTTTCCCGTATTGACCCAAAAAACGTTACGGCCCTTGTAAAAAATCTCATAGAAAAATTCGAATTGGAAATGGAAGAGGCGGTCCAACTCGTAAACTGTATGCCCAAAAGCATAGAAGAAGTTCGCGTTTTTTTAGCCGGCGGACGCAAAATAGTGGAAACTTCCAAGTTGCAGGCAATATTAAGCGTTTTAGACCAGTATAGAAAAAAAGAATAAGCAATTACCCACAATAGAAGATAAATTGTTGGTCAGCGTTAGTGTTAGGCGAGGAAAGAATGGAAAAAAGATACGAAGAATACGCCTATGTGCTAGATTTCCTGCAACACGGTAGACCTAGCGCTAGACCAGGGTATAGAGCCGGAGCCCTTGTTCAAGTTATTGGCGAAGAATTTTTCACTCTTCTAGAGGCTGTTGTCAAAGAAGGCATCTTCATCAAGCCGTATGAACGCGTGTATGTCGGAAAAAAATCCCGAGTAAAGATCACCTACATCCTTGGGCGAATAGGTTATGACGAACTAACTTCCGCAGCCCGAATGGAGCTGCCCGGCGTTATCGAAAAAATTGTGCGGGACCGAGAAAGATTGTTCGTCAACTTCTTCAATGCAACTCAAGCAATAACCCCTAGGATGCATGCTTTAGAGTTAATTCCAGGTATAGGCAAAAAATACATGTGGCAAATAATCAACGAAAGAGAAAGAAATCCCTTCAAAAACTTCGACGATTTGCAGCAAAGAGCCAATATCCCTAATCCAGCGAAACTTGTTGCCAAGAGGATTTTAGAAGAGTTAGCAGGCGATAGCAAATATCGATTGTTCACACGGGCTCAATGAGAAATCTCTCTGCACTTGGCCTTTTTTCCACGAAGAAGATCTTCAAAGTACTATATGCGTCGAATAGACTCATCATTTAATGGAATCTGAGGAACAATGAGCCTGTTGAAAAAGACAAAAGGTCTTCTGCGTACCTACAGGTGTTTCCCCAAGAAGCGCTTAGGACAAAACTTCATGATCGACGAGAGTCTGCTGAGGCTCATGATTTCTCATGCATCCCTAAACATGAACGATGTCGTCCTCGAAATAGGTCCAGGATTAGGCTTTCTAACAAGGCTTCTCTCTCAGAAGTGCAAGCAGGTTATCGCCGTTGAAGTTGACCCTCGACTGACGACAATTCTGAGAACAGAACTCAAAGACCTAGAAAATGTGCAGTTGGTTAAAGGTGACGTTCTCAAAGCGACGATACCACACTTTAACAAGGTCGTTTCAAACCCGCCCTTCTACGTTTCATCTCCCATTCTCTTCTGGCTTTTAGAGAAAAACCTTGATTGCGCTGTTCTTACCTTCCAGAAAGAATTTGCCGAAAGATTAGTGGCATCAGTTGGAAGCAAAGAGTACGGGAGATTAACCGTGATGATCTATTATCGAGCAGACGTAGAACTGCTAGATTATGTCTCTAAAGACATGTACTATCCGTCACCTGATATAGATTCTTACATTGTTAGATTGACACCTAAGCTGCCGCCCTTTACCGTTAAAGACGAACAAGCCTTTTTCCAGCTTGTTAGAACACTGTTCACTCAACGAAACAAAAAGGTGCGCAACGCCATTACCCCTTTTCTGGTGAAGCTGGGAATCGAAAAAGAGAAAATCAAAGAAATAATTGATTCCTTGCCGTATCACGACAAGCGGGCGCGGAAGTTAGCACCTGAAGACTTCGGAGCTTTAACTAATGAAATCCTCAAGAAAAAAGCTATTCTTCAATGACCACGCTTTCTACGTTTCGAAAGATGTATATGAACCAGCAGAAGACACGTTTCTCCTAGCAGAAAACCTTTCTGTACGTGGAAACGATGTCGTTCTAGACATTGGCACGGGCTGTGGCATATTCGGAATTCTTGCAGCAAAAAAGGCAAAACAGGTAGTAGCCACCGACCTGAACCCTTATGCAGTTGACTGTGCCAAAATGAATGCAAGGCTCAACAAAGTTGCAGACAAAATCGAACTACTAGTAGGCGACCTTTTCCAACCAATAAAACAAAGCGAGCATTTCAGTCTTATTCTCTTCAACGCTCCATATCTCCCATCTAACCCAGATGAAGAGGAAACATGGATAGGACGGGCGTGGGCTGGAGGACCAATGGGAAGACGACTTGTAGATCGCTTCATCGCCGGAGTGCCACTATATTTATACAATCACGGTCGGATTCTCTTGGTGCAATCCTCTTTATCCAATGTTGAAGAGACATTGCATCGACTTGATGAAAAGGGGCTAGAAGCTAGAATTCTCGCTGAGAAAAAGGTTATGTTTGAAACAATAGTTCTAATTGAGGCGCAAAGAAAAAAATAGAATCCTTCTACTCTCGTTCTCGGTGTCTCTTTTCGAATTCATCGGCGTGGTGTTCACAGCAGAAATAGTGTTCTTTTCCGCCAATGACCCTCTTATGGACTGCGAAAGCACACTTTTCGCCAGCAAGCTCAAGGTTGCACAGCTCACATTTCTTGAATGTTTTCATTTTTTCGCCTCCTTCTTTTTGAGGTAGTCTTCTATAGCCGCGCGAAGTCCGTCTGCCGCAAGGTTAGAACAGTGCATTTTTACTGGTGGCAATCCACCTAGGCTTTCGGCTACGTCACCTCTCGATATTTTCGTCGCTTCTTCAAGAGTTTTGCCTTTTGCCAGCTCCGTAATCATGCTGCTTGTTGCTATTGCAGCTCCGCAACCGAACGTCTTGAATTTTACATCAGCTATTTTGTTGTCTTTCACTTTGATGAAAATGGTCATCAAATCGCCGCAAACTGGATTGCCCACTGTTCCGACGCCATCTGCATCTGGCATGTCGCCCATGTTGCGTGGATTTCTAAAATGTTCCATAACTTTCTCGGTGTACATTTTAGGTCACCAAATCCTTTGGGGTTAAAGGTGAAATGGCTCTCAATCTTCTAACTACACTAGGTAATAAGCCCAGCACATATTTTACGTCTTCCTTTGTATTCTGTCTTCCCAAAGTGAAGAGTAAAGACCCGTGCGCCTCTTCATGTGCTAAGCCTATGGCTAGGAGAGCATGAGAAGGCTCTAATGTTTTAGAAGTGCAAGCTGAGCCAGAGGAGCAGGCTACGCCTTCCATGTCTAACCCTAAAATCAGCGATTCCCCTTCAATATAGCTGAACCTAACATTCACGTTGTTGGGTAGCCGCATAGTTGGATGCCCATTCAAATACGATTCAGGAATTCTATCCAAAACACCTTTAATGAATGCGTCTCTCAGTTTTGACAACCTTTCGGCTTCCCCTTTCATCTCGGTCTTCGCGATTTCCGTTGCCTTTCCCATGCCAACAATTCCAGGCAGATTCTCAGTTCCAGAACGCAAGCCTCGTTCTTGTCCGCCGCCATGTATCATGGGCAGAATGTTTGTTCCACTTTTTCTGTAAAGGGCGCCTGTCCCTTTTGGGCCATACATGTCGTTTGAGGAAAGAGATAGCAAGTCGATGTTTTCATCTTGAACGTTTATCGGTACTTGCCCGGCAGCTGCTACTGCGTCTACATGTAAAAATGCTTCTTTGTCGTGGGCGATTTCCCCTATCTCTTTTATAGGTTCGATTGTGCCGATCTCACTGTTAGCATACATTATGGAAACGAGAATTGTCTTATCGGTGATTTCCTTTTTCAAGGCTTCTGTGTCCACGATTCCATCCTTGTCAACTGGAAGATACGTAACTTTGAACCCCTGCTTGCTGAGATGTTTGCATGTGTTGATTACCGACATGTGTTCAATTGAACTGGTGATGATGTGTTTTCCTTTGTCCTTGTTTCGGTAAGCTACACCTTTAATGGCTAAATTATTGCTTTCTGTGCCGCCAGAAGTGAAAATAATCTCTTCTTTTTTCTCTGCTCCAATGAGATCCGTAACCTTGCTTCGTGCTTCGTCGATTGCCTGTCGTGGTTCGTTGCCAAAAGAATGGATAGAAGAGGGATTTCCATAGTTTAGAGTAAAATAAGGCATCATAACTTCAAGGACACGCTCATCAATCGGCGTCCCAGCCGTATGGTCCATGTAAACTCTTCGCATCATAAACCGCCTTTGCATCTTCAAAAGCATAATACGGCGTCTGCATCCAAAACTCGATCGTTAAGCGTAGCTGCCCCCACTACTTTAGCGGTGTTTACGAACTCTCCTCTTTCCAATCCGAGGAGCATACAACTCTGTTCACAAACTTCAAGCTTTACTCCAGCCTTCACTGCTTGGTTCATCACCTCTTTCAACGAGGGAAAATCTCCTAACCTGATTTTTTCTGCCTCTCCCTGTTTGACTACGGTTATTCCTTTTATCAGAAAGTATATCGTCGCATCTATTCCCATAGCTACGGCTGTAGTTGCTAAGATAAAAGGAGCATAAGTGCGCTCTGGAGTATCAACGCCGCTTGTTTGAACATATAATATCTTCTTCTTATCACTCAAACCATGTCACCTTTTCACTTAGCCTTCTTGATTAGGAATCGGAGAACATCGCCCTTTCTACTCAATTCCAAGAGCTCATGTCCTGTCCGTTTAACCAGGCTTTTTATGTCTTCGTCGGCTGCTGTGTCATCGGCAAGCACTTCTAAGATTTCGCCTACAGACATCTTGTCTAGTTCCAGTCGGGTTCTGAAGACCGGTTCTGGACAGTAGAGCCCTAAGCAGTCAAGAGTACGGTTGGGTTTAGCGTCTGAGGGCAATTTTCCTCCTCTTCAGCTACAACCTATTCTGTAACGGTTATAGCCTGAGTGGGACATTGAACCTCGCATGCTCTGCACTCAATACACGCATCGTTGTCAACTACAACCGACTTCTTTTCGCCAGGATACTCTGCAACTTCTTGTAGTTCAAAGACGGCAACTGGACAAACGTCTACGCATATGGAGTCTCCATTACACTTTGAATGGTCAACCTTTACTTCAACCAAATTGCTTCCTCCTCATTTCCGTGCTGTTTCTTCACAATAATATTTTCTCTCTTATAAATTTACTATTTCCTGCATACAGCATAAACATTTACCAAGAAAAAGGTTGCACCCACAACTTGTGTAATAGGTTTCAGGTTTCTTTGAAGTCGCTTTTTCTCTTCTATGAGCCGCGCTACTATTTCTAACCTTTTTCTGGGCCTCCTATTCCAAAGTTTTCCTTAACGTTTCCTGAATATCCGGGTTTGCCCCAAAACATGCGAATACTCCTCGACATTAAACTGAAGTCTAATTCCTCAAGCAATTGAATCCCAATCGTGTTAGGGGCTGGAATTCCAACCCAAAGCCCAGAATTCGCTTTTAACGCGGTAAGAAAAGAAACGATTAGTTCTCGCGCCACTTCTGGATGCTCTTCTTCACATACCCACGGACCCAGCCAAAAGCCAGAGCTTGTTTCTCTGCACATAATGTACCCCATTATATCATCACTTCTCGCAACTAAGCAATGCTGAGGAAAGTCTCTGTAAAGACTCTGCAAAACCTTTAAACGATTGGCTCCAAAGCATTTAGCGTCGAACTTTCCCAAATTCTCAAGTTCATCGTCTTTAATCTGGTGAATCTCTTCAACCTTGCCTTCTAAACATGTTCTTCCGTGTTTCCACTCCCTGCAAAACCGCAGTGAATCAAATTCACTTCTGAAACCCAAACGTTGGTAGAGTGTGACTGCTTCTGGTACTGCTTCAAGTCTGATTGTTTCCACACCAAGATTTCTAAGATAATCCATCACTGTTCTCATCAAGGCTGTACCAATTCCTTGCCCTCTGTAGTTTTGCCGTATAATCAGTAGGCCAATCCAGCCCACTATACCGTAGTTTACTGAGAAAACATGACCAACTCTTTCTCCACCTTGTTCTGCTATGAAACAACCTTCAGGCTCAAAATTCCAACATCGCCTAACATCCTTGGCCATGTGCCCCCATTTTTCTTGCCCTATCAGCTGGGCTGCAAAATTAATGTCTTTAGATTCTAACAACCTGATGGTAACCATGTTGAAGATTTGAACCAGCTTATATGTATTAAACTTTCCATACTGTTTCGACCTTGACGAATTGCAAAAGAAGTATATAGCACAAGTGCTCTGTATTGCTAAAGTCAGGTGAAAACCGCATGTGCATTCTTGGAAAAGACAAGCTCATTGAGCTGATTGAAAACTACAAGGTGATTTACCCCTACGACTATCACCTTCTAGACGGCGACGGATACGTCTTAACTGTAAAAAAGGAAACCACGCTACAATATATGGAGCATCAAAACATCAACTCGTATGAAATAGTTTTTACTCCAATAAACTACGTGGCACATCTTACTGCCAAAAGCAAATATGGAAGAATGGGTCTTTCTTTTCTCAACGCAGCGAAGGTTCACAGTGGCTTCATTGGAAGACTAGCTCTAGAACTTGTCAACCTCAGCAACGATCGAAAACCCATTACCATTAAACGAGGTGACCCTTTCATGCATATTGAGTTTATAACTAGGGTAGGTTCGCCCTCGCCTTATATGGGTGGGTATCAGTTTCAAGACATGACGATAGACGAGAAGAAAATGTACATTCCAATCTTAAAGAAAGTTTTTCCAAACTTCGATGAATTGGCGAAGATATGGCTTAAAGAGGAACAGTTGAAGGCACAACTTGCACTTTAACTGCGCTCAAAATTTGAAATTCATAATTTAGATATATAAAGTCGTATCACAAGAGGCTTTAAATAGCCGTTTTCGTATGCTGGTGAAGGGAGAAAAATGAAAGCGAAAAACTATCGGGCTGTAAAAGGGATGCCTTACACTAGAAAGGAGTACATCGGAGGCTTTCCCCCTTCAAAAATTGTGAAGTTCACTATGGGCGACACCAAAACCATATTCGAATATCAAGCCCTACTAATCGCCAAAAAAGAAGCTCAGATCCGCCACAACGCCTTTGAAGCGGCCAGAATAGCCGTAAACCGGCTTCTCTCAGATAAGCTTGGAGAAAACTACGTTTTGCGAATTTTACCTTACCCTCACGCCATTCTTCGGGAGAACAAAATGATTTTTGGCGCTCACGCAGACCGTTTGCAAGATGGAATGAAAAGAGCCTTTGGAAAACCAATTGGGACGGCAGCCCGAATAAAGCCCAACCAGACAATCATACAGGTTGGTGTGAACAAGAACGACATAGAAACGGCTAAGCAAGCGCTAAAAAGAGGGGGAGCTAAACTACCTGTCACATGTAGAATTGTTCTCCAAAAAACTCCAGATTAGTCAAAATTATTAATAGAGGGAAAATAATTTGTCATCTTCCCGTCGCCAGAAGCCGATTCTATGGTTTGAGGAACTTGGCAAAGAAGACATTCCACTTGTTGGCGGGAAAAACGCCAACCTAGGCGAAATGACACACGCCGGGATACCTGTTCCACCAGGGTTCGCCATCACCGCAGAAGCGTACAGAGAGTTCATAACTGAAACAGGCATAGCTGAAAAAATCTACAAGATTGTTGAAGAGACTGTTACTGATATCAACGACCCTAAACAATACGAAGAAGCTTCGAAAAAAGTTCGACAATTAATCGAATCTACCGCAATGCCAAGTGGAATTAGAAAAGCCATACAAGACAACTACAACGAACTTAGCAAACGAACCAAGGCTAGCGAGATCTTTGTGGCTGTTCGTTCCAGCGCTACTGCTGAAGATCTCCCAGATGCGTCATTTGCTGGGCAACAAGAAACTTACCTCAACGTGAAAGGGGCCGACGAACTTGTCCGAAAAACTGTAAAATGCTGGTCCAGCTTATTCACACCTCGCGCCATTTTTTACCGAACCGAGAAGGGCTTCAGACACGAGGAGGTTCTCATAAGCGTTGGCGTCCAGAAGATGGTAAATGCCAAAGTCGCAGGCGTAACATTCACGATTAACCCGGTCAGCGGGGAATCCAACCAAATTGTAATCGAAGCCAACTGGGGGCTAGGCGAATCCGTGGTCTCTGGTGCAGTTACTCCGGACGACTACGTTGTTAGCAAAAACACGCTTCAAATCATTGAAAAAAGAATCGCTAAGAAAACGGTTGAATACATTCAAGATCCAAAGACAGGCAAGACAATTCATGCTCAAATCGACACCAAAAGGCAAAAAATTCCTTGCTTAGCCGACAAAGAAGTTGTGAAACTAGCCGAGATTGCCAAGCAAATCGAAGCGCATTATGGAAAGCCTCAAGACATTGAGTGGGCAATCGACCGAAACCTACCTTTTCCGGAGAACATCTACATTGTGCAATCAAGACCCGAAACCGTTTGGAGCTTAAAAGAGAAACTTCCAGCAGAAGCACCTAAGACACCACCATTGCCAGAACGCCCAATCGAAATGAAAGTTGTTGCAAAAGGAATGGCAGCTGGGACACGAGGCATGGGCGCCGGCGTAGCCAAAATTGTCTTCACACCTGAAGATGCTTCAAAGCTCATGGAAAAAGGCGACATACTGGTGACTGACATGACCAACCCGGACTACGTGCCCTACATGAGGATGGCGGGAGCCATAGTAACCGACAAAGGTGGTGTCACGTGCCACGCAGCCATAGTCAGCCGAGAACTCGGCATTCCATGTGTTGTAGGTGCAGAAAATGCCACCAAAGTTATGAAGAATGGAAACGAATACACTGTAGATGCAAGAAGCGGTGTAATTTATGAGGGAATCATGCCCATGTTGGAAAAACCAGTTACTTCATCAACAGTAACTCCCGAAGTGGCCGCGCTTAGCTCAGCTCCAGTGACTGCCACAAAAATCTATCTTAACCTTGGAGTTCCAGATAAAATCGAAGATTACAAACACCTGCCGTTCGATGGGATAGGCCTAATGCGCATCGAATTTATCCTGGCAAGCTACATAGGCGAGCATCCACTTTTCCTATTAGAAACGGGGCAAGCCGACAAGTTTGTAAATCAGCTGGCTGAAGGCATAGCTACAGTTGCGAGGGCTATACAGCCCAAGCCCGTAGTTGTCAGGTTCAGCGACTTCAAAACCAACGAGTATAGGGAACTGAAAGGCGGAGAAAAATACGAGATAGTTGAAGCCAATCCAATGCTAGGTTGGAGAGGGGCAAGTCGTTACATAAGCAAATGGTATGAGAAAGCGTTTAGGCTGGAATGCAAAGCCATACGCAAATGTCGAGAAGAATGGGGTCTCAAAAACGTGTGGGTAATGCTTCCGGTTATTCGAACAGTTTGGGAAGCCAAAAGATGCCTAGAAATCATGAAGAACGAAGACTTAGAAAGAAACCGAGACTTCCAAGTGTGGTTTATGGCAGAAACACCCGCAATTGCAGTTCTAGCCGATGAATTCTCTAAACTCTGCGACGGCTTCTCCATAGGCTCAAATGACCTAACTCAAGGCGTGCTCATGATAGACCGTGACTCTGAACGCCTTGGACTTATGGGCTACTTTGACGAACGTGACCCAGCGGTCAAACGCATAATCGCACATCTTATCAAAGTCGCACACCAACGCGGCGTAACGGTTTCTATCTGCGGAGAAGGCCCATCTAACCTGCCAGACTTCACAGACTTCCTTGTTCACTGCGGCATCGACAGCATATCAGTAAACGCAGACGCGGTTATTTCAACTCGACAGCTTGTAGCAAGCCTCGAACAAAAGATTCTGTTGGAAAGACTGGCAGACATGCGAAGGAAAAGCACCGGACACTCTGCTCAAAAGTCTGAAGAAGACTTTGAATGGACATTTGGATAAAACTGCTGGCTCTTTTTGTGGCTTTCATTTACCGTGCATCGGTGGAATCATAAATGCCAAGAAGAGCAAGCTTCTACCTTGAAGAAGAAATGTTAAAAGACGAGATTGAGAGGCGAAACGCCAAACGAGTACTTATTCAACTTCCCGAAGGATTAAAAGCAGAAGGACCTCGTTTGGCAACAATTGTTGAAAAAGCTGGAGTCCTAGCCATAATCTCAGCAGATCCCTGCTATGGAGCCTGTGACCTAGCTATTCAAGAAGCAGAAGGTCTGGGAGCCGATTTGCTCATTCATTTCGGACACAGCCCATTAACCACACAACAAAGAGTGCCAACAATTTACATAGAAGCAAAAGCTAACATCGGCATAAAAGAAGCAGTAAACCAAGCGGTGCCTTACCTCAAAGATTGGAAAAGCCTAGGATTAGCAACTACCGTGCAGCACGTTGACATGTTAAGCGAAGCGCGAGAGCTCCTCATAAAAACCGGAAAAAGCGTCGCAATCGGAGACACTGGAAAACTAAAATACGCTGGCCAAGTGATAGGTTGCAACTACAGCAACGGCAAAGCAATTACAAAAGACGTAGAAGCCTTTCTGTTCATTGGTGGCGGCAAATTCCACGCCATCGGCTTAGCATTGGCCACTGCAAAGCCAGTTATTGTGGCTGATCCATACGAGAAAAGAGCTTATGCTATCGATGGCGAGGTTCAGAGGATAATGAAACAACGCTGGGCAACTATCCATGAAGCAAAGAAGGCGGAAAAGTTTGGAGTGCTCATCGGGCTTAAAAGCAGACAAGAAAAATTCGACCGAGCCCTTCAAATCAAGGAAAAACTGGAAAAGAAAGAAAAGAAGGCTACGTTGTTTGCATTGAGAGAGATGACTCCAGAAGCATTAATGCAGTTTCCAACAGTCGATGCCTTCGTAAACACCGCGTGTCCACGTATATCCCTCGATGACGCGTCTAAATTTCTTAAGCCAGTTCTAACATTGGATGAAACATCAGTTATTCTGGGAGAAATGAGTTGGGAGAAACTGTGCAAAGAAGGCTGGTTCGGAAACGCAACCTAGAAATTGCATTGTCAAAAGTTGCGCCTCACCCTGCGCCCAAAGCCCATCTGGAACAATATACCATACCCGCAAACGTTGCAGCGGAATTTCTCTACATAGCAGCTTACATAAATGACGACATTATCAGAAAAAACGTCGTAGATCTAGGGTGCGGCACTGGAAGACTCGCAATTGGCGCAGCGCTTTTAGGAGCCAAGGAAACAGTTGGCATTGACATTGACAAGACTGCTGTGAAGCTCGCTTTCAAAAACGCAGTTAATTTAGGTGTGAAAGATAAGACTAGCTGGGTTGTGGCAGATATAGATGCTATCCATGGAGCCTTTGACACAGTCATTCAAAACCCACCCTTCGGCGTACAAAAAAGAAAGGCAGACAGAAGATTTCTTCAGAAATCCTTAGAACTAGCCCAAAGAATCTACTCGCTTCATAAGGGAGAAAACAGCAAAGAACTTGCCAAAACGCTGACACGTGGAACACCAACTAAACCAGCTCAGCCTTCTGTCTTCCTCAAAAGGTTCGTTAAGAGGCACGGAGGAAAAATTCGTATCGCATATGCAATGATTATGACCATTCCATACATGTTTAAATTTCATAGAAAACGAAAACATGAATTTTTGGTTAATTTGTATGTGATAGAAAGGGAAGCCGGGTAATGTCATGAAGGTGGTGGAGGAGGCCAAATCTCATAACTCTGATAAGTCCACGCTACAATGTCTCGACGATGCAACATACGTTGGTTAGCTCCAACTTCTCCAAGAATCCATTTAGAACTCGTCGTGTCCCAGTACCACCAGAACCATGATTTCCCTTTGGTTACATTGTTTGCAACACCATCTAAGGAATCAATAAACGCAGCTCCAAGCTCCGACCAGTAAGTGAATTGACTGTCAGCGACAAGTCCGGTGGCATTTAGCAGAGCGGCACCTAACGGCACAATGGTGTTGTTGTGCCAGATCCCGTTTGTTTCATTGCCGTAGTGGATGTATATGTCTACTTTCATCGTTACTGCTTCATATTCGCGTGACAAATTAACGTATTCCTGAAAACGCAAGTAGTAATAGCCAAGCACACTAGTTGCTAAAGCTGCCCAGACTGATATGGCTAATGTTGCGAATGCAAGAGTTCTTTTTTTGACCATAATGCTTCACCTCCAGGGACTCTTTGAAGGGCTTTTATAAGCGGGATAAGTCCTGATCCAAATAAAGCAGTGTTAGAAACTATGTGAACTAAATAGAATAGGGCTCCCGCTGAAAAGGTCGCTATTAAAGAAATATGCCATGGGATTCCATATATTATCGTAGATTGTACGGCAACGCCGACGGTTGTGATTGTGTCGTATAGAAGAGTGAGAAAAGCGCCTAGAACTGCAACTTCAGCACTGACTTGAGCAGGATGTACTCCAACCACGTATCTTTTGTACGTGCCGCCTGCGAATCCTATTATTGCCATTCCGACTATTTGAAAGGGCATTATGAACCCAGCAAAACCCCAAGGTGACAAGAACCCATTAACAAACATTACGAAGCCGCCGAAAAATCCGCCAACTAGACTGCCGTATAGGATGCCAACAAGGAACGTAAACAACGAGGTGAACTCAACATTAGGCGGGCGTGGGGTTAACTGAATACCTAACGAGACAGCGGTTAGAACGCTAAGCAAGGCGAGTTGGCGTACGCTGAGTTGAGGCATGTTTTATTGGATGGATAATCCATCCATATAAGCTTTTTGACACAGAGAGCGAGAACCTGTAATCAAAAGGTTTATTGCAGTGCGTTGAGGAAAACGTTAAGACGTGCTGCCTTTAAGACTAATGTTGAAGGAATGTGAAAGCCTTTGTCTAAACAGAAGAGCGGGCAATTTGTTGTTCCCGGCGACCGTCTCGGGGTGATTGAGGAGTTTGTGCCTGGATCTGGAACTTACGAGGAAAACGGCATAATCTATTCTCTAGCAACTGGACAAGCTTTGGTAGATATACTCAGCAAGCAGGTTTCGATTTTTCCCAAAACTCGCTTCCTAGCTGTTCCCAAAGTGGGAAGCATAGTTATCGGTCAGGTTAGAGATGCACAGAGCAAAACTGCGGCTGTGCGCATATTCCAAATAGACAAGTATCCTCTTTCAGGATTCTTCACCGGCATCTTACATGTTTCTGATGTGAGTCTCCGCTATGTTGAAACCATGTACCATGTGTGTAAACCTGGCGATATCATCCGCGCAAAAGTAGTCAGCGACAAAAATAGAACTTTTCATTTATCCACAAAAGAGCCAAATTTAGGAGTCATCTATGCTTTTTGTTCTCGTTGCGGAGATGTTCTAAACTTTGGAAGAGTGGAGATGCGCTGTTTAAGGTGTGGCAATATTGAAACGCGGAAGAGTGCCCAAGACTATGGAAAAGGTGAATTGGCTTGAACATTAAGGTTTTGAAGAAAACATCCGATGAGCTCGAAGTAGAAATCGAAGGCGAAGGACATACGTTTTGTAACGTCTTGCAAAGAGCTCTATTGGAAGACAAAACAGTTGAAATGGCAGGCTACAACATATCACATCCACTAGTAGCCAATCCTGTGGTTTATGTTCGCATGAAAGAAAAGCGGAAGCCAAAGAAAAAGCCTGAGATTGCACTTCACGAAGCAGCAGCAAAGATAAGGCAGCAAACTAAACAGTTTCGCAAACGCCTAGAGGAAGCATTAAAAGACTGGCAACAAAAATGAGCAAAGGGCCTGTTCTAAAGGAATACAAGAATCTTGAAGAAATCTTGCTTGACAAAAATCTCGCTGGACTGGGCGACGCCTATGTCAACCTTCTTTACTCTCTTGCAGCGTCGCAAAGATCGGGGTATCCAACAGGTGTGAAAGTAAACAATAGAATCTTGGCTGAGGCTGTCAGAAAATCGGGTCTACGAAAACTGCTGCCTCGCAGAATCGACCGGCATGTTCTCGGGAACGCCGCTGAAGCCTTAATAGCTTTTGCTTGGTTAGCTGATACAGTTACTTTTGAAGACTCCGTGGAAATTTTGAGCGAGAAACAAGATTCTGTTGAGGCTTTTACTGTATTACTTCGTGAAATTTGGGAGAGGCTCGATAAACGCGATGAACAAAGGTAAAACTGTCAGAATTCGTGTTGTGAAACCTGAGATTCGTGTCTTGGGCATTGACGACGGATTTTTCACCCCTCACACAAAGGGCGTTGTCGATGTCATAGGTGTAGTTTTTCGAGGAGGATATTGGCTAGACGGCGTTATGCGAACTCAGGTTGAAATTGACGGAATGGATGCAACTGAAAAAATCGCGTCGATGATAGTTGAGTCACCCCATTACGACCAGCTACGGGTTATCATGCTCAACGGAGTGACAATGGCTGGCTTCAATGTGATTGACATTGAAGAACTTTTTGAAAAAGTGAAGGTGCCGGTGATTGCTGTTGCACGGGACAGACCCAGCTTCGGCGACATAAAAAAAGCTTTGCAGAATTTACCTCAAAGCGATAAGCGATGGAAAGCCATAGAAAAAGCTGGAAAAATAATTGAAGTGCACACGAGAGGTGGAGAAGAACCCGTCTATGCTCATGTTGTTGGAGTTACAGTCGAAGATGCTAAACATATTTTGAAGAACACTTCTACGCGCAGCAATATCCCAGAAGCTTTGAGAGTAGCGCATCTTGTAGCTTCGGGACTACGTCAATTGAGACGAAAAAAGAGAATCAATAGTGAAACATCACAGTCTGAATCTGAATTGAAATAAGAAAAAGCTTAAAAGACTCAAAGGTATGGACAAGGGAACAGAAACGCGTGAGGACGAGAACAATGGAGTTTTGTCCCAAATGCGGAACAAGACTTGTGCCAAAGAAGCAAAGCAAGGGAAGAACCCGCCTTGTATTGGCTTGCCCTAAATGTACTTACAAAAGCAAGCAACTCGCGCAGAAGCTAGAGCCCATACCAAAAGTGATTGAGCACAGTCCACAGCAAACCATCGCTATTATTGGGAAGAAAGAGCAGAAACTTCGAGTTTTGCCTACAATGCGCATTGAATGCCCAAAATGCGGAAATAATGTGGCTTACGTTTGGCAGGTTCAAACAAGAGGAAGCGATGAGTCTTCTACACAGTTCTTCAGATGCACGAAGTGCAACTACACATTCAGAGAATACAGCTAAATGTTGAGACTTTACTTCGATAATGAAGAGATTATTTGGCATTACTTTTTTATAAGAAGGCTTAAAATCAAGTCAACGCTACAGATAACCAGCATAAAGGAGGCTTGCAATCAGCTTGTTTAAAGTGCGAATAGCAGACGCCAAACTCTTACGCGACATGATAACGGTCATATCCACCTTAGTCGATGAGGCGACTTTTAACATAAGCTCAGAAGGCATCAAGCTACGTGCAATGGATCCATCTCGCGTTGCTATGATAGATTTCGAATGGCCAAATACAATATTTGACGAGTATCTCTGCGACGCTCCATTGAAAATGTGCATAAACGTAAGTGAAATGCTGAAGCTTCTCCGCCGAGCTGCCAAAGAGGAATCTGTTGAACTTACAATAGATGAGAAGACTGGACGTTTAAAGATCGCGATCAAAGGCAGATACGACCGCAACTTCACCATGCCAACTCTGGAAGCAGCTGAAGAAGAAGTGCCTACACCGAAAATAACCTTCAACGTCCGCGCTAAAACTACAACCCACGGCTTACATCAAGCTATAGAAGACGTACAACTCGTAAGCGATCACGTCCGCATTGAAATAGACAACGAAAAAATGACTTTGCGCGCTACCGGGGATCTTATGGGCGCCGTGGTGGAACTTAAGAAAGGAAGCGAAACTCTTCTAGACCTTGAAGCTAAAGAGTCGTCTAAAGCAACGTTTAGTCTAAGCTACCTGTCAGATATAATCAAAAATGCATCTGCAACCAGCGACATCGCAACACTTGAATTCTCATCAGATATGCCGGTAAAAATTGATTTTCAGCAACCAAAAGAGGGAAGGCTGACCTTTTACCTAGCTCCGCGTATAGAGGTAGAATAGCAACGTAAGATAACAGCATCTGCGCTGCCAAGCGAAGAAGGAGGGGCAACGGGTTCTAACCAAAAGCGACCTAGCCAAATACCCATTCACTCCAGAAGCCGCAAAGTTCATTCAAACATTAGACATTAAGATCGATGAACTTGAAAAAATCGAGTATCAACCTATCTTACAAAGAGCTGAAGCTAGAATCGAAGAAGCCCTACTCTTCAATGCAGTCAGCGGAAAATCACCCAAAGACGATGTGGAAATTCCCTCCTTCCCAATAGCAATCATGATGGTAGTTGCAACTGCGGATTCACGCATCAAAAGGACCTATGCATTGGCAGAAGCCAAACGTGCGTCCACCCTACTAAAAGGAGAGCGCAAAGAAACAATTATGAAAATTGCGAACAACTTCAAGTGGAAACTAGAACCAGCACAGCCACGACCCAACCTGCTGAACTACGATTTTGCGCTAGATTTCAAGGATTACATAAGAAACGCCGCAATTATACAGCACAAAAAATGGAAGCTTGTCAACAGAATGCTGTCAAAAGGCGAAGTTTTTCTGACAAAGGTTGAGGTTTGTCGACTCTTAGAGGAGGAAGTGCGCAGATACATAGAACAAAAACTGCAGGTGAAAGTCAAATCCTTATCTCCAGACATAATGAACCGCATCAACCGATTAAAGCAACTTTTCTACGAGAAAAGAGGTAAAACCAGCTGGGAAGAGATTCCTTCAGAAGTGATCATAATTGCATACCCTCCATGCATAAAGAGGTTGCACGAAACAATAAGTTCTGGACACCACCTCTCTCACATTGGACGTTTCACTCTCACAACCTTCTTGGTCAACATAGGCATGACCACTGAAAATGTGGTTGACCTATTTCGTTCCCTTGCCGACTTCAAAGAAAGGATGACTCGCTATCAAGTTGAACACATCGCGGGACTAAAAGGTTCGAGAACAAAGTACATCCCGCCTCAATGCGATACCTTACGCACCCATGGCGTCTGCCCAGGAATGGATGACATCTGCAGAAGAATAAGACATCCACTTGCCTACTACCGAAGAAAACTAAGAATCATAAAAACAGAAGCTCCCCTTGCGCCGGGGGCATGATTAAAATAGACACCAAAGCCTTCATCCAAGCGAAATTTAGCGAATACTATGAAAAAAACTCTTTAAACATTCACCCTCCCTCTTCAATGGAAAAACGCGAGTTTGGCTTTCTCCTTCTGAAAGAAAGAATAATGCTCAGGCATAAAGCCTTCAAAACTGCGCAGGAATTTCGAGATTCGTTCAAAACGTTGATTCCATCGCACGTTTACTTTTCAAGCGCCTACTACGAACGGCCAGAGGAGGAAATGGAAGAAAAAGGCTGGCTAGGCGCCGACTTGGTGTTCGACATAGACGCAGACCACATTTCAGCTCCCTGCTCCAAAACCCACGACACATGGAGTTGCCCCCACTGCAAAACAACTGGACGTGGAACACCACCGAAAAAATGTCCAAAATGCAACAAACAAAAATTCGAAGAGAAAACATGGCCATGTGAAATTTGCTTGGAATCTGCAAAAGAAGAGACCATAAAACTTATTGACATATTAACGAATGACCTCGGCTTCTCTACTAATGAAATGAGTCTCAGCTTTTCTGGGCACAGAGGTTACCATCTTCACGTCGAAAGCAAAGACATCTTGACACTTAACTCGACAAGCCGTAAAGAAATCGTGGATTATATCGTCGGAATAGGGCTTGACCCCCAACTGCATGGACTAAGCAAAATTGGCGGTCCTAACCTTGATGATTTCGGATGGAGAGGAAGAATCGCTCGAGGAACTTACGAATATCTTTTATCCGCCACCCCGGAGCAACTGGAGAAAATCGGATTACCCAGGGGGGTCATTCAGAGTTTGGGCAAACATAAAGAACGTATTCTGGAAAGCTGGAAATACAAAGGTCCATGGACGATGATTAAAGGAGTAAGCTTTGAAAGCTGGAGCAAAATTGCTGAGCAAGCCTTGAAGAACCAGGCGGCCAAAATAGACACTGTGGTTACAACTGATGTTCACCGACTGATAAGACTAGCCGATACCTTACATGGAAAGACAGGTTTAAAAAAGACTGAAACATCTATTGCAACCATAGAAGAATTCGACCCATTGAAAAGCGCTGTTGCCTTTCCGCATGGCACAGCATCAGTAGATGTCTCTGAGGCTCCTAAATTTAGAGTTGGAAGCGAGTTTCACGGTCCTTACCGAAATGAAAAGGTTGAGTTACCCATGGCTGCAGCTTTGTTTCTATTGTGCAAGGGCAGTGCAAGAATAACGGAGGTGGGCTCAAGTGTACGATGAACTCTATGAAGCGTGGACAAAGGAAAGGGAAACCAAGGAAGTACAAGTGCTACTCAAGGATTTCTATGTGAAACTCGCTGACTACATAAAGAAAATGAAAGAAGAAAGTCGAATGCTTGATGAGAAAACGGTTAGAGCCAAGCTTCTGAGACGAGAATCTAATAATGTTACCAAGATGGTTAAAGAGCTCATTACGTTGCGCTATGAAAAGACTCTTAGGAAAGCCATTGCTGGCGAAATAGTAGCCAAAGACGCCCTAACAGGTGAAGAAGAAGAGTTACTTGGAGAAGTTTCACCTTCAATAGAATCTTACCAAACCTTGTTAAAAGACATCTTGGGTGGGCGTTCACCGCGCATAGAGGTTAAAGAAAGACCTGAGACAATGATTCTAAGGTTCATTCAGGAAATTCCAGCTATCATTGGAGCCGACATGAAAGCCTATGGTCCATTTAAACCTGAAGACATTGCAAGTTTACCTGTTGAAAATGCTAGAATTCTTATTAAGCAAAGTGTTGCGGTAGAAGTAGAAGCCAAATAGCGCACTAGTTACTTGCCCTTGAAAAAGTATAAATAACCATGAAGGTTGTTCTATACCACTCGGCTGGTGAGTATTTGAAACCATTCAATTGTGAGGATGCGTCTCAAAAGCTCGCTTTGACGAGAGGAGATGAAAAGACTTGAGTGAATGGGAGAAACTTATTCCAAGACCCAGAAGCAGATTCTTAAGAGTCAAATGCTCAGACTGCGGTAATGAGCAGATTGTTTTCAGCCATGTGACCAATGTTGTAAATTGTAATGTTTGTGGAACGGTTATTGCTGAGCCAACCGGTGGAAAGGCTGCAATTAACGGCGAAATTATTACCGTTTTGGAATGAAAACTGGAGGAGCACCATGCCTATTAAAAAACCTGAGTGGCCTGAAGTTGGCGACTTGGTAATAGCTTCTATACAAAACGTAACTAATTATGGTGCGTACGTTTTTCTTGATGAATATGGAAAGGAAGGTTTGTTGCATATATCTGAATTGTCCTCTGGCTGGGTTCGAAACATCCGTTCTTTTATACGTGAAGGACAAAAAACCGTGTTGAAAGTTTTACGAGTGAACGTCGAAAAGGAACATGTAGACCTCTCACTTAGAAGAGTAACTAAACGAGCGAGAAGAGAAAAGCTTCTCGCCTGGAAGAAAGACAGACAAGCCGAAGGGCTTCTCCGCAGTGTTTCCGAAAAGCTAGACATACCTGTCGAAGAGGTTCATGAAAAAGCTGGGGTTCTCATTGAAGAGAAATTTGGTGAATTGTACTGGGGTTTGGCGAGAACTGCGAGAGAAGGTCCGGACGTTCTGTTAGAACTGGGGGTTCCCAAGAACTTAGCCGCTGCAATAGCCGAGATCGTTAAAGAAAAAATAAAACTTCCTCTTATCACGATAAAAGGAACACTTGAGCTTCAATGTGTGAAGCCTGATGGCGTGGTTCGTATTCGTAAGGCTCTCTTGAGCGCTGAAAAATTTGAAAAGTCTTCTGGAACAAGCGTTCGGGTATATGTTGTTGCACCGCCAAAGTATCGCATAGAAGTTTCAGCGGAAGATTACAAGAAAGCTGAGAAGGTTCTTGAAAAAGCCACGGAAACCGCCATAAAGAACATAACGAAGGCTGGAGGAACAGGCACCTTCCATAGGGGAAAATAATGGTTTGGTTGCTTAGAAGATGTGAGAAGTGTAAAAATTACACGTTGAATCAGAAGTGTCCCTATTGTGGAGGTAATGTTCATATTCCCCATCCTGCAAAGTTTTCGCCAGATGACAAATATGCCAAGTATAAAGGTGCAATGAGGGCTGAAATTCAATGAAAGAAACATTTGTCAAAGAAAAAATGAAGGTCAAGCTAAAGAACCCCATACTAATTGAGGGGCTTCCCGGACTTGGGATGGTTGGGAGAATTGCAACTAGATACCTTATTAAGCAGTTGAAAGCCAAAAAACTCGCTGAGCTCTATTCACCGCATTTTCCCTACTACGTGCACGTAAACAAGAAGGGAAGTGTAAGACTTCTCAGAGGCAACTTCTACTTCTCGAAAAACCACAATGCCGAAACCGACTTCATCTTCTTAACGGGAGATAGCCAAGCACAAACCATTGAAGGTCAGTATGAGGTTTCAAGTTGTATTCTCAACTTCGTTTCCAAACTGAACACCAAACTGATTGTTACACTTGGTGGCTACCGAAAAGAAGTTGAAAAAAAACCTCAAGTAGTGGCTGTTTCCACAAACCCTGGCGTCTTGAAAAAAGCTTTGCAGGCAAATGCGCTGGCGAGTTCATCTGGCAATCCAATTGTGGGCACAGCTGGGCTGCTTTTAGGATTGGCGAAATTTCAAAACATAGATGCTGTATGCCTGCTGGGAGAAACACGAGGCTACCTGCCTGACCCTTTAGCTGCCAAGAGTGTTCTGGAGGTTCTGCAAAAAATGCTTGATATGAAGATGGACATAGGTGACCTGGATAAGGAGATCAAGAAGTCCAAGCAGATTGTGGCTAAAATGCGGGAAATCGAACATCGAAGAGAAGAGTATGCTCGGAAAAAGCGCAAGACCGAAGA
Source organism: Candidatus Bathyarchaeota archaeon (assembly GCA_026967815.1). Classification (GTDB taxonomy): domain Archaea; phylum Thermoproteota; class Bathyarchaeia; order Bathyarchaeales; family Bathyarchaeaceae. The sequence goes on along the minus strand of JAPUUO010000002.1, from coordinate 6,531 downwards.
AGAACGAATAACCTATATTAGCTAAGCTTGCAGCGTCTCTTATTCTTCAAGGCTTTTAATGTAGTTGGCATACTGCTTGGCGGTCAGAAGCTTCTTCATATCTTCATCAAAGTTTGCTAAATGAATTTTTGCAATCCATCCTTTTCCATACGGGTCTTGATTTACGAGTTCAGGGCTTTCCGCAAGTTCCTCGTTAATCTCGATTATTCTGCCCGAGACGGGAGTGAAGATATCTGAAACTGACTTTACAGATTCAACTGAGCCTATGGACTGGGATTGCTGGATTTGGTTGTCAACCTTCGGGGTTTCCACGTAGACTACTTCATGGAGCGATTTTTGTGCGTAGTCTGTTATTCCAATAACTGCAGTTTTGCCTTTTGCACTGACCCATTCATGTTCCCTTGAATAGTAAAGATCGTCTGGAATGTCATAATCCAACACTCGCACTGCTTTGCCTCCTGTAGCCATACTTTGACGAGTCGTAAAACGGGAACCTAATCACTTCTGCCTTGGCAAGCTTATCTCTTATCTTAACCATAACTGTTGAGTTTTCAACCGCTTGCTCGGTGGGCACGTATGCCACGGCTATTCCACATTCCAGAACAGGAGAGAACGTGCCACTTGTTACCTGTCCTATCTTTTGGCTGCTCTTCCAAACCTCATAATGAGGACGAGGGATGCCTTTCTCTAGCATTCGCAAGCCTACACGTTTTCTCTTAACTCCCTCAGTTTTCTGCTTTAGTAAAGCATCTTTGCCGATGAACCGTTCCTTCTTCAGTTTTACAACGAAGCCTAGTCTGGCTTCTAGTGGCGTTGTGTTTTCGTCAATGTCATTACCATAGAGGCACATGCCTGCTTCCAACCGTAGTGTGTCTCTTGCACCCAAGCCACAAGGTTCAATTCCAAACTCTTTGCCAGCTTCTAGGATGGCGTTCCAAACTTTTTCTGCCTTGGCTGGGTTTGAGAGTGGAGTATCCCAGACAAATATTTCAAACCCGTCTTCACCTGTGTATCCTGTTCGTGAAAGAAACACTGTTGCCCCTTCAAGCTTGGTCCAGCCGCATTTGAATCGTTCGATTTTGCTTAGGTTGGAGTTAGCTATCTTCTGAAGGGTTTGCTCGGCTTTAGGTCCTTGCACTGCGAACATAGCGATGTTGTCAGAAACATGTTCAACCTTTGTTTTGAAGGATTTGGAATTTTGAACGAGCCATTCAAAGTCCTTTTTTCTGTTGGAGGCATTATAGACCATGAAGAACTTTTCGGGTTCAAGCCTTGAGAGGACGAAATCATCTTTGACTCCGCCCTGCTCATTGCACATTGTAGAATAATGCGCGCAGAGAGGGGTCAAGCGTGAAACGTTGTTGGTTGTTACATAGTTTAGAAAAGCTTCACTTTCTGAACCGCTGATTATTGTCCTTCCCATATGGCTGATGTCGAATATGCCAACGTTGTTGCGCACAGCCATGTGCTCTGGGATTATCCCCTTGTACCAGAGGGGCATTTCAAAGCCGGCAAATAGCGTCATTTTGCCAGTTTGCTTGTGAAATCTGTAGAGGTGGGTTCTTTGCGTGGGCTCTGCCAACTTAAACCCTCTGTCATGTTAGCTTTGGAAGAATAAAATCTTAACTATTTTATCTTTTTAATGTCAACGTTTATGGGATTAAAAGATAGTTTCTTGCCGCATTTGGGGCATTTGCCATCGAAGCGTTGTACAATTTCATCTGGCGGGGTTAAGTCCATGCCTTCAAAGAGAATTGCACCACAATTATTACAAAGAATTCGTTGAGGCAACACATCACTTCCATAGTATCTGAAATAGAAGCACACAAACTATTTATAACTTCTATGCATTCAGAAAGGAAAAAGGAATCGCGTTTGGAGAAGTATACGCTTATCATTACGGAAAAGCCTAGTGCTGCCCAACGTATAGCACAAGCGCTTGACCAGAAAGGTAAGCCAACGAAAGTCGAAGAGAAAAATGTGCCTTATTTCCTAGCCAAACGAGACAAGCCTCTGGTTGTTGTTTCCGCTCTAGGGCATCTTTACACGGTTGTACACGTTGGGAAAGGGAGAAATTACTATCCGGTTTTTAATTTCAAATGGGCGCCGCGCTACCTAGCTGAAAAAAGCGCAGGACAGAGTCGCTTATGGATTGAGGTTGTATCCAAACTTGCGGACAACGCTGAAGAGTTTATCGATGCGTGTGATTATGACATTGAAGGAAGCTTAATCGGGTATTGCTTACTCAGATACGCTTGTGAAAACAAGCAAGACGTAGCCAAGAGGATGAGGTTTTCTACTTTAACCAAGAAAGAGTTGGAAAAGGCCTACAGTGAACCCTTGCCCAAACTGGATTTCGGCTTAATTGAAGCTGGAAGGACACGACACGAAGTTGACTGGCTCTACGGCATAAATATCTCTAGAGCTCTGACTCTTGCTGCAAAACGTTGGAGCGGAAAGTATGCCACACTTAGCTCTGGTAGGGTTCAGGGACCAACCCTGAAGTTTTTGGTGGATAGAGAAAAAAGCATTCGTAGTTTTGTTCCTACGCCTTACTGGAGCATAGGAGCTACAGTTGACATAGAAGGAACCACGTACGAGGCAGAATATGAAAAGACGACCTTAAAGAGAAGGGCGGACGCAGAAGCAGTTGTAAAAACATGTAAGGGAAAAGCTGGCAAAATCGAAACAATCGAAAAGAACAGAACTCAGCAGAAGCCTCCAATTCCATTTGATCTCGGAGCTTTACAAACTGAAGCCTATAGTCTTTTTAGATACACGCCGAGAAAAACCTCGAGCATCGCTGAGCGCTTATACCTTGGAGCCCTAATTTCTTATCCCAGAACAAGCAGCCAAAAACTGCCTTCTGTGATAGACTACAAAGCAATTTTGAAGGGTCTAAGCAAGGAACGAGCCTATAAACGCCTTGCTTCTGAACTTCTCAAAGTAGACGAATTGAAACCAAGAGAAGGAGCCAAAGAAGACCCCGCGCATCCAGCAGTTTATCCGACTGGGAATCTTCCAGAAAGATCCCTCTCCAATCCGGAGAAGCGAATATGGGATCTCGTTGCGAGGCGCTTTATGGCAGTTTTCGGTGAACCGGCAGTTAAACAAAGCATAAAGGCTACCTTGAACGTGAATGAGCATCGCTTTCACTTGCGAGGAAGGCGCGTCTTGAAGGAAGGCTGGATGGAATTTTACAAGCCTTATGTAAGAACCGAAGAAGTGTTGTTGCCGCCTTTGAAAGAAGGGGAGATTATTCAGTTGAAAAAGGTACTGTGTGAAGACAAGTTTACGAAGCCGCTTCCCCGCTACAATCCTAGCAGTCTATTGAGGAAAATGGAGGAGGATGGAATTGGAACAAAGGCTACAAGAGCCGACACAATTGAAACTTTGTATAACCGAAAGTACATAGCTGAAGAAAGAATGGTCGTTACCGACTTGGGTTTCGACATAATTGATGTTCTTCATAGATATTGTCCAGGAGTTATCTCTGTGGAGCTTACTCGTGAACTTGAAGAGAAGATGGAGCGAATTCAAACAGGCAGTGAAGAAAGGGAAAAGGTCCTCTTTGAAGCTGTTGAAGGACTTAAACCTATGTTGGAAGAGCTGAAGCAGAGTGAAGCAGTCATAGGTGAAGTGTTGAGCAATGCCATTAAACGGTCACGAATCCATGAGAGATTGGTGGGTGAGTGCCCTACCTGTCACACAGGCAAATTAATGGTACTATACTCGAGAAAAACTCGAAAACGGTTCATCGGTTGCACAAACTACTTCAAACACCTCTGTCAAACATCGTTTCCGCTTCCACAACGAGGAACGGTTAAGCCGTTACACAAGCCTTGTAAAGGCTGCGGCTGGCCCACGTTGATCGTAAAAACGAAGGGACGTCGGCCATGGACGCTTTGTTTTAATGAAGACTGCCCAAAAAAAGAAGAAAGGAGGAAACGTCTTGAGATGCAAATGTTGCAGCAGAGAGGCAAGAAATGAATATTGCGAGTTACATAAGAAAGCCTATGCTAGTGTAGTGCAGAAATTTGAGATTTGGAAACATGCTGCTGACGTGTCTTGGGAACAATACTTAAATGAGATTGTGAAAAATCCATTTACAGGCGCTTGGGCAAAAGAAGTGGCTGAGCGTCTGTTGAAGGACAAGGAGTGAACAGAACTTGGCAGGTCGGACTAAAAAGAGGCTTTCGTCGTTTGGGTTTCGGTTGAAGAGGGCAATAAGAAAAATAGCAACTGCTAAACCCTCTATATTTGTTACAGCCTTCGTGTTACTTGCAGCAACTGTTTTTTTCCTCGGCGGTGGGGTGTACGACCTCTTGGCGGAGCCTCTCATAGCTATTCCCATAGGAAGTAGAATTCTCTTCTTCTATCCTTACTCAGTGCATGAACAAGCGGTTCTTGAAAGCCTCTTGGTGATGACTTCATATGCCATTGGCTTTTTCGGCGTCTTTTTGATGTATCAAAGCACGAAATATGCCTACAAACCTCGCCAAGCTTACATTCTGCTGTTAACTGGCGTAGTTTTTCTCCTTGTCGCTTATATCTACGTTGAGAATCTGTTGTGGTCAAAGCTTACGGTTACGACTTAGAGAGGCAAATAAGGAGTTACCTGGTTCAGCAATTGTAGCTCAACAATCAAGACAGATGGTTGAAAAAGAGTTTCACCTGGATGATTTTGCCTTTCACCATGGGTTTCCTTTAGCGCCAATGAGATAGGCAAGGAAGTTTGTTAAAAGATGTATGGGCGGTGTTACAATTATGATTATAACGGCGATGTACCAAGGCGGCGGGTAAAACACGATGGAAAAGAGGATGGCCCCTAAAGCGAAGTCAAGCTGATCTGCTACTGGAAGAGGCGAACCTGGAGAAATGTCTAACCTTCTCTTAATGAAAGAATGAAACAGGTCGCCAGTTAAGGCTCCTAGAGAGAGCATAAAGCCAAGCCAAAAGTCATATTGAAACAGAAAGTCTTGGGGAAAACCGTCAAGCTGGTAGAGAAGACTTAGAACGAAACCCGTGAACGTGCCAATTAATAAGCCAGCAAAGAAGCCTCGTACAGTTTTGTTTGAGCCCAATATGGGCTTTCCATCCCACAAGAGCTTGCCCGCATCTATGGGGTGGCCTCCTCCAAATATGACTGGCATAGCATTGGCGACGTAGGCTGGGAAAATGTAGTAGAAGGCATAGATAATGTTGTTGATGATTGTCTGCATGTTCTCGCCTAGTATTTATCCGAAAGAAGATAAAGTTAGCGTCGGTGACGGCGGATTCCAGTTTTTCCTATTGTGAAATAACAACTGGTAGATCGTTTTCGCTGTGGGTGTTTTTCAAGAACAGCTTTCAGCATGCGCGACTGACCCGTCAGTTTCAGGTTGAGCACGGTATCCGCCCAGAATTTCAGCACGCGTGTGCCGACGGGCTCCATTGTTACCGCACCTTGTAGAAACACGTTTCGAACCTGGCTGTTGATGAGAACTGCTGACTTGCGGGTTTTTGCGATTTGGGCCAAGCCTGCTACTTGTCTTCCAAGTTCTCTGTTAAGTGTGAATGTTTTCTTAGGTTGACCCAATTCCAATCGGTAGAGTGACGTTACGGTGTCAACGATCACTATGCCTACTGTTTTCGTCAGGTATTCGTCTAGGCGGTCTATGGCCAAGGCTTGCTCCTGAAAAGTGGTTGGCTTGACCAGAGTTATTGAAGGCGCGACTTCCTCTGTGTCCTTTTGCGCTATTTGCGACAACCGAACAGGGGAAAATGTGCCGTCTGAATCAACGAAAATGGCTTTGTAGCCAGATCTGGCTGTGTTAACTGCGCATTGAATTGCTAAGGATGTTTTTCCAGTTTCAGCTTCTCCGTAAACGAGCGTGACGTCTCCAAGAGTTAATCCTCCATATAGCATCTTGTCCAAAGGTTGACAGCCAGTTGGAATCTTATCTTGCAAGCGGTTCACAGTAAAGCGATACTGAGGGTGAAAGTTAATAATTTTATCTTGTACTAGAGCATTAAGGAAATATTATGAAGGCCAAGATAGCAGTTGCCACGGTGTCTGGGAAAGCCTACTATCAGCTAGTGAACGAACTTAAAGCCAAAGACGTGCCTTTCTTGAGTTTAACGCCGTATGAATCAATTCCGGTCAGCGTTAGAGTTGTGATAACGACAGAGGATGAGCGTAAGTTCATTAGCCATCCGAATGTCATAGTTTTTGAAGAAGCGACGGATCCAGCGACAATTGTAAACGAAGCTATTAGAAGCGTTAAGGCCAAGCGAGACCACGATGCGATCACCGTTGGCGTTGACCCAGGCAAGACCTTTGGAATGGCGGTGCTCAGCAATGGAACCCTACTAGAAAAAATGGTTCACTCGAGCGTTGAACAGACTGTAAATGCTGTTTTAGATGTTTTAACCAAGACCCCAGCAACTAGGTTCATAGTTAAAGTGGGTGATGGCGTCCCTGAATATACAATAGTGCTCTTGTCCCAACTGGATGAGGCTTTGCCTAAAGATGTTGAGATCGAAATTGTA
>JAPUUO010000044.1:5373-10507 GCA_026967815.1 Candidatus Bathyarchaeota archaeon | reverse complement strand
TAAGGACAAAGTCGAATGGATTAAAGGTTTGGTTGACTCTACTAACAAGAGTATAAAAAGATACAACGAGCAAATTAAGCAGAGGCATGAAGCTGAACAGGACAAGCAACTGAGGGAACAGGCAACAATAAAGAGAATGAAAGAAGCACTCAAGAAATAAAACCATTTTGATTGACTTTCAAGTTCCTTTGTAAATGCGCGTGCAGAAATGGTTTATTGTGGTTCCAAAACTGTTATTTACAGTTTGACATCCAGCATAAACTGTGCGCGAAAAATAGACGAAAGCCATTTCTTGAAGCTTCTGAAAATATCTGAGCTATGAAGAAGATTTTCTTCAAAAGCGCGCGCATTTCGTATCTGAAGCTAAAGCTTCTGCTAACTTCTAGAAACTCTCTTTTCTCCGCGCTTCAATATGAGATTCTTATCAATAGCTTTTGCTCTTAATAAAAAGAGTTATTTGTAGTTTGTTAAATTTTGTGTGGGGTAAAGGTTGAAGTTTAAGGGTCGCGACATCATCTCTATCAAAGATTTCACACGTGAAGAAACTGACTATATTATAGAAATGGCTAGTGCAATGGAGCCTGTGGCAAAAAGCGGCTCAGATATGCTTCGCGGAAAAATGTTGGCAACGCTGTTTTTTGAACCTAGCACGCGCACGAGGCTTAGTTTTGAATCTGCCATGTACAAGCTGGGAGGCTCAGCCATAGGATTCGCGGAAGCAGAGGTAGCGTCGGTTAAGAAGGGAGAAAACCTAGCTGACACAGTTCGTGTTGTGGAGAAATATGCAGACGTTATAGCATTACGCCACCCACTGGAAGGCGCAGCTCGATTGGCAGCTGAATTCGCAGAGGTTCCAATCATAAATGCTGGTTCAGGCGCCGAAGAGCATCCAACCCAAGCTTTACTGGATCTCTATACTATTTGGAGGGAGCTTGGGAGAATAGGTGGACTTAACATCGCACTAGTTGGAGACCTCCGTTATGGACGGACAGTTCACTCTCTGGCTTACGCTTTGTCACTTTACGATGTGAAACTTCATCTTGTTTCACCTGAATCTCTGCGAATGCGCCGGGAAGTGCTAGACACCATCAAGGATAGAATAAAAGTTGTGGAGAAAAGCACTATCGAAGAGATCTTACCTAGATTGGATGTGCTCTACATCACGCGCATTCAGAAAGAAAGATTTCCAGACGCGGCTGAATACGCCAAAGTTAAAGGCTCTTACAAAGTTGATTTGAAATTGCTAGAAAAGGCAAGAAACGATATGATAATTTTGCATCCTCTACCGAGAATAGACGAAATCGCAGCAGAAGTAGATACTACTTCACACGCCCTATATTTTCAGCAAGTGTGGAACGGCATCGTCACCCGGATGACGTTGCTAGCGCTTATTCTAGGCGCTACAAAATAACTAACGTCAGCCGCATGTTTCGCAGACGCCGAAGGCTTCTTCCAAGTCTGTAAGCTTGTACCAAGGAATTCTTTTCCGCTCTTCTTCCTTTTCCTGCCTTTTCTCTTCTTTTCTCATCTTGCCATAACATTCCAATTGAAGGCTACACGTCTCGCATTTATTGGAGTTATTGGAAAGCCACTTGCCAAGGCAACTGGGCAATTCGCCTATGCTACTTTCTTTCTGCCCACTATAAAGGGACTTCACACGTGTATTCAGAGCCATTTAGAGAGTCTCCAAAGTTTTTGCACAGTGTCACGAGAACCCTGCAAAAAGGGTAGTCTACATCTTAAGGTGAGTTTGGCTATTAGCATTGCATACAGATTTGGATGCAAATTTGCAGACTCTACATACAGAAATTATGATGGCTTTATACAAATTTCTGTATAGATTTCGCATGTTAGTTTTTAATCAAACTTTTTCGAAAAAATTGTTTAAAAAAATGTACAAAATACTCCACTGAATTAACATGTTGATTATGCCTTTTGGTTTCAGCCTATTGATTTTCAGCCAGAAACCATGATTGACTCGTATTTAGCTGAGACTCGCCTATGGCGGATTATGGCATTCACAGAACCACAAAATGGGCATTTCAACAGTTGTCCGAAAAAGGTTTTTTGACAATGCCCACAAAAAGTGATGCTTCGATTGAAGCTATACAAACCTATGCGATAAGTTGTTGCGATTTGCTTTGTTACCGCCAACAGCTCCTCAGGATCTTGTTCTTTCTCTGCTAATTGCATGATTGCGAGATGACCCCCCATGGCAAGTTGGTGAAATCTCTCTTCGATTTTTAGGCGCTCTTGCCAAGAGATGTTGGCTTCTGGTGGCACTACGACCATGTCGGTGTAGAACGGGTGTTCCTTAGCGCCTCGTGGACGTGCGTTTGCCCAGCCGTAACGTTCAACATCTAATTCCGCGAGACGCTTGGCTGCATCATAGCAAGGAACCATAGCTAACACTGGGCGGGTTTCCGGCTTTCTCGAATATTTCCTAACGAACTCGAAGAAATATTGCATGATGTCTTCTGCAAATTTCAAAGCTTTGTCGTCTTCAGGTATGGATTTTCCAGCAAAGCATTTTGCAGCTTCATTTAATCCCACAGGGCTTACTTGGCGTGAAAAGTTCTCAAGCCTGATGTATTGATCTCCACCAGTCTTTCCGGTTAGAAAAGGAAGAAGCCCTTCCCTGAGTCTTTGTTTAAGAGTTCGATACTTGATTTCCAGAGCTCTCAATGCCATCTCAAGTTGTTCATCCAGAAGTTTGAAAAACTCTGTTTTGTTTCCTTTGGCTTCATAAACAAGCCTTGGCAAGTTAACCATAACGCTGTCAATGCTTCCAGTACGCAGGGTATCTAATTCCCAGTCTTTCTTCCAGTCATCAGAAAGACGCATACCCGTTGCGGTGTAAGATGCACACTCCTGTTCTCTCAAGGCGAGGTTGGCGAAGTAAGGAAGCCCCTTATCGGCTGCTAAGCGATGGGCCTTGAAGAGAGTAGAGTCACATTCCTTGCTTTCAAATGTTTCTGGACGAATCTTCAGAATAAAACTTGGATTGAAGATTGGCTTGCTGCTGCTTTCTTCCAACATGACTTCCAGAAGCAGTGAAAGGAGACGACGGCTTTCATCTGTAAAGTCAGCATAAGAACCCACAGATTTGGCGTCCTGCCCTACAGCTCTCTCGTCTTGCATAAAGCTTGGAACTACAAATTCTAAGCCTAGAGATACGTTTAGGGGCTTGCCATCAGCTGTGAGAGAGTGGTTTAGGTCAAAAAGAAACAAGCGCAAATCCTCACAGATTTTGTCTGCCTCAACCCCACGGATGAAAGGGGCGAGAAAAATGTTGAAGTAATCCAGCGCTTGCTCTCCAGCTACTTCAGTGCCAACAATTCTCAGGAGGTTGGAGACGAGAAGAAGCGCGGCTTTGAAACTCTTGGGAGCAGGATACGAGATATTGGCAAGATTCGGTCTTCCAAAGCTGAGTCCAGACTGGAGGAAAAAACGGAGGTCATGCATAAACTCGGTTGGTTTCAATATCCAGTAGCCGAGATTGCTGAGATGAAGCGAACCAGAAAGATGAGCATCAGCGATGTCACGTGGAAGCACGTTAAGCAATGTGTACTCTTCAATTATGGAGTTAGCTGCTGCTTCGTGAACTGCACTCACACTCTTGGCTTGAGTCCCCATTGTTTTTATGAGCTGGGTTACATCATAGACGGGTAACCCTAAACGTGTAAGCTTGTGGCGATATTCTTCTAGTCCCTTTTCAATTAGGATTGTGTTGACAAACTCTCGAATTAGAGGAGCAGTCAAATATTTTGTTTTTACCTTGAGTAGGCGTCCTTGAGTTTCCCTGGCTATCTTCTGCGCCAGATCGTGAGGAACGTTCGCTTCCTTCACAAGTGATTCAGCTATTTTATTGCGGTCGAACTCCTCCATGGCTAAGCGAGAGGCGCGAACCATCATTTTCCTCCTCTTGAAAAATCGCTCCTCAATGTTTTCAGCGACATCGATGAGCATTCTGCCGAGGTCCGTAAGCCTATATTTCTTGGTTTTCACGTCTGGCTCAATTAAATCGGCTTTTAAAAGAGATTTGAGGTGGTAGGCGAATCGACCAGCGTCTCTGCCTGGATTCAGACGAAGAATGTTCATTATTTCAGTGTAAGAAAGAGGCCCCCTTTCTAAGAGAATAGTTAAAACTTGTAAACGAATAGACGAAGAAACAGCCTTCAACACCCGGGTTCCAAGCTTTCTCCGACGGGACAAATGAGCACCTTCACTGAAACTGCTAAACCGTAATAATGTGTCCTCAGTTTTAAAGCATTGCCGAAGCAAAATTTGTTACATGTGATGAAAAATGACATGTAAACTACGAGGCGTGGAAAATCCTTCTTTTCAACAGACGAATCAAATGAAAGTTGTTAGCTAGACAACATCTGAAGCAAGCAATGGTATTTAAGCAATTTTACGTTTTATAGGCTAAATGAAATGTCACTTGTAGGGGCTGTGGGCTAGCTTGGTCTAGGCTAGGAGACTCGGGCTCTCTTGACCCCGGTTCAAATCCGGGCAGCCCCACCATGTCTTATTTTCGCAACAAAAGAAAGAAAACTACGCCCAAGACTGCCAGAATAGTGGCGAGGAGAATTGCGAAGATAGAGTAAGGTCCACTGCCGAGTATTATTGGAATTGGTCCTACGAATATTATGATGCCGGTGGTTGTTTCGACGTTGCCGCCTAGGATTGAGGAGGCTATGAGAAAAATCATTCCAACAAATACAAGCGCAAAGCCCAGAAGAAACAGTTTCAGCGGAAACGTTAAGAGAGGCATTTCCTGTTTAAGATGGCTATAACATTCTGAGCAAACGTGAACTTCATGTTTAAAGCAGGCTTCACAAACCTGGCGTTTGCATTGTCTGCAAGTATACGTCACGGGGGCAAGTTTTCCGCAAAGTTGACACACCTTGACTAGCATGCTTAGACCTCTTTTTATCTAAGAGTAAAGCGTGAGAAAGCCATGAAAACGAGCAGAGATACAATTAAAATTATGTAGAACAATAGAAGAATTTTGACCGATTCTTTACCCGTGCCAACGATTATTGGAAAAGGCCCGATGATTATGGCTCCTCCACCTTTTACTTTGCTTTTTCCTTTAAAGGTCGTGAAAGATAGAATGATGGCGACGAAC
>JAPUUO010000044.1:0-5273 GCA_026967815.1 Candidatus Bathyarchaeota archaeon | reverse complement strand
TTTTACTTTGCTTTTTCCTTTAAAGGTCGTGAAAGATAGAATGATGGCGACGAACGTAACAAGAATGCCCGCAAGAATCAGAACGATACCGATGTTCCACAAATGTTCACTCATGTGGAGTTCACGTCTTTAACTAAAAGTAGGGGTTTAGGTTTATATTATAAACAATTTGCTTTGAAACAAGTTCTTATCTAAGAAATGGAAGAGAAGAAGCCATAGTAATATTGTCCAGTTGATGCTGTTTTGCGTTCTTTTCCTTATTGCGCGTGCGATTTCAAGTCTAAAAGATGTGACCCCATCGGCTGCCCCAGACAATCCACACCAGACCGATAAATCCCCCTGCCACGATGAAGGATATAACGGTGACCACGATGTTTTGGAAGAAGGTGAAGTCTGTCGACCAGAAGAGTGTGTACAGCAGTAGGAAGATGAGCCAGCCAATTCCGATAAGGATCGTTATTGCAATCGGGATCGCGGGGGTTTTGTGTCTCATAGTAGCGTACTCTTTCATGAGGATTTATAGTTGTTTTGGTGACTTGATTTCAACTAGGCGCGCCTACATAGCACGGAAAATGTGATAGATGCGACATATTGTGTGGGGAGAGAAAAGTGCTTTATCTCAGAATGAGTACGAATGGGATAATAAACTTTAAAGATGAAATATGCAGGTCGCGTGTCAAGAATGGACCTGGAGCAGGTTGTTCAACGCATCTTACTAGTTCGCCGAGACATCACACGAGAGGAAGTTTTAAAGAAAATCTACGAGAAAAAGAGGTCGGCTGAAGGCTACTTTCTAGACGAAGCCGCCGCCCGCATAGTCGCATTTGAATTAGGAGTAGAAATCCCAAAGAATGATGCAGAACCTTTATGGACAGAGCTTTCAATAGAAAACCTTGTTTCAGGCCTAAGCGACGTAACGGTCACCGGTCGAGTCATAACAGTCTATCCTGTTCAAACCTTTTCTAGAAGAGACCTCACAGAAGGCAAAGTTGCACGTTTACTAATTGCTGACAAAACTGGAACGTTAAAAACGGTGTTGTGGGATGACAGAGTCTCTCTAATCGAAGACGGAAAAATTGCCTCTGGGCAAATAATTAGAGTTCTACACGGATACGTACGGGAAGGACTTGACGGAAAACTAGAGGTACACGTAGGAACTCGCGGAGAGATCCACATTTCCCCTGCAGATCTTGTCAAAAGCGAATACCCACTCATCACCAGCTTCATAGAAAAAATCAGCTCGATAACTGGCAAACGCAAAAAAGCAAACATTTCAGGAACTGTGCAAAAAGCCTATCACGCATCTGAGTTTCAAAGGGCAAATGGAACTAGTGGGAAAGTAAGGCGTCTGCAGGTGCAAGATGAAACCGGAAAGATAACGGTAGTTTTCTGGAATCAGAAAGTTGACGAGTTAGGCAACACTGAGAAAGGAGACTGCCTGCGGATAATGAACGCCAGAGTGAAAGAAATGACTGATGGTCTAGTGGAGCTTCATGTTGATAAAGCCACTCAAATCGAGAAGGACGCTGAAAGGACTGAAAAACCTCCATCTAACTAGCTGAAGAGAATAAGTGGAATAATGAGGGAAAAAACCCATTTACGATCAAGGCAACAATCCCCACAACTCCAACACTGCGTGAAGTCGCGACATCAAGAAAAGAAAAGGATAAAGTTGCATCTTTCGACGTAACCGACAGCACAGGCAAAAGAAATGTTACGCCTTGGAGACAATTCACAGAGTTTGCTCAGGGGCTATCATCCGAGACCCGAATTCTGCTTAGAAATGTTTACGCGAAAAGAGGGTTTGTCTGCCAATTAGAACTTACAACAAGAGCCGCAACAAAAATCGAAGTGCTTCCAGACATCGAACAAGGTCATAGCGGAATTCTTATTTCTGAAAGACCCTATAATATGCGCCTCTCAGTAGTGGTGTTAAACGATTGAAGAAGAACCAGATTTCCTTGCCAGTAGATGACCTGCCAAAAGAATGGTACAATATCTTGCCAGATTTACCAGAGCCTCTTCCTCCCCCAAAAGAGCCAGAGGAAGGACCTTCCCGTCTCGAATTCCTTGGAAAAACTATGACAAAAGAGTGTCTAAGTCAAGAATCTTCTACCCAACGTTGGATTCCGATACCTGAAGAGATAAAGGAGCTTTACATTCAAGCAGGTCGACCAAGACCGTTATATCGTGCTCGAAGACTGGAAAAATATCTTAAGCTGAGGAAAACGAGACTCTACTACAAACGAGAAGATCTGTCGCCGACAGGCTCCCACAAAACAAACACTGCTCTTGCGCAGGCTTACTTTGCTGCAAAAGAAGGAAAAGAGATGTTGGTTACCGAAACTGGTGCTGGACAGTGGGGCACAGCCTTATCCCATGCAGCGCGGCTTGTAGGCTTAGAATGTGTTGTTTTTTGGGTTCGCTCAGTTTACGATTGGAAAGCTGATCGCCTTACTCTGATGCAGTTGTTAGGGGCCAGAGTAAACCCTTCACCAAGTAAGCAGACTAGAATAGGAAGAGAGATCCTTGCAAGAAATCCTAACCATCAAGGTTCGCTTGGAATTGCTGTTTCTGAAGGTCTAGAATACGCAGAAAAGCATGAAGGCAGCGTCTACTGTCTAGGCTCAGTTTTAAACCACGTCTTAATGCATCAAACCATCATTGGACTTGAAACTATTAAGCAGTTCGAGCTCATCAACGATCAGCCAGACTTGATTGTTGGTTGCTTGGGAGGAGGTTCCAATTTCGGCGGCATAGCCCTTCCATTCATTGGAGACGTACTGAAGAAGAAACGCAAATGCAAGTTTCTCGCAGCACAGTCGATGGCTGCACCCAGCCTCCTCAAAGGCGAGTATAAATACGATTTTGGAGACGTGGGCGAGCATACCCCACTGATGAAAATGTACACTCTTGGACACAAGACAGAGATGGTTCCAATCAAAGCCGACGGCTTAAGGTATCATGCCGCTGCTCCCATCATTAGCTTGCTTAGGCATCATGGAATGGTTGATACTGTAGATTATCCAACCGACGAAAAAACCATATTTGAAGCCGCAAAGATCTTTCTACAATGTGAAGGATGGCTAATAGCACCTGAATCCAGCTATGCAGTAAGAGCATCTATTGATGAAGCACTAAAAAATGAAAAGATGGGACAAGAAAAAGTCATTTGTATGAATATCAGTGGACATGGATTTCTAGATATCCCAGCCTACAGAGAGAAGATTTCGCTCTGAAGGGCATACCATGCCCTTTTTTGCTTACTCATGAACCCCAAGGCGCTTCTTTGTCCTCCCAAACATTATCTAGACAAAATATACAAACAAGCGGAAATCCGCCGCACGCACATAGTCCTCCTTAAAGATAGCAACTTTGCTTCTTATCTGTGAGTCGATGATGGATGCCTTACTATGTTTACATAATTCTTTGCAAAGATGGTACCTACTACACTGGATACGCTAAAAACGTGAAACGCCGAGTTGAACGGCATGAAAAAGGCCAAGGCGCTAGATATACGAGAATACATAAGCCTAAGAAGATAGTATACGTAGAAGAGTTCAACAGCCGTAACGAGGCCATGAAGAGAGAACGAAAAATCAAATCGCTCAGTCACAGTGAGAAACAGCAACTGGTGAAAATAGCTGAAAGAACGTGAGCAGACAAGTTAAAGTCTACTCATTTCTTCTCTCCTTAACAACGCAAATAGGGTGTATTTCATCACGTTCCCATAAAAGGCAGACTTCACATTTCCAATGAAGACAAACCCAAGTCAGGCTTATCAGACAAGTCATAGAAACAAGACCAAAAAATAGAGAACCTCTATCTTGAGCACACATTATTTGCAATTCGCTTTCAGACTCTGTATTTCTGAGTCAGAAGGCTTACATCTATGCTGGCTCAGAAATACGAAAAAAGGGAATTAAGTTGTATTCTATAAAGGAATACCTGCACGAGAAAGCTGAAGAATCGCGTCACAATGAAACAGCAGCATATTTAATGTTCATCGCGGGCACAATCCTCTTTGTAGGCGGATTATGATCAACAATATATAGCGCAGACAATCTGAATTGGCTCATATTTCTCCCCTACAACCTCTCGTCTAGTCCAGTTGGTCTTTTGGGCTTAACCCTTACGATTTCAGGAATAGCAGTTTCGGTCTATGGAATAGGGGTAGGAATATTCTATTCGCGCAAAAGAACCTTTTACATGCAACAGCTATATCAAGCCCACTCTTTCGTCGAGAAAACAATAAACACATCGAAAAAGAAAACGCGGAAAAACCCAAAAAACAACTTAGGCAAACCTCTTAGAACCCCAGCTAAGTAGAAGAGTAAAATGCTGGTGAAGCCAGCTTCTTAAGGTCTTCTTCACCTTCAGCATAGCCAGATGCAATCAACACGTCGTCAACATCAATTTTTAGATGTGGGCTAGGACGCACCCATTTACCTCCTCGTCTCACAACCAAAATCCACATGCCAGTTTCCTCATGAACCTGTGCCTCCCGCAAGGTTTTGCCAGCTAATGTAGACGCCTCAGAAACCTGGACCCGTACAACTGTTTCCTCAGCTTCTTCAATTGCTAATGCAAGAACAGGGTGAGGCTCAATTCCTCTCAACACAACTTCAGCAATTTGAGCCGCTGCATCCGCAATATTCTCGGTCACAACGCCTATTCTAATGAGTCCGAGAAAGTTTTTCGATTCCTTGGGTTGAATGCCTGCGGACAACACCAAGAGCTCAAAATCGGTGTGAAGGTTGTCCATGTGCTCTTCTAAGGCTTGAACCTCTTCGGCAAGTTCCCGGCTATTAAGTAGAATGGAAGAGTAAGCAAGATCCAACATAAGCTCAGAGGTATCTTTCAGCTCCACTAACATGCCACCAATTTTTCCAAACAATTCTTGATCTGCCATGAGCTTCAGTCCTCAAGTTTCTGAATTGTCCCTTTGGCGATACCTTCGATTTCTTCTATACCCTGAGGGGCGCCTCGCACAATCAGAACATCTCCTTTCTGTAAGGTTTCATTTTCTTCTGGATCAATTATCCATCTTTTATTCCTTCGAACGGCGATAATATCGACGCCCATTTTTGCAGCTAATCCCAGTTCTCCGAGCTGTTTCTCAGCTAAGATGGATTTCGGTTTCACTTCTACACGTGTTAGTCGTTCTTCAACTTTTTCAAAGGCTTCTCGTATGACAGGGTGTATTCCGATTCCTTGCAAAACTATCGTAGCCATATCAGCTGCAGCATCGGATATTTTGTCGGTAGCTCTAG
>JAPUUO010000043.1 GCA_026967815.1 Candidatus Bathyarchaeota archaeon | reverse complement strand
TTCCTTTTTTATCTGGTTGATTTTTCGTGTCAAGGTTTCAATGATGTGGCTATTGCATGCATGCATGCATGAAGCACCTATCGGTCAAGTATTTCTGTAACCTCATTCACGCTTATGCACAATGTTCCTTCTAACCTGTAAAGTTTGGCTGAAGCCTTGAATCGGGCGTTCTTCTTTATCAGGTTTCTTGGGCCGCTATATTCTTGACTTTCGAGTCTAGCCCTCCACTTATCGTCTACTAGGACGACTGCTGAACCAGCATAGATCTTCTCAACCATAATCTCGTACGTTTTTCTGCCAGCAGACTTCACGGCTGACGTAGCAACGTATCTGCCGCGAACGGGTTCTGTCACCCAGCCTTCCTTCATTATCAACCCTAACGCCGCTTTAACAACATGTGGAGATGCTTTTTCAAACTCTATGTCGGAGGCTAGTTGATCCAAGGTTGCCCCAGATACTCCTCTCTCCAAAAGTTTCATGTACAGGCTTCTTGAGGAACGTGCAACCTTCTTGTTGAACTCCTTCATGGTTTCAAGTTCAGTCTTAACAAATTCTGGTTCCTCTTTTACTTGTACGGCTTCCATCTCTAATGTTTTGAGTTCTTCCGGTGTTAACGGGTTTGGTGGCGGCTTCGGACGCTTCCTGATTATGGTTTGGAGCTTACTGTTCACGTTCTCGGCGATTTTCCTCATCTTTTCGGTTCTTCTACTGCTGGCGTAGAGGTAGATCATGTCTAACGTGTCGTTCGCAGCTAGAATCGCAACTTTTCCGGGTGCTTTTCTGCCTGTTCTCCCACGCCTTTGAATGTACCTTATCTCGCTTGGTATCGGCTCGTAGAATATCACGTGGTCTACTGCTGGAATGTCCAGTCCTTCCTCAGCGATCGAAGTTGCAACCAGAACGTTCAACTCGCCTTCCTGAAGCATCCTTATCCTCTCAGCCTGCTCCTCTTGTGACAATCCTTTATCGTTCACCTTTGAAGCTTGACCAACGAACCTTTCGGCGCTTACGCCTGAAATCGCGTTCAGATTCTCGACCAAGTGGCTTGCTGTGTCTCGGTACTGCGTGAAAACTAGCATCCGAGACGAGGGTTTCCTCCGAAGCTGATCCTTCACGTTCTGTCTCAGCAAGTTAATCTTTGGGTGTTCGGTAGAGCTGTTATCCACCAGAGTTCTCAGTTTCATATAGTCTGAACCGCTTACGAGTAGCGAGTAGCTCCGCTTCTCTTTCTTGTCCCTATCAACTTTGTTCAGGAAAGATTTGAGCGTATGTAACCCCTGAGTCTCTAACAATTCAAGCATGTGGAACAACGTTAAGGCCAGCGACTGGTTTATGATCGCTACGAAGATCTGGCCTCTCTCCTCTTCTATGCTCGTCTCAAGCATGTACCTGAGGTCGTCTCCAGCCTTTATCAGAGTCGTCTTCGTCACGTATTTGGGGTTACGCTGGATTATCCCTTTGTTGCAGAGCCATCTCACCCTCCTGTCTAACATGGACTGGATGACAGCTTTGATCTTCAAGTATTCGTCTGGAAGGTTTACTCTTCTCCATTCAACTTCTATGGGGTGAATGTACGGTTTGACATCGGGATCCATCTCTGTCCTGTGCTCTACTCGTTCAGTGTACAGGTTTCTGCAGACTTCTAGAATCTGGTTCAGGTTTGACCCTGGAGAAGCTGTCATCCCAAGTATGAGGGGATACTTAGCTTGGGAAGCGTAGAGCCTAGCTACCTCCGTGTAAGCGTATTTTTTGACGGCTCTGTGGCACTCGTCGAAGACGAGCAAGCCGTAATCTTCAAGCGAGAGCCTACCTTCAAGAAGGTCGTTCCTCACAACTTGAGGAGTTGAGAATACAACCCTCGCTTCTCCATTCCAGAAATGTCTCCTATGCCCTGGAGGAGTCTTACCGGTTAGAAGAACTGTATCCTTCTCTCTGAGCTTGAGGATTCTCAAGAAGCTTTCTCTGTGCTGCATTATGAGAGGTCTGGTCGGCGCCATAACCAATACCTTGGCGTCCTTGTAATTGTACAGTATGTCAGCGGCTACTATGGTTGATATGACGGTTTTACCTAATGCTGTGGGGAGGATAACTAACATATTCCTTTCTGAAGCTACATCTGCTATTCTCTTCTGGTAGAGCCTGAACTCTACGGTGTCCGGCCAGATCAACGGATGCTCCAAGTACTTCAGGCTGAAGCTTTCCAGCATAGGTTACAGCTCTATAACTTCTTCCCCTTTCTTTCTCCTTACAGCCTCAACCCCAGGATTAACAGAGTCAAGTATACCAAGCAGCTTAGAGAGCTTCTCGTACTGGAACAGTTCTTTGAAATCTTCAAGTTCGCTGCTGGACCTTAAGACGAGTCCACGTCTCTTCTTAGGTCTCCCAGTCTCGTCAACCGGGTTTAGCTCCACAACTAAACGAGTTGGAGAACTTTTGTAAGGTGGAAGCTTCAAGACGAAAACTCCTGGAACACTTGTTAGCATCCTAGTCCATTCTTTGCCAGTCTTTAAGAAATCGGTTAACTTCTCTTCAGACATGTGTTTCACCCGCAAAAAGTATAATATTAATCAAACTAAAGCCTTTCCATAAGGCAGCACTTCATTTCATGCATGCAACAGCGTCTCTCTCAGTGTACGCGCTTAATACCGATTGTATAATATACTTGAAGCGATGCAAAATTCATTCCGGCTGACAATGTTTAGGTCGCTGTAAACTTGAAGATTTTGAAGCCGTCAGGAAATTACCTGAAAAGAAAAGCATACCAATACTTAATTTTGGTTATTTTGTGTCTATTTGTGTTTGTTGTCATATTTCTTACCACTGACCCAATTTCGCCTCTTTACATTGACCTGGGGCGATACGACAACGCTCGTGTAGTGGCAATGATAGTTCCGCTAATTGGGGTGCTCGTTTTCTACCGACTGCATCGTGGCTACCAGCAGGGCTTTGAAGGAGAAAAACAAGTTACCAAAGTTCTTTCTTCAACTTTGAGCGGCGACTATTTTCTCATCAATGATGTTCAGCTTGTTGCGGGTAAAGGAAGCAACATTGACCATATTGTTCTGGGACCAACAGGAATATTTGTATTGGAAACCAAAAACCACAGTGGCAAGATTGTTTGCTATGAAGATAGTTGGAAACGTGTAGGTCAAAATCCTTTCGCACAAGCGCGAGCCAACGCTTCGATAGTCTATAAGGTCATTAAGGCTTCTGAAATTTTCGAATCAAAACCTCCATGGATTCAAGCGGTTGTAGTATTCGCCAACAAGAAAGTAGAATTAGATAGACGCAAAGCCCCATCCAACGTTGAAGTTCTGAAGATTGATGAATTGACCAATTGTATAACCCGAGAAACAAGACGTCTATCCGCTCAAGAAATTGAGTCAATGAGCAAAGAAATTCTAAACGCGCACGCATCATGTTAAGGCTTATGCGTAATTATCTTTCCACATCTAGGACAATGAACATGCCTTAGAGAACCCTCAGAATCCCAGCCGGAAACAACAGCGTCTCTCTTAGGCAAAACGTAACCACACATGCATGCATGCAACAATGTTGAAACTAGAGATATTCCGTTATATCTTTAGAAAAAATCTTTAGCGAAGTTTTTGAACCCAAAGATTTGAGAAGCCATGCGCGCGCACATTAGGGTTATTTTGGCCCACGCCATTTTGACATGCGTATGTATGCGCATGCATCTGGTGCAACCTCAGCAAGCTCTTTTAGAGAGTGCGTTAAGAGAATAACAAACGGTTTTCGCGCCATGTCTCTGGTCCATATCTCAATTAATCTGAGTTCAATTTCTTCAGGGCTTTCCCATTTCTTTGCTTCTTCATTAGAGAATACTTTTCCGTGTTTGTCAACATAGGCCAGTGGCAATTTTATATTTGGGTTATTAATAAAGCCTTTACAGTAGCCATCCACATTCCATTTTCCACCCTTACTTTCAACCTCTTTTCTTAACACATCAAGGTCCAAGAGAATCCAATTGTCAGCTATGTCCTCAGAAACCAAAAAATCACTCATTTCTTTTTCACTACCATTTCAGGGTTCCGACTTTGCCATCAACTACAGTAATGCGCACGTTATTCTAATCTGGTTGGTATTGATACCGCTGTGCGAGTTCTTTGAACTCCCTCTAAGGATTG
Organism: Candidatus Bathyarchaeota archaeon; assembly: GCA_026967815.1. Classification (GTDB taxonomy): domain Archaea; phylum Thermoproteota; class Bathyarchaeia; order Bathyarchaeales; family Bathyarchaeaceae. The sequence goes on along the minus strand of JAPUUO010000043.1, from coordinate 6,406 downwards.
AAATTTTCTCAAAATATCTGCAAGCATATCCATGTTAACGAATTCTGCATAGGCGATGACATCAAACTCACCTACAACAACGTGGGCCATCTTTACTCCTTCAATTTTAAGCGCAGCTTCAGCGATCTTCCAAAACATTCCAGGATCGGAATTGACGAAAATATACGCTTCCACGACAGACACCGTATATCAACTACAGAATAACTTCCTTATCTATGTTAACGTGCATGCATGAAGCTCATGGGCTCGTGTTATTGATTCTTCTTTTTCATTATATTTTCAAATCGCGTGTTGCTAATTGGATGATGACTAATGATTTCACCATTATAGATTATACAAAAACTTCCAAAAGCACATGGTGAGTTTTGAACTGCAGTTACATCTGTCAAGTCGATTAAATTGGCTTTCAGATCAAATCTATCTTGAGCAGATTTGAGGATTGCATTAACATTTTTTTCAGTATATGGACATTGAACTGAACGGAGAATAAACAAACCTTCTTTATATTTCTCAAGATTCCTTTTCAAATCCTTAAATTTTGGATCTCTTGCTTTGTGACTAAATTTTAGAACCAACAATTGGAAGTCTGGCTCTGCTTTATCAACCAACACGAAACCCTTTTTGACAAAAATGTCCTTTTTAGCCATAAAAGGCCCTTTTCTTGTAACAACAGCAACACCATACATGTTCGATTTTTTTGCTTCTTTAATACATTCGTCAATTAGAGAAGAAGCATAGCCTTTTCCTTTGAATTCTTTTTTGAATCCAACGAAAATGCAATGAATAAACATGTATCCTTCGGCATCTACGGGGCGATGCGCATATTTGCCTGGGATGAACTCAAGCATTCCTTGATAACCGTCTTTTTTTGACAGAAGGGCTTTTATCCTCAAACCTTTTGGATAGTATTCTTTGATCCAATCTATTTTTCTTCTTAGTTCCAGATGTTTTTTTGTGTCTTTGTATCCGCAGACACCATAATCAGCAGTGTTTTCTGGAGTAAGGTCAAAGATTTGAATATAGGCCATTTAAATCTCCTAATTCAGTTTTGATAATTTAGCAATCGGCTTTTCGTTTATATCTCTTTTTCTGATTTAATGCGCGCATTGCGAGGGGGTAACTTTTTGACTCTTTTTTACCCCTCGTACTTTTGTTATGAGGGGTAATTTTTCTTTGATTTTTTACCCCTCACTCTATTCTCTCTCTATTCCATCCTTCCTTATTCCTATTCCATTAGGAACCTATCCAAATCAGGTTTATACAGGTATAGGCCGTCCATTAACCGTCGTCCGTTGGTGTGTGTGTGTGGGGTTAAAATTTAACCCCCAAAAGCGGATTTGTGGAAGAAATCACGAACACTTGTGAATAGGAACCACTCCTAGAGAAATAACTTTGAAAAAAGGTGGAGTTTGCTGGATTTAAGCGGTTGATGTCACCACTGGTCCCGTGTCCAAATCCCCGCGACCCCACCACGTGTAACAGTGGACTTGGGCACAGGCTGCTTTAGCTAAAGTTGGCAGTTCCCAAGCTTTCTATCTTTATTGGATTAATACCTGATTGAAATTAGGACTCTAAACGCTCTTTTAAGTAGGCCCCAATGAACATTGCAAAAATTCCGAGTAAAACTGGTAAATTGCCTGTGCCTAGGCTTGCTACTGCAGAACCTGGACATTGACCTGAAATTCCCCAACCGATTCCAAATATGACTGCACCGATTATAGTTTTCCATGACAGAATCCCGCGTCTTGGTTTGAATTCACCACCAAGTACTGGCTTTTTTTGATATTTTGCTAATACGTTTATTGCAAAGGCTGTTACTAATGCTGCTCCGCCTAAGACGAATATTAGCCCCAAATCTTCTAATTTTAGGAAACTTAGGACAATTTCTTGTTTGGTCATTCCACTATATGATAGACCGAACCCAAACAGTATCCCGCCAATTAGTACGATTATGTTTCTTTTGTTCATGGTGAAACGCCCAACATATTAACAATGCTCGCCGTTACGATGCCAACGCCCATGAAAACGATAACAGAATATAGAGATGTTTTAGAAAGTGATGCTAATCCACTTATTCCATGACCTGAAGTGCATCCGCTGGATAGTCTTGTTCCAAATCCTACTAATAATCCGCCCAGAATTAACCGCCATAATTGAACTGAGGTTGTCCAAAATCCTGTCGGTGAAAGTGTAAGAGTGTGAATAAATGCTCCGATGACTAGACCTGTAGCTAACGTTAATCTCCAGCCTCTTTGTTTTATATTTGAGTCTTTCTGGAAATTTTTTCTTTTAGAGAACCAAGATAATGTGGTTGTAAAAAAGCTGCTTTGAGTTGCATGTAGCCCTGTTACTAGGTATATTAAAGATACTCCAATTCCAACTATTAGTCCGCCCAGTAAATATGGTTCAATTCCAAGAGGAAACATGAATACCTTTGATGTTTAGTTTTTGATTTAAGGTTTTTCCAACACTTTGTTTTATGATTTAGTTAATTTGAACCCGGCTTTGACCCATGCTTCTATTCCGCCTAAACAGTTATAGACGTTGTCAAATCCTGCTCTGAGCAAAATACTTGTTCCAAAACTGGACCGGTTCCCTGTTTTACACATAACGACTATCGGTTTATCCTTAGAAATTTCATCTGTCTGTTTCGGAAGGTGTCCAAGATAAATGCGCATTGCTCCTTTGATGTGTCCATCATTCCATTCTTTTTCACGACGAACATCTAAGATTGTGATTTCTTGGTTTGCCTCAATCATTTTTCTTAGTTCATGAACCGATAGTAATCCGTTTTTTGCAATAGGTAAACCTTGCTTATACCAAGCTTCTAGGCCACCTTCCAAGTATCCTGCAATTTTATCTAAACCAAGCCTAAACAAATTATCTGCTGCAAAATCCAATGCATGTAAATCTTCAACAACTAGCAAAATTGGTTTGTTATAATCTGCAACCCAGCCTACATTTAGTAACCTTTTGGGGGTCAGACTAAAGGAGTCTTTTATATGGGCTGCTCCAAAAGCTGCGGGAGTTCTTGTATCGATAATGTAAGAGTTTTCAGCAGTTTTCTTAAATTCTGAAGGAGTTAGAGGATGCGGAGTAGGTATTTCACCTAATATTGGGGGACCATTAAGATTGTAAGCTTCCATTTGCATGAAATATGGTGGAGTTTGGTGCTGTTCACTTGTTTTTTGTTTGATAAAAGCTTCTTTGGTTAGGTTCAACATTGGGTTTGTTTTCTTTTCGATTCCAATTGTGCTTATTTCTCTTTCTCTTATTTTGCCGCCGCATACTGACCCAGAACCATGAGCTGGGCACACTATTACTCCATCACCCAAGGATAAAAGTTTGTCATTTATGCTGTCATACAATCTTTCCGACATAGTAGGGGTCATTTTTTCTCCAAGAAAATCGGTTCTACCTACATCTCCTACGAAAAGTGTATCTCCAGTGAAGACAATTACAGGTTCTTCTCCACTTTCTAGGTCGTATAAAACATAACTTGTGCTATCTGGTGAATGGCCTGGAGTGTGCAATGCTTTAATTTTCAGTGTTCCCACATTGATTTCTTGGTTGTCTTTGATGATTTTGCCGAATCCCCAAGGCAGCCCGGGGCCGTGAAATATTGTAGCTCCTGTGAGCTTTTCTAGTTCTAAGGACCCGGTAACGTAATCTTCGTTTCTATGGGTTTCAAAAATATAGTTTATTTTTGCTCCCCAGTTCTTAGCAATTTGTTGATAGATTTTGCAGTCTCGTCTGGGGTCGATTACTGCTGCCTCATTGTTGTTTCCTATGATGTATGAAAGGTGTGAAACTATCTCTGATTTTACTGTTTGAATTAACATTGTAACGACCCTTTTTGTATTCAATTATAGTTTTACTTAAGATTTTTCAGTTGCTTGTTAAACTGTATTTTTTCTATGGAACTGGAAATGTGTAAACTATGGCAAGGACTATTAACAATGCGGGTATTGCAGCTAAAATTCCTGTTTTAATAAGCCTGTTTCTAGGAATAATTCCTGTTGAGTAGATTAGGGCCGTAGAGGGTACTCCTACTGGCGTTATGAATGCTATGGTTGCTGTTAGAGCTACTGCCATTACAAAAGGAACTGGTGTCATTTCTAAAATGTTTGCAGTTTCAATTGCTATAGGTATTAAAATTGCGGCGGTTGCGCTGTTTGAAATAAAATTCGTTAAGAGAAGCGAAATCAGGCTTAAAACGGCTATTATTACTATTATGGGAGATGAACCGTGCATAGATGCTATGGCACTGCTTATGCCGCTGACTGCACCAGATTCAATCATTGCTTCGCCCAATAGAATTCCGCCTCCTACTAGAAATATTAATTCCCATTGGATTGATTGTAAATCTTTGAGGTCAAGTAGGTTTAGGCCGAACATTATTAGAACCGCAGTTACAGAAACTATGGCTACATTAGATACTGAAGTTGGCAATCCGAGCCAGCCTTCAAACTGGCTTCCCATGAACCAGAATAGTATTGTTCCCAAAAAAATTAGAAGTATTTTTTTCTGTGTGGTGGTTAGTTTTTCCATTTGTTTTTTTTGTTCAATTATTGCATCTAGGTTTAGTGTTATTTTTGGAGAGGGGTACAACTTTTTCAATAACAAAAAGGATGTTGCTAATATTAACAGAGAAACGGGTAAGCCGTAGTATGCCCATTCAATGAACCCAAAAGGAATTGTTTCTCCCAGTAATGCTCCAGCTATCATTGCAGGGGTGCTTCCTGTGAGCATGGCAGTGCCACCGATTGATGTGCTTATAGAGACTCCTAATAGCATCTTGCGTTTAAGATTAACAAGTTCTTCAGGCATTGCTGTCAGTATTGAGAGAATAACAGGTAAAATTACTGCTATTGCTACAGTGTTTGACATCCACATGCTTAGGAAGGCAGTGGCAGCTATGACTAGCAAAATTAGTCTATCTATTTTGCCTTTGGAGTAAGTCAGTAGGTTGTATCCAATCCATTTATCTAATCCATGTTTTTTTATTGATTGACCCAAAACAAGACCTCCAATCATAAGGAATATAATTGAGTTTGAAAAAGGAGCAAAGGCTTCTTTTGGATTAAATACTCCTAACAAAGTTAGCATTACAGGTATTGTAAGCCCAGTTATTGGTAAAGGAAATACTTCGAGCATCCAACAGCCTGCAGCAAAAACAAAAGTGGTTAAGGTTCTTCTTACAATCTCTGGCTGATTAAAAGTTATAAAATAGACCAGAAATGCGATAATTAGAACAAAAAACAAGTTTTTTCTTGAGTACAAAAATTTGGTAAGTTTTGGTGGAACTTCGAATGTAGTCCATTTAATTGGTTTACAAAAGTAGCATTCTTTCTTCTCTTCAGAATCTGCCTTTTGACTGGTTTTTTCGAGGTCTCCCATCCCTCATAATCTCCTTGGGAAGCAGAACTTGTATGATAAACGATAGAATTTAACTCTTAAGTGTCCTAAGACTTTCTGGTATTACTCGACCCTAAATGTTAAGTTACTATTTTAACCGACAACTCATTAAACTGTGCGCGCGCGCATTTCGAGAATTATGGAAGTCGATTCATCTGGTTGGCAGACGATAACTTCGGAGTAGGCAAAAGGGCTAGTGAACTAGCCAAAGAAATTATCCAGAAAGGGCTTTCTGAAGATTTGATGTGGTTTACCCAAGTAAGATGCGATGATATAATCAAACATCAAGACGCTCTACCTAAATTGCGGAAGTCAGGTCTCCGTTGGATCCTTCTAGGAGTTGAAAACTCAAACCAATCAACGCTTGAAACCTTCAGGAAGAATATTACTCCTGAAGACGCTAAGAAAGCGGTTAAGCTCTTAAAAAAGAATGACATCTTCGCCCAAGCGATGTTCATAATAGGTGAACGCAAAGATACAGCGGAATCAATCGCAGAATCAAGAAAGTTCATTGACGAATTGGATTCAGATTTTGTCATTTTCGCTATTCTTACGCCATTTCTTGGAACTGAGCTTTTCGAGGAGGCAAAAAAGAATGGGTGGATAGAAGACTCTAATTGGGCCAACTACGATATGGTACATTTAATAATGCCAACGGAAACCCTGTCAAGGAAAGAGGTGCAGGAAGAACTCTACAAATGTTATAGAAGCTTTTATGGTTCATGGAAAAGAAGACTTCAAGGATCATTTTCTAGAAACGAATTGAAAAGAAGAGTTTACTGGCACATGCTGAGTCGAGGTATACTTAAACAACTTAGAGGCCTTTTCTAGTACATATGACAATTTGCGCGCGCTGGGTTCATGCAAGGGGTAACTTTTTGACTCTTTTTTACCCCTCGTATTTTTGTTATGAGGGGTAAGTTTTTCTATACTTTTTACCCCTCGTATTATTAGCTTTAGTTTGTTATGAGGGGTAATTTTTCTTTGA
>JAPUUO010000042.1 GCA_026967815.1 Candidatus Bathyarchaeota archaeon | reverse complement strand
AACCATTTGATAACATAAATGTTTCCATTATGTTTCCACTATGTTTCCATTTTTCGTCACTATTCTACAAACAAAACCAAGGATGGTTTAAATTTATGTTTAAGGAAAGTAAAATGACAAACTTGAAAACAATTGCACTATCAGCAGTTGCTATAGCAATAATGAATGGTTGCGGGGATACAAAAATTACATATGGTGACTCTCCTGTTACAATAACTGGTGATACAACAACTACAGATACCATTACGGATACCACTACGGGCACTACCATAGATAATGCATCTTCTTTGGCAACGGAAACTTTGACAGGTACTATTAGCCAAAATAAAACATTAACAGCAGATACATTATGGTTGTTGGATGGACTTGTAGTGGTTCCAGAGGGTGTAACTCTTACAATTGAACCAGGAACAGTCATTGCTGGTTTACCAGTTGATGGAGATGCTGCATCGTATATGATTATAGATAAAGGTGCAAAGATTATTGCAGATGGTACTGCTGAAAAACCGATTATCTTTACTTCTAAATCACGTGTTGATTATCCTTCAGTAAAACTTCCTGGACAGTGGGGTGGTCTAACGATCATCGGTAATGCGGCAAACTCACAAGTTGGGCCTTATGAGGTGAATGAAGCCTTTGTACCAGGTCAAGGAATTGATGATGATAACTCAGGTATTCTCAAACATGTTCAGATCCTGAATTCAGGAATTAGTGCATTTACAGATAAAGAGATCAATGGTCTTTCGATGGTTGGTGTGGGTAATGGAACAGTTGTTGAAGATATCACGGTAGAATATTCAGATGATGATGGTATAGAGATCTGGGGTGGTACAGTTAACTTGACAAATGTAACGGTTTCACATTGTACAGATGACCATTTCGATATCGATGATGGTTACTCAGGTACCGTTAAAAACCTTGTAGTTCATGCAACAAGTGAAGGTTATGCAGGTATCGAGATGTCGGGTGATACATATGCGACATTTGATGGATTTACGATCACTGTGGAAGACCAGGTCAGTGAAGGTGGTATCTTCTTTAAAAAATCAGGTGTTGGTGGACACTTTAAAAATGGTACTATTATCTATAAAGGCAATGTGGGTGCAATTTATTCCCAAGATGCGGCTGACTTAAATGAAATATCTTTTGAAAATGTTGGAATCTATGCAGCTGATGGAAAAAAATTTGTTAATAAAACAGATGCTTCAACTGACTCAGCAGATGAAATTGAGACTATTTTTGCTTCAGGCACAAATGGCAATGATGATACGTGTAGTATCCCAAGTGGAACAACACTTACTGGTAATTTAACTGGATGTACGATTCTAACATCAGACAGCACATGGTCATTGGATGGATTAGCGGTAGTTACACCAGGTGCATCTTTAAGAGTTCAGGAAGGAACAACTATTGTTGGAAAGCCGGTTGATGGAGATGCTGCATCATATATGATTGTAGATAAAGATGCAAAAATCTATGCTTTGGGAACACATGATAGTCCAATTGTATTCACTTCTGAAAATCAGACACTACAGCAAGAAGGACTTTGGGGTGGTCTAACGATCATTGGTAATGCAGCAAACTCACAAGTTGGGCCTTATGAGGTGAATGAAGCCTTTGTACCAGGTCAAGGAATTGATGATGATAACTCAGGTATTCTCAAACATGTTCAGATCCTGAATTCAGGAATTAGTGCATTTACAGATAAAGAGATCAATGGTCTTTCGATGGTTGGTGTGGGTAATGGAACAGTTGTTGAAGATATCACAGTGGATTATTCAGATGATGATGGTGTAGAGATCTGGGGTGGTACAGTTAACATGACAAATGTAACGGTTTCACATTGTACAGATGACCATTTCGATATTGATGATGGGTTCTCAGGTACTGTTAAAAATCTTGTAGTCAATGCATCGGCTATGGGTTATGCGGGTATTGAGATGTCGGGTGATACATATGCGACATTTGATGGATTTACGATCACTGTGAAAGACCAGGTCAGTGAAGGTGGTATCTTCTTTAAAAAGTCAGGTGTTGGTGGACACTTCAAAAACGGTACGATCAATTATAATAGTACAGCAGCTGGAGCTATTTATTCTCAAGATGCGGCTGACTTAAATGAAATATCTTTTGAAAATACTACAATTAATACAGCAGTTGGATATGATTTTGTCAACAAAACAGATGCTACAACTGACTCAGCAGACGAAATTGAGACTATCTTTACTGATGGTACTGGTAACGTAATCAACTACAACTAATATATCTTTCAGACAGACGATTATCTGTCTGAAATTGAACCGCATTACAAAACTACATAGAATGTTTCCATTCTGTTATGAATTTTAGGCACTATTCCACATATTAAAATCCATACCGATTTTTTAATTAATAAACAAGGAAAAAAAATGGGAAAAATTAAACAGTTGATCTCTCTATCCGCAGCTCTAGCTATTTCAGGTACGATGCTTCATGCGGCGAATGATGACAATATGGTTAAATCGATCATGGAGCTGAGATCACAAGTAGAGGCACTCTATACACAAATCGATGATAACAAAGAAGCGTATCGTTCTCAAATGAAATCCTATGCGCTTCAGATCTCTGATAATGAAGCACAGATCAATAGACAAGATACGTCATTGAAACTTACCCAGCAAAACATTGAAAAAACAGAAAAAAAACTTGAAGTGATGGGAAGTGCGACAGTAGACCTTAAGCCTGTTGTCAATGAAGCACTTGATGCACTTGAAAAAGAGATCCAAACAGGAATCCCTTTTAAAGTAGAAGAGAGAATAGCAGCACTTCATCAGATCAAAGATGACCTTAAAAATGGAAACATTTCACAAGAGAAGGCACTTGCACTGACATGGGCAAGTTATGATGATGCCTTACGTTTGACCAAAGAGATCGGACAGTTTAAACAGGAGATCACACTTGACGGAAAAGCAACGATAGCAAAGATCGCCAAAGTGGGTTCAGTGATGATGTTCTTTGCCACACCGGATGATAGAGTCGGGTATGTAAAACAAAATGGTAAGAAGTACAGCTATGTAGTAGCAAAAGACAGTATTGAGCGTGATCAGATTATTGATCTTTTTGATGCCCTGCAAAAACAGATCCGTACAGGATACTTTACACTGCCAAATGCACTACTACTCAGAGGAGCTAACTAATGAAAGCATTATCTATGACTAAACTATTTTTTGCGATCGTGACATTTGTATCACTTTCGGCAACTGTCCATGCAGGTGAACTTGAAAGAGCATACCAAAAAGAGTATGCATTCCTTAAAGCTCAAAAAGCAGAACTAGAAAACAGACTTGCAATAGATAAAGTACAGCAGGCTAATGACATTCAAGCATCTAAAGAGAAGGTAGAAGCACTTCAATCAAAACTGCTTGAAGTGTCTGCACAGGTAAAATCAAAGAGTGAAAAATTGGAAAAACTTTCCAAGATGTTAGCTGAGAAAGAGGATAACGGAGGGCTTACCGGTAATGTGGTTAATCAGGCGCGTTTGGCACTTGAACCGTATGGTGTAAAAGTTTCAAATGACAATAAAACCAATGATGTGGAGAAGGTCCAGCAGGCATTTGGTACCTCCATGAAACTTTATAAGCAACTCTCTTCTTTGAGAAATGAAAAAGGCGAGTTCTATCTTCCAGATGGGAAAAAAGTTGAAGGCGATATCGTAAAAGTAGGGAACATCGCGGCATATGGTATCTCTAAAGAAGCAGCAGGAGCACTTGCACCAGCAGGAGATGGTAACTATAAACTATGGAATGCTGTGGGATCAGCTGATGATGCTAAGGCAATGTTCGCCAAAGAGAAGACTGAATCGATCGATATCTTTGCCTATGAAAACCTTGATAAAGAGGTGGATTACGTGACTGAGAAAACTTTTGTAGATACCATGGAAGATGGCGGTATCATCGGATATATCATCTTTGCGCTTGGACTTTTTGGTTTGGTTCTTTTAGGATTAAGAGTGATCAACTTGATGGGAGCTAGAACAAATGTAAATAAGATCACTCAAATAGTGGTAGATACATTAGAGTCTGGTGAGGGTAGCACGGTTTCTCTTGAGAAGCTTAAAGGATATAAAGGCTCAACGGCAAGAGTGATCAAAGCGACATTGAGAAATATCAAAAAAGAGAGAGCACACATTGAAGATGTCATTATGGAAAATATCCTTAATGAAAGTACACAGATCGATAGATTTGGTAGTTTTGTACTGGTTATCGCAGCGGTTGCACCGTTGATGGGGCTCCTTGGTACGGTAACAGGAATGATCGAGACATTTGAAGTGATCACTGAGTTTGGTACGGGTGATCCGAAGCTCCTTTCAGGCGGTATCTCTGCAGCACTTGTGACAACGATGCAAGGTCTTATCGTAGCCATTCCGCTTTTGTTGATCGGAAACCTGCTTTCTGGTTGGGCACAGAGCATTAAAGACTCTATGGAGCAGAGTGCTTTACATATCGTAAATCTTTACGAGAAGTATAGAGGCTAAGATGCTTTCGCCATTTGAGTTAATCGGCAGATTTGTCGATCTTATGAATACCGGAGGAGTGGTGATGTGGGTACTGTTCGTATTTAACTTCTTTCTCTGGTATGGTTTGGGATATCGTTATTTTATCCTTAAGAGGGGAACAAAAGGAAATGTTCGACGTTTGATCAATAAACACGAAACAAGAGGTGAAGATCAGGCAATGAGAGGCATGCTTGACTATGCTGTGGCTGATGCGCTTAAAGCAGCACAAGAGGCAAAAGCAATCGGGGCAAATGTGAGAAAGCACATCTACGGTGTCTTACTTCCATACTATAGTGATGTAAACAGTTACAGAATCATGATCAAGACGATCGTTGTACTTGCACCACTGGTAGGTTTACTTGGAACAGTGATGGGGATGATCGAGACATTTGATGCACTGCAAAGCAGTTCAATGTTTGCTCAGGGAGCCAGTATATCCGGGGGAATTTCCAAAGCGCTTTTTACCACTGAGCTTGGACTGGTAGTTGCCGTTCCGGGGTTGATCGTTGGACGTGTACTTGACAGAAAGGCAGAACGCTATGAACTCGAATTTGAACAGATCACAGATATTATATCCACGAAGGATGGGGAATGAGAATTAGACCAAAGAAACAAGAAGTAGACAATGTAGATGTATCTCCATTGATCGATATGGTTTTTATCCTATTGATCTTTTTTATGGTAACGACTACGTTTGTCAAAGATATGAAACTGGACCTTGAGCGTCCATCTGCAGCGAGTGCCAGCAAGTCAGATGCGAAAGTAGTACGTGTGTATATTGACAATACCTCTCAGGTCTACATTGACAACCAGCCGGTACAACTATGGGCGATCCAGAGTAAATTAAGAGACTTGCTACGTACAACTACAGAGAAGTCAGTCTTGGTTATCTCTGATGATACGATCCCTGTAGAGACATTGATCAATGTAGTGGATGAGTGCCGCATGTCAGGGGCAAAAGATGTAGCTGTGTCCACATCAAAAGAGATGGGATAATCTATTATGGCGACTAAAAAGTTTAATAGAGATCGTGCCAAAACCTCTGCTTTATGGGCGATGGGCATCGGTGCTTTCTTGATGGTAGTACTGGTTGTTTCATTTAATGCCAAGGTCGAGAAAAAAGAGAAAAAAGTCAAAGACCCCATGCGTTATATGAAGATGGCAAAACAGCCGCCAAAAATGGAGAAACCAAAACCAAAACCAAAACCGAAGCCAAAAGCACAGCCAAGAGCACCACTGCCAGACCTTGGAGCGATGCTTGGCGGCATTGCGATGAATATCCCTGAGTTTGCTACAGGGGATATCATAGGTGATGGACGAAGTCTTTTGGGTGACATGGCAGCAGATGCGGCAATGAACGAGGGAACGGTTGACAGCAAGCCAAGAGTGATCTCTCGAGCTCCGTTAGAGTATCCGGCGGCAGCGGCGAAAAAACATATCAAAGGGTATGTGGTTGTGAACCTGCTTATCGGTAAGGATGGAAGTGTTGAACTGGCAAAAGTGATCGCTTCAAGCCCGGCAGGTGTATTTGATCAAGCAGCATTAAGAGGTGTAAGAAGCTGGCGTTTTGCTCCGGCAAAATACAAAGGTAACCCGGTCAAAGTATGGGCGAAGCAAAAAGTACGCTTCGATTTTAATTAAGGTGAAATCATGTTGAAAAAAATCATTACATTATCTCTTGTCCTTTTCTTGACATATTCACTCCAGGCAAAAGAGGCTGAAGAGCAAACGATCAATCATATGGAGATCGCAACCATCATGTACTATGATGGAAAGTATGATAAAGCACTTGAAGAGCTTCAACTTGCAAAAGATTCCCATACGAAGATCGAATGGGATAAATATCATAATATGAGAGGGTTGATCTTCCTGAAAAATGAGAACTATCACTCCTCTATCAATGCATTTAAAAAAGCGATCACCGCAACGAAGCAAAAGGTGTATGAACCGCCGGTAGAAGAGAAGCCTGATAGAGAGTATCTCTTTAGTGTTTATTCTGAAAAGAAAAAAGTAGAAGAGCCTGTAATCAAAAAGCCTCTATTTGATCCGGAAAAACTAAGAAAAGATCAGATCGAAGAGATCTACCTCTATCTTTCGCAGGTATATTATAAAGCAGAGCAGTATATTAACGCAGTACATGCATTGGATACAGCGGGAGAAAAAGGACGTGCCAGTGTATCTTTGTTTACCCTTAGGGCGGAGTGTTACTGGAAGGCTGGTCAAAAAGGTTCTGCGATCGATGCACTTAGCAGAGGAGCAAAGCTTTTCTCTGAAGATGCCACACTGTTAAAACAAAAGTTCTATTACTTTGCTGAGTTAAAGCTCTATCAAGCTTCGATCACCGCAGCAAAAGCTTATATGAAGAAGATGTCTGCAAACGCACAAGAGTATATCTCTTTAGCGCAGATGCTTCAAAGTGGCGGTGAGTCAGAAGAGGCGATCAAAGTACTTGAAGAGGCAAAGTTAAAGTTCCCGTCTTCAGCAAAAGTACATATTTTGCTTGGGCATTACTATAACCAAAAAGATATGCCTCATGTCACTGCTGACCTCTTTGAGAAGGGTTCATTGTATGATGCGAACTATCTTAAAGAAGCAGCAGAGATGTACAGAAGAAACGGTGAGCTTGCACATGCGCTTTACCTGAATTCAATGATGACAGATAAAGAAGAAAAGACCAAGCAAAAAGTAGCGATCTATATCGGTAAGGGTGAATTTGAGAAGATCATCGGAATTAAAGACGCCTTGGACAGATATGGTCTTTTGAAAAATGACAATATGCGTTATGCATTGGCATACGCATACTATAGGGTCAAAGACTATGAGAGTGCAGAAGCACATCTTAAAAAGATTGAAGATGATGAGCTCTTCTCTAAAGCAACGGTGATCCGTAAAAATATAGAAAAATGTAGAAGTAACAGTTTGGAGTGTATATAGATGAAGAAGTTAGTGCAATTATTGCTTTTAATGACCATACCCCTAGTAGTCATGGCCAGTGAATTAAAAGAAGGTACGCTTTCAGTGTTGCTATTCAGTGAGGGGAAACCACTTGCTGCAAATGAAGTGAAGATCGATGGTAAAAAAGTTTTCCAAACCGATAAGGATGGTGCTGTAAAGATACGACTACATGGAGGCAGACACCAGATAGAGATCTTTGGTAAAAATGCTGCAGGTGAAAACCTGGGGTACTTTAAAAAGCCTGTAGTGATCAAAGAGGGAAGAGATACGGAGATCATTGCGACACTCTCTAAAACCGGGACGGACAGTATCGATATTGACATACCTGTTACTGTAGCTGCATCCGTTGAAAGAGAGGCAGAAAAAGCTACTGGCAAAGGGACGCTTTCAGGTCAGGTACTCTCTTCGGAAGGCAATACACCGATCGCAGGTGCGAGAGTCTTTGTGAGAGGTACTGCAGTAGATGTAAGAACGGATGATAAGGGTCGTTTTTCTGCCAAGGTACCTTCAGGTAAAACACTGAGTATCTCTGTAGTACATTCAGCCTACAGTGCACAGACGGTTGGAGGCATTGTGGTCAAAAAAGATGGTGCCTCTTCAAGAACAGTGAAGTTGACTCCAGCAAGTATGGAGCTAGAAGAGTTTGTCGTGCTTGCTCCAAAGATAGAAGGGAGTATCGCTGATGTCATGGCAGAAGAGAAAAACATCAATGCTGTTGCAAATATACTCGGATCAGAAGAGTTATCGAAAAAAGGGGACTCAGATGCGGCTGCAGCACTTAAAAGGGTCACTGGAGTTACTTTAGTAGATGGGAAAAACATCTATGTCCGTGGACTTGGAGAAAGATACTCTAATGTAGAGATGAACTCTATGCCGATTCCTTCGCCAGATCCAATGAAGCGATCTGTGCCTCTTGACATTTTTCCTTCAAGTGTGATAGGGTCAATGAAGATTCAAAAAAGTGCAACTGCAGATATCCCAAGCAGTTTCGGTGGTGGATATATAGATATTAGAACCAAAGAGAATTTTGACGAAGATTATATTAAGATCTCTTTAGGAACAAAATTTAATAGAGATACGGGTACGGCACAGATAGACTATGTCGGTTCGGCAATGGACTGGACAGGGTATGACTTCTCATATCGTGATATCCCTCAAACAATTCTCGATGCAACAGAAGTACACGTAGGTCAAGTGACACCAACACTAACTACAGAAGATTTCACACCAGAAGAACTTTCAGATATGACACGCATGTTTGTGAATCGTATCTATAATGTGAATGAGTCTACAGTGTTACCTGGTATAAGTGGCTCTATAGAGGGGGCTAAAAGTTTTACGATCAATAATGATCATGAAATTTCTATTTTCGGAACTTATGGATATGATCAAGAACATACATATAGATCAGAAGAATATTATAGATATGATTATGATAACAATGGTCAACAGAATGATTTTCCTACGCAGTATGGTACGATCGATCAAAGGGTCATGGATATCTCTCATGGTGGTATGTTAAATATTGGATATAATTACTTGGATGTGTTGAAGCTAAAATATACAAAACTTTATACAAAAGACTCAAGTAAAACTACAAGAGTAACAGATGGTATTCTTGGATCAAATGATGAGCATTTAACTATTTATAACTTGAACTGGGAAGAGAGAGAATTAAATAGTGATCAGGTCAGTGGTGAAGTAGATTATGAAATCTTTAATTCTGATTCGATGTTCAATTTTGGTTTACAGCACAGTACAGCGAACTATTACCAGCCAAATAATTATCAATATATCTATTTCAATACAGATCCTTTAGCATATACATATAATAAACTTTCATCAAATCACAATGCAAATAGAATTGAGTCTGATGATGTATTAAAGTCTTTATATTTGAAAAATAAACATAATCTTGAACTTTTCAATAAGGATGAGTATATAGAATACGGGATCAATATCTCGTCGAAAGAAAGAATTTCAAGACAAAAGACTTTTCGTCTTAAACGGGTACCAGGAAGTTTTGTAGATGATGAAACTATGACTCAAAATATTGATACAATTTATCAACTTTATGTTTTGCCGGATTATCCATATGAATATCGTCCGTTTTTGTTGAGTTCACTCACCTCGCCAGCGGATTACTTTGACGGATATGTGGATGAATCCAGTCCATATATCTCATGTTTGGTGCGTCCAGATGAGAAAGTTGAAGTTGTCGCTGGTGTTAGATATGTAAGTGTGAAACAACAAATCGATGAGTATGTAAAAGATTCTGATAACCCTGATCGAGCATTAAGAAAGAATATCATTCTCTCTCCAAGTATGTTAGAAGTTAAAGAGTTTTTCCCGTCCATGAGTGTTAAGTACAAATATAATGATAAAAATGTTTTTGATATTGCAGCATCAAAAACGTATATCATGCCAGATTTAAGAGAGGTAACTGGGGTTTATAATCACCCTTTTGAGACAGCGACTATCATAGGAAATGCTCAACTGGTCAAGATTTGGGGAGGACCTACAATAGTTAATACGACAATGTATAACCTTGACTTTAAATATAGCCATTTTATCTCTGAGGATGAATATGTCAAATCAGGTATTTTTTATAAATATATGGATAAACCAATCGAAGATGTACAGTTACTCTCATCCTCTTTGCCAATATATTCATTTACCAATACGGATTACGCGACATTGTATGGTTTTGAATTGGATTGGAGGAAAAATTTTGACTTTATAAATGCAAAATGGTCTAATTATTATATATCCGGAAACTTCTCCTATAACCTTTCAGAAGTCTCTTTGACAAAAGACCAGAAGACAAAGTTAACTTCCGATAAAAGGGAGCTTCAGGGATTGTCACCATATGTATTTAATATGACATTAGGCTATGATAATGACAATCGTTCCATTTCATTCAATACGAATTATATGTCAGAGCGTATTCGTAAAGTTGGTGTTATAGATGGAGATACCTCCTTAGAAGATCAATATGAAGTACCTCCTATCCTTTTGGACCTTGTATGGATCGAGAAGTTTGATTATGGATATCCGTTAGAATTGAAGGTGAAAGCAGGCAATCTACTGGATGATGAGGTTGTCTGGAAAGAAGGAGATGGTATAACAAGATCCTATAAAAAAGGAAGAACACTAGATCTGAAAATATCCGCTAAATTCTAAAGGGTTTGATACTTGTAACCATACAGTAATCAATTTGTAACCAATTTGTTTTATACTTCCGCCATAA